>NZ_JBNCKV010000004.1:0-209732 GCF_049841695.1 Micromonospora sp. DT178
ACGCAGGCTGCGGTCCGCGCCCGAATCAGGCACCTGCTTGACGAGTACGACGATGTTCATCGCGCTTCGACGACCCTTCTCCTAGTTGAAGATCGTTTGAAAGGTGGCATGCACCGTGGTGACCTGCCCGGGGCAGCGTCGCTACCAGAGGGCGGTACCGCAGGATCACCCTTCGCCTCTCGCGGCGTCACGCATGCTCCGGGCGTCCTGGCCGCCGAGGGGATCATTGCCCACCTCGGCGTTGTGCGCGTGGGCCGCGTGGTGCAGCCCGAACACCGAATCCATCCCGTCCCGCAGGCCCATGAGGTCCTCGGCCTGGTTGACCGCCCTCTTGGTCAGCGCGAGACCCAGGCGCGGCATCTGTGCGATCCGTGCGGCGAGCCCCATGACCTCCGCCTCGAGATCGTCCCTGGCGACAACCCGGTTGACCATGCCCAGCTCGGCCGCGCGGGCCGCCGGCATCCGGTCGCCGGTGAAGAGGAACTCCTTGGCGAACCGCGGACCCAGCACCCACGGGTGGGCGAAGTACTCGACCCCGGGGATCCCCATGCGCACGACCGGGTCGGCGAAGAACGCGTCGTCCGAGGCAACGATCAGGTCGCACGCCCAGGCGAGCATGAGGCCACCGGCGACACACGCTCCCTGCACCATGGCGATCATCGGCTTGGGCAGCTCACGCCAGCGGCGGCACATCCCGAGGTACACCTCGGACTCGCGGGCGAACCGGCTGTCCACCCCGGCCTTTCCGACGTGGTCCCACCACAGGCCGGCGCGCCGGTCGAACGACGAGTCGATGTCGCGACCCGGCGTGCCGATGTCGTGGCCGGCCGAGAAGTGCTTGCCCGCACCCGCCAGGACGATGACCTTCACCTCGTCGTCGGCGGCCGCCCGGTAGAACGCGTCGTCGAGGGCGTAGGTCATCGCCGAGTTCTGCGCGTTGCGGTACTCCGGCCGGTTCATCGTCACGACGGCCACCGGCCCCCGCGTCTCGTACCGGACGACCTCCACCGCCGCGCCGCTGGTCTCGCTCATCTGCGTCTCCTTCTCGCCCTGGGTCGGGTGCACGTCGTGCGGGTCATGGGCCGGCCGGCGGGGCACCGTCGAGTGCCTGCGGGGCCAGCGGTCAGGACGCGGGTCGCGCGCCGGTCAGGCCGACACCGAGGTCCTCCAGCAGGGCCGCCCGATGCCAGGCGGAGCTGCCCCACGACGACTCCAGCGCCCACGACCGCTTGAGGAACAGTTGCAGGTCGTACTCGGTCGTGTACCCGATCGCGCCGTGGCACTGCAGAGCGGCCCGCCCCACGACGTGGGCCGCCTCGGACGCCAACGCCTTGGCCGTCGCCAGTGAGCGCAGCCGGCCCGGGACGCCCGCGGCCAGCTCGAACCCGGCCGTCGCCACCACCGGCGCGGCGAACTCCAGTTGCAGCAGCGCCGTGGCGAGGTGGTGCTTGACCGCCTGGAAGCTTCCGATCGGCACCCCGAACTGCTCTCTGGTGCGCACGTGCTCGACCGTGAGGTCGAGCATCCGTCGGGACAGCCCGATGAGCTCGGCCGAGGCCGCCAGCACTCCCCGCTCCCATGCCAGCCTCACCACCTGCGGGTCGTCCACGGTCGCCACGAGCCGCGCGCCCGCGTACCCGGTCAGGTCCAGCGCGAAGTCCACCGACGGCGACGCCGAGGCCGTCGCCTCGGACACGTCGAGAACCTCGATGCGCCCGGTCCCGCCGAAGCCGCCGCTCAGCACCAGGTCGACACCCGAACCGAACGCGACCCGCCCGGTCACCGCAGGGTCGGCACCGACCGTGAGAGACCCCTCGACAAGGCGCGCCAGCAGGTCCGGGGCGCCCGCGACAAGCACCGCCGGAGCGACCGCGAGGGTCGCCGCGAGCGGCAGCGGGGCGGCGGCGTACCCGATCTGCGCGAAGACCGACACGAGATGGCTCTCGTCCAGGCCCAGCCCTCCGTCGTCCTCGGCCACGAGCAGCCCCGCCACGCCGAGGCCGGCCAGGCTCTCGGCCAGCGAGGCCACCCGCGCCGACCCGGCTCCGGCGCGCACCGTCTCCGGCGGGCACCGTTCGGTGAGCACCTGACGGACGACCGCCTCGAGCTCACGCTGCTCGTCACTCGGAGCGAAACGCACGCCTGGTCACCTCCTCGGCAGACCGAGCAGGCGCTCGGCGATGATGTTGCGCTGGATCTCGTTGGTGCCCGCGTAGATCGGGCCCGACAGCGAGAACTGGTAGCCGCGGGTCCAGGGGCCGTCGACGAGCGCGTCCGGACCGAGCAGTTCCAGCGCCGTCTCGTGCAACGCGATGTCCAGCTCGGACCAGAAGACCTTGTTGAGGCTCGACCGGGCACCGGCCGGGCGCCCCTCGACGATGTCGGTGACCTGCGCGAGCGTGAACTGCTGGTAGGCGTGCGCCCGCATCCACGAGCGCGCCACCCGGTCGCGGAGCAGATCGGTCGCCGCCTCGGCCCGCTCGCCCGCGAGCGCCACGAGCGCGTCGGCCGCCTTGAGGAACCGACCCGGTGAGCGCAGCGTCAGTCCCCGCTCCGACCCGGTCGTCGACATCGCGACCGACCAGCCCTGGTGGACGCCGCCGAGAAGCGCCGAGTCCGGTACGAACGCGTCCTCGAAGAACACGTCGGCGAAGCCCTCGTCACCGTCGAGCCGGTCGAAGCCGCGCACCGTCACGCCGGGAATGTCCAGCGGCACGAGGAAGTACGTCAGTCCCCGGTGCCGCGCGGCCTGCGGGTCGGTGCGGAACAACCCGAACAGGTGGGTGCAGAACGCGCCCCGGGTCGACCACGTCTTCTGCCCGCTCAGGCGCCACCCGCCGGCCTGCTCGTCCCGCACCGCCTGGGACCGGATCCCCGCCAGGTCGCTGCCCGCGCCCGGCTCCGACCAGCCCTGGGCCCACAGGTCCTGCGCCGCCGCCATCCGCGGCAACAGCTCGTCCTGCTGCTCCTTCGTGCCGAACTCGAAGATCGTCGGGGCCAGCAGGAAGATGCCGTTCTGCGTCACCCGCTGCGGCGCACCGGCCCGGTAGTACTCCTCCTCGAAGATGAGCCACTGCCATATCGAGGCCTCGCGGCCGCCGTACTCCCTGGGCCACGACACGACCGACCACCGGTCCGCGTGCAGCGTCCGCTCCCACTCCAGGTGCGCGGCGAAGCCCTCCGCGGTGTCCCCGGAGGGCAGCGGCTGCCGTGGCACGTTCGCGGCGAGCCACTCGCGGGCCTCCGCACGGAACTGCTCGTCCTGCGCCGACCAGGTCAGGTCCATCTCAGCCCCGTTCCGTCTCGGCGGCGCCCGTCGGCGCCGTTTCCCGGTAGCGGCGTAGTTGCGTGCGCGCCACCGTGCGCAGGTGCACCTCGTCCGGGCCGTCGGCGATGCCGAGGATCCGGGCGCTGGCCCACATCCGGGCGATCGGGAAGTCGTCGGTGACCCCACCGCCGCCGTGTGCCTGGATCGAACGGTCCAGCACGTTGCGGGCGACCCGCGGCGCGACGATCTTGATCGCGGCGATCTCGGTCGCGGCGCCCCGGGCCCCGACCCGGTCGATGAGCCACGCCGCCTTGAGCACGAGCAGGCGGGCCTGCTCGATCTCCATGCGGGACTCGGCGATCCAGTTGCGCACCACGCCCTGATCGGAGATCGGACCGCCGAACGCCTCGCGGGCCATCGTCCGGCGCACCATGAGCTCGAGGCCCCGCTCGGCCATGCCGAGGCAGCGCATCGCGTGGTGGACGCGGCCCGGGCCGAGGCGGGCCTGGGCGATCGCGAAACCGTCGCCCTCGGCGCCGAGCAGGTTCGTCACCGGCACCCGTACGTCGTCGAACCGGATCTCGCAGTGGCCGTGCTGGTCGTGGTAGCCGAAGATCGGCAGCGAGCGCACGACCGTCACCCCGGGGGTGTCGACCGGCACGAGAACCATGGACTGCTGACGGTGGACGGCCGCCTCCGGGTCCGTCTTGCCCATCAGCACGAGGATGTCGCAGCGCGGGTCCGCCGCGCCGGTCGTCCACCACTTGCGTCCGTTGATGACGTACCCGTCGCCGTCGCGCACGATCGAGGTGGAGATGTTGCGCGCGTCGGAGGAGGCCACGTCCGGCTCGGTCATCGCGAAGCCGGAACGCATCGTGCCCGCGAGCAGCGGGGTGAGCCACCGCTGCTTCTGCTCGGGCGTGCCGAACATGTGCAGCAGCTCCATGTTGCCCGTGTCCGGCGCGGCACAGTTGAGCGCCTCGGGGGCGAGGTAGGGCGAGCGTCCGGTCTCCTCGGCCAGGTAGGCGTACTCGACGTTGGTGAGGCCCGACAGGTCAGGCAGGAAGAGGTTCCACAGGCCCAGCTTGCGCGCCGTGTCCTTCAGCTCTTCGACGACCGGCGGCAGGACGTGCGACACTCCCCCGTTCTCGCGGGCCGCGGCGCCGAGCTCGGCGGCGTACACCTTCTCGGCGGGGTAGACGTGCTCGGCCATGAACGTGCGCAACGTCGCGAGCAGCTCGATCGAGCGCGGGCCGGGGCCGAGGTCCATCTGGGTCAGCTCGGTCGCGTCAGCCACCTTCATTCCTCGCCTGCTTTCATCCGGAGGGCGATCTTGCCGCGGGCGCCACGGTTCAGCACGGTGCCGAGCGCGCGGGCGGCCTCCTCCAGCGGGAGGACCTCGCTGACGTGTGGCCTCAGCCGGCCGGCGGCGATCCACTCGAGCAGCGTCGTCATGTTCGCGGCGTTCGCCTGCGGGTTGCGCCTGGCCCAGGCGCCCCAGAGGACGCCCAGCACCGCGCCCTCGGTGAGCAGCAGACGGTTGAGCTTGACCTGCGGGATGTCGCCGGCCGCGTAGCCGACGGTGAGGAACCGCCCGGCCCACGAGAGGGTGCGCAGCGCGGCGGTGGCGGCGTCGCCGCCGACGGGGTCGTGGACGACGTCGGCACCGGCGCCGCCGGTCAGCTCGCGTACCGTCGCCGTCAGGTCGTCGTAGCTGATGGCGTGGTCGGCCCCGTGCGCCAGGCACAGCTCACGCTTGTCCTCGCTCGAGGCGGCCGCGATCACGGTCGCGCCGAGGGCCTTGCCGATCTGCACGGCGGTGAGGCCGACGCCGCCGGAGGCGCCGAGCACGAGCAGCGTCTCGCCGGCGGCGAGGCCGGCCCGGTCGACGAGCCCGTGGTAGGACGTGCCGTAGACGACGGGAATCGTGCTGGCCTCGACGAGGTCGATGCCCTCGGGCAACGGGTGGACCATGTGGGCGTCGACGAGCACCTGCGTGGCGTAGCCGCCGACGCCGCAGAAGCCGATGACGCGGGTGCCGACGGGCGGGCCGGCCACCCCGTCGCCGAGCGCCGCGACCGTGCCGGCGACCTCGCAGCCGGGCACGAACGGCAGCTCCGGCCTGGTCTGGTAGGTGCCGGCGACGATGAGGCCGTCGGGAAAGTTCACCCCGGCGCCGACGACGTCGACGAGCACCTGCCCAGGGCCGGGCCGCGGCTGCGGTCCGTCCGTGAGCGTGAGCACCTCGGGACCCCCGAGCTCACGGACGACCATCGCACGCACGGCTCAGCCCTCGCTGCCCGGGCGCGCCGCCTTGTCGGTGCCGGCGAACTCGTCGCGGATCCGGTCGGCGACCCCGGTGAGGTTGAGCTCGAAGGTGAAGCCCTGCTCGAAGCGGTAGCTGCGGTTGACGTCCCACAGGTCGATGCCGTTGAGCGAGGCCTTCGCGGCCCGGATGACGGTGGGGTCCTTCCCGGCGATCTGGGTCGCGACGGCGAACGCCGCCTCGCGCAGCTGCTCGCGGGGTACGACGCTGTGGACCGAGCCGTACGCGTGCAGCTCCTGGGCGGTGGCCGTGGCCGAGGTGTAGACCATGGCGCGCATCCGGTGCTGGGGCACCATCCGGGACAGGTGGGTGGCGGCGCCGAGGGCGCCGCGGTCGACCTCGGGCAGGCCGAAGGTGGCGTCGTCGGAGGCGACGATGATGTCGGAGTTGCCGACCAGGCCGATGCCGCCCCCGAGGCAGAAGCCGTTGACGGCGGTGACGACCGGGACGGGGCACTCGTAGACGGCCTTGAACGCGGCGTAGCAGCCGCGGTTGGCGCCGAGCAGCGCGGTGAAGCCGTCGGTGTGCTGCATCTCCTTGATGTCGACGCCGGCGTTGAAGCCGCGGCCCTCGGCGCGCAGCACGACGACCCGCACCGACTCGTCGGCGCCGGCGGCGTCGAGGGCGGAGGCGAGTGCGAACCAGCCGGCCACGGGCAGCGCGTTGACCGGTGGGTTGTCCACGACGACCTCGGCGATCCCGTCGGGGTGCACGGTCGTCGTCACGGACGCGTGGGTCGTGGGGCTCATCCCTGCTCCTCGGTGGTCTCGGGCTGCTCGCTGGCCCCCGGTGTCGGGCCCCCGACGGCGGCGTCGAGGGCGGCCTCGGGCAGCACGAACGTCGCCCACGCGGTGACGGCCGTGTCGCCGGTCTGCCGCCGGCAGGTCAGCTCGACGTCGACGCGGCCCTCAGGACCGTCCGCACCCTCGATCACGTAGGTGCGCAGCGGTGCACCCCCGAGAGTGAGGGTGTCGCCCGGCCACACCTGGGCCAGGAACCGGATGCGGAAGTCACGCACGTTCCGGCCGCCGAGCCAGTCGGTGGCGTAGGTGCCGAGCAGGCTGGCCTGCCACATGCCCACCGAGAAGGGGCTCGGGAACCCGGCGGCCCTGGCGAAGACCTCGTCGTGGTGGATCGGGTTCATGTCACCCGAGGCGCCCTGGTAGCGGACGAAGTCGGTGCGGGTCACCGGGCCGTGGGTACGCGCCGGCGGGGTCGCCGGGACGGGCAGGCTGACCTCGGTCGTGCCGGGCACGGTGGTGGCGGTCGTGTCGCTCATGCGGAAGCTCCGTCCTGCGTCGCGGCCCCGGTGTCCGGCGGGCGGGCCGTCTCGACACCGGTGAGCTTGGCCTGGGCGACGAGACGCCCGGTCTCGTCGCGGAAGTCGGTGTACATCACGGCGAAGGTCATCTCACCGCCGCGGCGCCCCACCTTGGTGTAGATCTCGCCGATGCGCGACTGGCAGGTGAGCCTGGTCCCGGCGCGCGGCGGCTCGCCGAAGAAGGTGTACTGCTGCTCGGCGTGCAGGCCGCGCTGCGGGTCGAGCTCGACCGCGGACCACGGGTTGGCGTCCTCGCCCTGCCAGAAGAAGGTCGTCGTGAGGAACGTCGGCTGTACGACCGGGTCCTCCTCCCGCAGGTAGGCCGCGTCGGCCGCTCCGGTGGCCAGCGCGAACTCGCGGATCTTGCCGCGCTCGACGTCGAGGCGGAAGGGGACGCCGGTGACGCCCTGCGCGTCGGGGTTGGCCACGACGGGCTCCTTTCGTTCATCGGTACGCGCCAGCGCGGGTCGCCGGCACGCCCGGACGGTCACGGGTGCTGGCTCGAGACGGACACGACCTCGCCGGTCATGTACGAGGAGTAGTCGCTGGCGAGGAAGACGATGACGTTGGCGATCTCCCACGGCGTCGCGGCCCGGCCGAAGGCCTCCTGGGCCGAGAGCTGGGCGAGCATCTCGTCACTGGTCACCTTGGCGAGGTGGGCGTGCATCGCGATGCTCGGGGACACCGCGTTGACCCGGATGCCGTGCTCGGCGACGTCGAGGGCCGCGCACCGGGTCAGCGCCATGACGCCGGCCTTGGCCGCGGCGTAGTGCGCCTGCCCCTTCTGCGCGCGCCAGCCGATGACGGAGGCGTTGTTGACGATGACCCCCCTGCCGGCCGGGATCATGTGCCGCAGCACCGACCGGGTCGCCTTGAAGGTCGAGGTCAGCGTCACCGACAGGACGGAGTCCCACTGGTCGTCGGTCATGTCCTGCACCGCCGCGGTGCCGCCGAGGCCGGCGTTGTTGACGAGCACGTCGATGCCGCCGAGCTTGGCGGCGACGGTGTCCATGAGGCGGTCGAGCTGGACCTGGTCGGTGACGTCGCAGGGCACCCCGAGCGGCCGGGTCCCGGTGAGGCGCTCGATCTCGTCGACCGACTCGGCGAGGCGGCGCTCGTGTCGGTCGCTGACGGCGACACGCGCGCCTTCCTCGGCGGCGCGGCGCGCCGTCGCGAAGCCGATGCCGGTGCCGGCCGCGGCGGTGACGAGCACCGCGCGCCCGGAGAGCAGCCCGTGGGCGGGGCCGGCCCAGTCGGCGGCGTTGGTGTGACCGGTGTCAGACACGGGCGGCCATCTCCTTCGCGATCTCCTCGACGCTCCAGCGGGCACCCTTGTCGATGGTCCAGTCGTAGCTCCACGGTGCGAAGCGACGGATCTCGCCACCCTTGGCGTAGTACACCTCGCCCGTCACCGCCGCGTCGGCGGTGAGCAGCCAGGCGACGAGCGGGGAGACGTTGCCCGGGTGGTAGACGTCGAACGCGGCGGGGTCGGCCGGGGCGGCGACCAGCTCGCCGATGCCGGGCAGGTCCTGGGTCATCCGGGTGCGCGCGACCGGGACGATCGCGTTGACGCGTACGCCGTAGCGGCCGATCTCCTCGGCGAGGATGACGGTGAGGGCGGCGATGCCGGCCTTGCCCGCGCCGTAGTTCGTCTGCCCGACGGCGCCGATGAGCCCCGAGGTCGAGGAGACGTTGACGATCGAGGCGACCGGCTGGTTGCCGGCCTTGGACTCGGTGCGCCAGTGGTCGGCGAACACCCGGCTCGGCGCGAACGTCGAGCGCAGCTGGCCGCGGATCACCGCGTCCCAGTCGTCCTCGCTCATGTTCACGAACATCCGGTCCCGCAGGATGCCGGCGTTGTTGACGAGGCCGTCGACGCGCCCGTACGAGTCGCGGGCGAGCGCGAGCAGCTCGCGGGCGCCCTCGGTGGTGGCGACGTCCGCGGTGCTGGCCACGGCCCGCCCGCCGGCGGTCGTGATCTCGGCGGCGACGGCCTCGATGACCGAGGGGTCGCTGCCGGTGCCGTCGGCGCCGGCGCCGGTGTCGGCGACGACGACAGAGGCACCTTCGGCGGCGGCGAGCAGCGCGTGCTCACGGCCGAGGCCGCGGCCGGCGCCGGTGACGACGACGACCCGTCCCTGCAGTGCTCCCATGACTAGTCCTCCTCGTGCAGGGCCGGGGCCGACGCGACCGGCGCGGGCACGCCGAGGCGGTCGAGGGTCCGGGTGGCCTCGTCGATGATGCGGTCGATGAGCTCGGCGACGCTCGGGACGTCGTCGATGAGTCCGACGACCTGGCCGGTGGCCATGACGCCGACGTCGGTCCTGCCCTCGATCAGGGCCGACCGGTAGAGCATCGGAGCGTTGGCCGCCATGACGACCTGGCTCCACGTCAGGGCGTGAGCCTTGCGCATGGCCAGGCCCTCTCGGACCATGTCGCCCCACGGCGTGCGGGACAGCTTCTGGAAGGCGACGGCGTTGCGCACGGCCCGCAGCAGTCGGCCGGGGACGGAGGTGCGCTCCAGCTCCGCTATCGTGCCGGCGCGCAGCACGCGCTGCGGCACGCCGTCGACCTGCAGGGTCAGGACGGTGTCGTTGACCGTCTTGGACAGGTAGACGTCCTTGACCGACGGCTGGACCGGCGAGTCGCTGGTGAGCAGGAAGCGGGTGCCCATGGCGACGCCCTCGGCGCCGTAGGCGAGCGCGGCGACGAGGCCTCGGCCGTCGAAGAAGCCACCGGCGCCGATGACCGGGATGTCGACGGCGTCGACGACCTGGGGCAGCAGCAGGCTGGTGGGCACCCCGCCGGTATGGCCGCCACCCTCACCGCCCTGCACGATGACGGCGTCGGCGCCCCACGCGGCGACCTTCTCGGCGTGGCGGCGCGCGCCGATCGACGGGACGACGACGAGGCCGGCGTCCTTGCACCTGGCGATGAGCTCCTGCTTGGGCGCCAGGGCGAAGGAGGCGACCTTGACGCCGGCCGAGACGAGCAGGTCGATGCGCTTGACGACGTCGGGCTGGTCGGCGCGGATGTTGACGCCGAACGGCGCGTCCGTGCCGGCCTGGATCTGTTCGACGGCCACGACGAGCTCGTCGTAGGACAGCAGGCCGGCCGCGAGGATGCCCAGCCCACCGGCGTTGGCCGTCGCGGTGGTCAGGCGCACGTCGGAGACGTAGCCCATGCCGGTCTGGACGATCGGGTACCGCACCCCGAACAGGTCGGTCGCCCGGGTGCGCAGCCTCGGGTGCGGCCCGGGGGCCCGGCTCATGCGGGGATCTCGCGGTCGCGCAGCGAGCGGGGGTCGATGACCTCGCGGATGAGGCGCAGCTCCTCGGCACTCGGCTCGCGGGTGGCCGGGACCTCGCCCTCGATGTGCAGGTCACAGCCGGTGGCCGCACGGACCTCCTCGAGCGTGACGCCGGGGTGCAGGCTGAGCAGGCGCATCGCGCCGTCGGGACCGCCGAAGTCGAGGACCGCGAGGTTGGAGACGACCCGGCGCAGGTCGTGGTACGCGCTCGCGGCCGGGCCGGCGGCGCGGGCGCTGTCGGTGCCGACGCCGGAGACCATGTCGACGGTCCGGACGAAGCTGCGCGTGGAGTGGTGGGGCACCCAGTAGCTGGTCGGGTGGTAGACGCTGTTGCCGGGGGCGCCGCGCACGCCGAGCAGCTGGACCTTGGGCTTGGCGTAGTCGCCGATGGCCGAGATGTTGGTGTTGCCGTGCCCGTCGATCTGGACCGGGATCATCATGACGTGCCGCTTTCCGTGCCAGACGAGGTCGAAGATCGTGCGGAACGGGCTCCAGCCCTCGACGACGACGCCCTCGGTGGCGTGCGGGTCCGCGCCGATCTGCCAGGTGCCGGAGACGAAGTGGGCCTCACCGTCGGTGAGCAGCAGGTCGGGGGCGACGGTGAGCCGGGCGAGGCGGACGCCGATGGCCGGGATCGTGCCGAAGGCGCTGGCAATGGACTCGCCGTCGCCGGCGAACGCGTCCGCCACGGCGACCGCGCAGTACTCGGCGCGGGTCACCGGCGCGTCGGCAGTGGTGGCGCTACCCGTGGGCTGGTCCGCGGGCTCGGTGACGGTGCTGCTCATGCGACCTCCTCGGCTCGGGCGACGACGGCCGCCTGGTAGTCATCTTCCGTACCGGACAGGTACCGCTTCTCGAACTTGGCCCAGGCCTGTGGGTCGCCGGCGGCCTTGACGTACTCGCGCTGGAAGGCCTCGTCGCGCTCGTAGTCGGGGACGCAGGAGGTGAAGTGCGCCCCGTTCGGGGTCTCGACGACGCCGGCGACGAGCTGACGGTTGATCTTGATGGTCGCCGAGTGCCCGGCGGCGCTGAGCTCGGCCGTGGGCACGATCCGCTCGCAGGACATGAAGGCCTGGTCGGCGGCGAGGCAGTAGAGGTCGTCGAAGTACGGGTCGGGCCCGAGGAACTGGCCGTTGCCCTGGGCGTCGGCGCGGTTCATGTGCACGAGGGCCGCGTCGAGGCGCAGCGGCGGCATGGCCACGAGCTGCTCGGTGCCGTACGGGTCCTGGACGAGCTTGAGGTCGGGATTGTGCTTGAGGACGTCCGACCCGAGCCCGGCGCGGGTCGGCAGGAAGGGCAGGCGGATGCCGGCGGCGTACAGCCCCCACTGGAGCATGCCCTCGTCGTACTCGGCGGTCTCGACGGCGCCCTTCTGCCGCGCGGCGCGGAAGTGCGGGTCGAGGGCGATGCTGTCGAGCGAGACGAAACCGAAGACGACCTTCCTGACCTTGCCCGCGGCGCAGAGCAGGCCGACGTCCGGCCCGCCGTAGCTGACCACGGTCAGGTCCTTGAGGTCGGAGCGCAGGATCTCACGCACGAGGGCCATGGGCTTGCGCCGTGAGCCCCATCCCCCGATGCCGATGGTCATCCCGGATCCGAGCCGCGACACGACGTCGCGGGTTGTCAGAGTCTTGTCGGCCATGTGTCCCTCATCGTTCCGTCTCGGGGCACTGCTCGAGCGCGGTGGCGAGCGGTGCGATAGGCGAGTCGCGTGCCGGCCGTCCGTGGCCGGGCCACCATGTAGCAAGCGCTTGGTTGGTAGACTAACAGCCCTCGGGAGCGGGTCAAGCCCCTGACGCGAAGGAGGTGGGCGATGGACACGGTCGTGTGCGAACGCGTCGACGCGGTGGGTGTCATCAGGATCAACCGGCCGCAGGTGCGTAACGCCCTCGACCCCGAGACCCTCCTGGCGATGACCGACGCCCTGCTCGGGTACGACGCGGACCCGGGCGTGCGCGCCGTCGTGCTGACCGGCACCGGCGAGCTGTCCTTCAGTGCCGGAATGGACCTGCGCGCCGCGGCCGAGGGGCGCCTGGTCGACGTGGCCCGCAGTCCGCTCACGCTACTGCGCGGCGGCTACCGCAAGCCGGTCATCGCCGCGGTCAACGGGCCCGCCGTCGGCGGCGGCTTCGAGCTCGCCCTCGCCTGCGACCTCGTCGTCGCGGCAGAGCACGCCTACTTCGCGCTGCCCGAGGTGGGGCGCGGCATCGCCGCCTCCGAGGGCGGCACCGAGCTGCCCCGCCGCCTGCCGGTCGCCGTCGCCCTCGAACTCGGGCTGACGGCGGCGCCGCTCACGGCGGCCCGGGCCCACGAGCTGGGCCTGGTCAACGCCGTGGTCCCCGCCGACGAGGTCCTCCCGCGCGCGCTCGGGCTCGGCGCCCGGATCGCGACCCACTCTCCGGCCGCGGTGCTGGCGACCAAGCGGCTCATGCACCTGAGCCTGGACACCCGCGAGCGCGACCTCGCCGCGGCCAACCGACTCGCGACCCTCGAGCTGCTCGCCGGGCCGGATGCCGCCGAGGGCGCGGCCGCGTTCGTCGCCAGGCGCGCGCCGCGATGGGCGGACGTGCCCTGAGCGCTCAGGGACGCGCCGCCGCGATCTGCTCGCGCAGCCACGTGATCGAGCGGGTCACCGCCGACTCGGCCCCCTCGGCCTCGATGGCCGGGCCGAGCAGTTCCACGTCGACGATGCCGGTGTAGCCGGCCCGCAGCACGCCCCCCAGCAGGCCGGCCATCGGCAGGTCGGCGTCCCCGGGCACCCAGCGGTTCGGGAACGTCGAGGTGCCGACCCGGAAGTCGGACACCTGCAGGATCTCGATCTGCGCGACCCGCTCGCGGACCAGGGCGGTCAGGCCCCGCTCCTGCCAGCAGCAGTAGAGGTCGAGGCAGACGCCGATGCCGCAGAGGTCGGCCAGGGCGAGGGCGTCCCGCGCGGTGTGCGTGAAGCTGAGGTCGCACCTGACCGGCAGGGTGTTCTCCACGCCGAGGCGCACCCCGTGCTCACGGGCGGTGGCCACGACCGGGGCGATCCGCTCGGCGAACCGCTCGGCCGCCTCCTCCCACGTCAGGTGCGCCGAGGGGCCCGACGTGAGATAGACGAGGTCGGCCCCGAGCGTACGGGCGTCGACGACGCCGGCCCGCAGCGCCGCGACCTGCCGCGTCCAGCCCGACTCGTCGTCCGGCTGGGCGGTGAAGCCGTGCACGAGGTAGCCGAGCCGTACGTCGTGCTCGGCGAGCAGGTCGCCGAGGGCCGGCACGCCGAAGGCGGCGACCTTGCCGCACTGCAGACCGACGAGGTCGGTGCCGGTACGCCGGTACATCGCGATCTCCTCGGGCAGGGCCCAGGACATCGCGGCCATGCCGCTGACGCAGAGCGGGTTGATCGTGGCGGACATCGGGCCCCCTGCCGGTTCGGGGTCGGACGGGTGTCGGACGTCGGGTCAGTCGAGGTATTCGGTGCGCACCCGGCGTACGCCGAGGGGCGCCAGGTGCGGCCGCAGCCGCGTCGTGACGGCCTCGGCGATCCGCTCCGGGGTCCACGCCGCGTGCCGCAGCACGGGGTCGGCCAGCGCCGGGTGGGTCGTCAGCATGAGCTCGGGACCGTTGGAGCGCAGCACCTGGCCGGTCAGCTCGGCGCTGAGGTCAGAGAGCAGGTAGATCAGCAGTGGCACGTTGGCCTCGGGGACGATCCCCGCGTTCTGCCCGCTCGGGGCACCGCGGAACTGCTCGAGCACCTCGGCCATCCGGGTCTGCGCGTTCGGGGAGATCGCGTTGACGCGGATCCCGGCCTCGGCGAGCTCGGCTGCCCACGCGTAGGTGAGCGTGGCGATCGCCGCCTTCGTCGCCCCGTACACGGCCGTCTCGGCACGGCCCATCTGCTCGCCCGAGGTGACGTTGACCAGGACCCCGTGGCCCTGGGTGCGCATCGCCGCGATCGCGGCGTCGCCCCAGGCGATGGCGCCGAGCACGTTGACCTCCAGCATCCGGCGCACCGTGGCCTCGGACTCGGTGCCGGCGTGCGCCATGGCGAAGACGCCAGCGTTGTTGACGAGACCGTCGATCCGGCCGTGCTCGGCGAGGCAGTCGCGCACGAGGTCGTGCGCGGTCGCCCAGTCCGCGACATCGGCGACCCTGATCGAGCCACGGCCACCCGCCGCGGCGAGCTGTCCGCCGAGCCGCTCGAGGCCCTGCTCGTCGACGTCGACGGCGACCACGTGGGCCCCGGCCGCGGCGATGCCGCGCGCGTATGCCGCCCCCAACCCGTTGGCGGCGCCGGTGACGATGACGACGCGGCCGGCGAGCAGGCCGGCCCCCTCGTCGGGCCTGGAGGCGGGTGGATGACCGGGCCCGTGGCCGGGCAGGGCGGTGTGGATCGGGTCGGGCATGCGGGCAGCCCCTTTCGGCGATCGGGGTCGGAGCGCGAACCCCCGCGCAACCGAACGAGCGCTTGGTTGGCTGTACGGTAGGCGACGCCACCTGCCCGGTCAAGGAAGATCCTCACCTATACGTACGCGGGAGGCGTCGAGTGGTATAACAAGCGCTTGACCGACAACGCCCGAGGAACCGGGAGCATCCCAGATGTCGACCACCCAGGACCGCCGCTCGGTCATCCTCGACAACGCTGCGCACCTGTTCGCCGCCAAGGGAATCGGCGCCACGACCGTCCGCGAGATCGCCGACTCGGTCGGCATCCTCTCGGGCAGCCTCTACCACCACTTCAAGTCCAAGGACGAGATGGTCGACGCGATCATCTCGGACTACCTGACCGACCTGACCGACCGCTACGCCAAGGTGCTGGCGTCCGGGGAGAACCCGGCCACCCAGCTACGCGAGCTGGTGACGAGCTCGCTGGCCAACATCGAGGCCCACCCGCACGCGACTGAGATATACCAGAACTCGAGCACCTACCTGCCCACAATCGAGGGCTACGAGCACATCCGCGAGTCGGCCACCTCGATCCAGCGGGCCTGGATCCAGGTGCTCGAGGCCGGCATCGCCAGCGGCGACTTCCGCGACGACATCCCGGTGCGCGTGCTGCACGGCATGCTGCGCGACTCGCTGTGGCTCTCGGTCCGCTGGTTCAAGCCGACCCGGTCGTACTCGATGGCGACCTTCGCCGACGACCTCGTCTCGGTGTACCTCGACGGGATTCTCGCCCGCCACTGAGCGCGGCCGGCCCGCCGCCCGGGGCGCCCACGTCCGGCGTACGACACGACGCACCTAGGCGGCCAAGCGCTTGCTAGGGTCGCATCAACCGCGAGGAGGCGCTCCCATGACGGCAGCAGGTCATGCCCGGACCGGTCCGGCCCCGAGCGGCACCCCCCGACACCCCGGGCTCCCGGCGGGGGTCGACGCCTGGCTCAGCCGCGCGGTGCCCGAGCTGCAGGGGAACCTGCGGCACGAGCTCATCGCCGGGGGACGCTCCAACCTCACCTACCGGACCACCGACGCGGTCGGCCACGTCGTCGTGCTGCGACGCCCACCGCTCGGAGACCACCCGGCCACCGCGCACGACGTGCTGCGCGAGGCGCGGATCCTGCGTGGGCTGCATGGCCACCTCCCGGCGCCGCGAGTGCTCGCCGTCGAGGAGACGGGCGAGGTGGCCGCCGCCCCTCTCGTCGTGCTCGAGCACCTCGACGGCACGATCCTGCGCAGCCCCGCCGACGTCGAGCGGCTCACCACCGAGGCCGACCGCGCGCTCATCGGCCCCGCGATCGTCGACGCCCTCGTGGCCCTGCACGGGCTCGGGCCGGAGGTCATCGGGCTCGGGGGCCTGGCCCACCGCCGTGACTACCTCACCCGCCAGCTCGGGCGCTGGCACGAGAACTGGCGCCGGACCAGAATCCGCGACCTGCCCGATCTGCAGACCGCGTACGAGCATCTCGTGGCCGCGGCTCCCGAGCAGTCCCGCTCGGGGATCGTGCACGGCGACTTCCGCCTCGACAACTGCATGCTCGACTCCCGGTGGCGGGTGCAGGGCGTGCTCGACTGGGAGCTGACCACGGTCGGAGACCCCTTGGCCGACGTCGGCCAGCTGCTCGTCTACTGGGCGCAGGCCGACGACGCGGCCCGTGCGCTGCACGACCCGGCCACGGTCCTGCCCGGCTTCTCGACCCGGGACGAGCTGCTCGCCCGGTACTGCCTCGCCACCGGCACCGACCTGGCCCGGATCGACTACTTCGTCGCCTACAACTGGTGGAAGACCGCGTGCATCGTCGAGGGCGTGCACACCAGGGTCGCGCAGGGCGCGATGAGCGGTGGCGACCGCACCGCGGCCTCGTTCGCCGAGCAGTCGGCCGCCGTCGCCGGCCGGGCTGCGACCCTCGCGGCAGCGCTGCGCCGACACTGACCTGACCCGGCCGCGGACCCACGCACCCCGACACCTCCGACCCGGCACAGGAACCCCCGGTCGCGTTCGCACCGGGGCCCCTGCCGAGGGTCGACGAGGATGCGGGTCGTTGCCGGTGCCGAGGTTGGTTCGGTGCCGGGTGTCGGCGTACGGGCTGCAGCGCAGAGCCGCGTACGCCACCGAGTACACACCGGTCACCGACATCCGCAAGTCAGCAGCAGGCTGACGGCCGAGTCGCCGCCAGCACACAGGAATCACCGACTACCCACGGTGATATTAGCCAAGCCCCGGTGGTGTCCGGAACTGCCGATGTACGGACACGGGTCGCAGGCGACCTGTGTCATCGTCCTTCCATGGCGATCGACTTGCGTGTGGCAGACAACCGGGATGTGTCGTTCCTCGTCCAGGCGGATCTTCACATCGACCGGATGGAGCTCCACAGGGTCATCGAGGTCGGTCGAGTCACCGTTGCCGTGGAAGACACGTCCATCCAGGGATGGCTCAGGTGGGGCCTCTTCTGGGACGAAATCCCCTTCATGAACATGTTGTTCGTTCTCGAGCAGCACCGCGGCAAAGGCCTCGGCACGCGGCTGATCCAGCACTGGGAGAACCAGCAGCGGGCAGCGGGCCATGGCTCGGTGATGACATCAACCCTGGCGAGCGAAGAAGCCCAGCATCTATACCGCCGCCTGGGTTACGTCGACCGCGGATGCCTCCTGCTACCGGGCGAACCACTGGAGATCCTTCTCGCCAAATCTCTAGGAGAGTGACGCACTCATTTGCCACGATCAGGGTGGGGAGCGTGGAGTCAGTGTGCCGTCGGTGCCGGTCTGCGGCGATCCCGCCACCACACCTCGACGAGGATCGGTGGCAGCGCGATCGCGGCACCGGCGAACGCAAGTGCCCGGATGCGCCGTTGCTGGATTTCTTCACGTAGTTCTTCGTAGGTGGCCTGGTGCTCGATGACGTCGCCGCGGGACCGTACGCATTCGTCGCCGGGCCCGATCAGGACATCGTGGTTGGCCGGGTTGGCCTCGAAGCAGGCGATCCTGGTCGGCTTCAGTTCCCAGTTGACGCGGTCCCAGTCGACGTCGATCCACGACTGCGACGTGCACACGTCGCCTGAGCAGGAGGTTCGCATCGGCAACTCCCAGCCGGAACGCAGCATGAGAGCGCCGACGAACAGGCCCAGCAGGACAGAGCTGAGGGAGACGACCGCGCGCATGTCAGGTTGGACCGCCGGCAGTCGTGCCTGGTTCCACCAGCGGCCCTCCAGAATGATCCTTCTCGCGCTCGCCTCGGTGCACTCCACCGAGACGAGCGCGCGATTGCGTATCTACGTCGACTCCCGTGTGGGCCTTCGAACGGGCGTACCTCGCCGAGGACGAGCCGCACCCATCTGCCGCGATGCGTTCGCGTCAGCGGACGACAAAACGAGGTTGGCCATCACGGCTACCGGCCGATGGTCGTGCGACGGCCCGTTGCGTTCAGTCATCTGGTTCCGCAGAGCCTTTGACTCGGCCATCGCGCGGCTGTGGCACCGACCGTGGCCGGATACACCGTCATCGTCTGCGGCGGCTGTGGTGCGGGCAGCGGCGGGGCATCGGGGCCGGGCAGTCGGTGACAGGTTCTCCGTCATCGCCGGTCACAACCCCGTTCCACGGCGCCGCCATGGCCGGGGCTTTGTCGGCGCGAATCGACGGGCATTTTGACGTCACCGACTGGGACCGGACTGCCGGCCGGGACGGCTGGCGGGAGACGCTGCGCTGGTGCCCATGGCGGGACGAGGCCCTCACGCCGGATTGAAGACGCCGGCGCGGAGGGCTGCGGCGGTTGCGGCGGCGGTACGTTGCGCGAACTCCTCGTCGATGGGTTCGTCGACGACGAGCAGCCGCAGGAAGAAGGGTGCGCCTAGGATCTCGATCGCGGCCCGGGCATCGGTGCCCTGAGGCAGTTCGCCCCGGGCGATGGCGTGGTCGACGACGGCCTCGGCGAGGCCGAACCGTTCGGCGAAGAAGCCGCGGACGATCTGCGCGGCGCGCGGGTTGCGGGGCGCGGCTGCGGCCAGGGCCGTGATCAGCTCGCCGGGTTCGCCGGTCATGCCGCGCCGGACCAGCAACGCCAGTTCTTCCAGGTCCGTGTCTAGTTCGCCGGTGTCCGGAATCGGGACGACCTCACTGGCGTACTCGCTGAGCAGGTCGCCGAGGACGCCTTCCAGGTCCGTCCACCGGCGGTACACCGACGTCTTGTTGACGCCGGCCACCTGGGCGATCCGTTCGACGGTCAACTCGGCGTACCCGTCGACGAGGAGACCACGGGCGGCTGTGAGGACCGCGGCCCGGACACGGGCGCTGCGCCCGCCCGGTCGCTGGCCAGCAGACATCGGACACCTCCTTTAACGCACCGGCTGTTGCGTTACCTCCTACCATCATGTCAGACTCAGAAAGCAACACAAGTTGCGATTGGAGGGGTTATGAAGACCACTGTCTGCGTCGTCGGCGGCGGGCCCGCAGGGCTCGTCCTGGGGCTGCTGCTTGCCCGGCAGGGAGTGGAGGTCACCGTGCTGGAGAAGCACGCCGACTTCCTCCGGGACTTCCGCGGCGACACGGTGCATCACTCCACACTGAACATGCTCGACGAGATCGGGCTCGGCGATCGGATGGCGGCGCTACCCGGGCGCAAGGCCGGCGCGTTGCGCACCACCTTCGACGACGGCACCTACACCGTCGCGGACTTCACGCGCCTGCCGACGCCACACAACTACCTGTACTTCGTTCCCCAGTGGGACTTCCTGGAAATGCTCGCGACTGAGGCGGCGAAGTTCCCCGCCTTCACGCTGCTTCGCTCCACCACCGTGACGGGCCTGCTTCGCGACACGTCCGGCGCCGTCACCGGCGTGCGCGCCGTAGGCCCGGAGGGCGAACTGGAGATCGAGGCATCGCTCACCGTCGCCTGCGACGGCCGCGATTCGGTAATACGCCGCGAGCTCGACCTGCAGCCGGTCGACTACGGCGCTCCCATGGACGTGCTGTGGTTCCGGATCTCGCGTCGCGCAGGCGACGGCGACGGCCTGGAGATCCGAATCGGCGCCGGCGGGCTGATGCTCGCCATCGACCGCGGCGACTACTACCAGTGCGCGTACGTCATCGCCAAGGGGGGCTACGACGAGATCCGCGCAGCCGGGCTGGAGGCGCTGCGGGAGCAGGTGACGCGCCGGCACCCGGTCCTCGCCGACCGGGTCGGTGAGCTCGCCACCTGGGACGACGTCAAACTGCTGACGGTGAAGGTCAACCGACTGGAGCGGTGGCACGCGCCCGGCGCGCTGCTCATCGGCGACGCCGCACACGCCATGTCCCCGATCGGCGGCGTCGGCATCAACCTAGCAGTGCAGGACGCCGCGGCCACCGCCCGGATGCTGGGCCCGAACCTCGCCGCCGGGCAGCCGGTCACCGAAGCGAACTTCGCCGCGGTGCAGAAGCGCCGGCACTTGCCGACGGTGGTGACGCAGAACATCCAACGCGCCGCGCAGCGGCGCGTCGTCGACCCGCTGCTGCACGCCACCGGCCGCATCGAAGCCCCGGCACCGATCCGCCTGCTGCAGCGGTTCCCGGCGCTTCAAGCCCTCCCCGCCAGGCTCGTCGGCATCGGCGTACGCCCCGAACACCTGCGCTGACCGATGGTCCCGGCAGCCGGACGGAGACGTGATCCGCTGTGACGGGGACGGATTCCAGTTCTGCCCGTTGCGCCCGCCGCCCCAGGTGACGGACTCACTCGGCATCCGGATCTGTCACGATCCGGGCGCCAGCGGGTGCCAGCTCACGTCCACCGACTACTCATCGTGAGTAGCGGACGTGGGTCGTTGGGGGTCGGCCGCCGTCGTAGCGTCCCGGCTGCTTCGCGCCCCACTCCGCACGTCTGGTACCCGACTCCGCACCGGAACCCGTACGCCGACACCGGGTCAGGCGCGCTGTCGAGCTGCCCCTACGGACGGGGCAGGGGTTTGGCGCCGGTTGATCGCATGCGTGGGGCAGCTCGACACCGTCGTTCCGGCCCCACGGACGCTGGTCCCGTCACCCGCAGCGGACCGACGACCTGGGCATCCTGCCGCCTGACCCGGCAGCCGGATACTGCTCGGCGGACAACTGCCGGCGAGGCGGTCCTCCCCGTATCCGCTGCAAGGCCGGCAGCCGGCGGTCGGGGAGTGGGCTCGCGCCGGTCCGGGTTGACATCGACCGGACCGGAAATGGTTTGCCGGTCAAACGATTGACCGGGCGCTGGTCAGGGCCCCTGTGCCCGATGGGCGCGGAGCCCTAGGAGAGCCGTTCGACGACCATCGCCATGCCCTGGCCACCGGCCGTGCACATCGTCTCGAGACCGAGCTGGCCGTCGCGGGCCCGCAGCCCGTTGATGAGCGTCGTCGTCATCCGCGCTCCGGTCTGGCCGAACGGGTGGCCCAGGGCGATCGCGCCGCCGTGGACGTTGACCCGCTCGGGAGCGACCTTGAGGTCCCAGATCGAGGGGACGACCTGCGCGGCGAACGCCTCGTTGAGCTCGACGAGATCGATGTCGGCCATCGAGAGCCCGGCCAGCGCGAGGGCCCGCTTCGAGGCCTCGACCGGGCCGAGACCCATGATCTCCGGCGAGATCGCCGAGACGCCCGTGGACAGGATCCGGGCCAGCGGCGTGATGCCGAGTTCGGCGGCCCTGCGGGCGGACATGACGACGAGGGCGGCCGCGCCGTCGCTGAGCGGGCAGCAGTTGCCCGCGGTCACCGTGCCGTCGGGCCGGAAGACCGGCTTGAGGCCGGAGAGCGACTCGACGGTCACCCCGGCGCGGGGGCCGTCGTCGGTCGCTACGACGGTGCCGTCGGCGAGGGTCACCGGCGTGATGTCGGTGGCGAAGAAGCCCGACTCGATCGCGGCCTGGGCCCGCTGCTGGCTCGTGGCGGCCCACTCGTCCTGCTCGGCGCGGCTCACACCGCGGTGGCTCGCGACGTTCTCGGCGGTCTCGCCCATCGCGATGTAGACGTCGGGCAGCTCACCCGCGTCGCGCGGGTCGGTCCACGGGCCGGCGCCACCCTGGGCGCGGGCGGCGGTGCGCTCCCCCGCCGCGGCGAAGATCGGGTTCTTCGTGTCCGGCATGCCGTCGGACTTGCCGGCCGCGAAGTGCGAGACGACCTCGACCCCGGCGGAGACGAGCACGTCCGCCTCGCCGGCGCGGATCGCGTGCAGCGCCATCCGGGTCGTCTGCAGACTCGAGGCGCAGTAGCGCTGCACCGTCGTCCCGGGGACCCGGTCGAGCCCGAGCTCGACGGCGACGACGCGCCCGAGGCCCCAGCCCTGCTCGCCTGCCGGCTGCGCGCAGCCGAGCATGAGGTCGTCGATCCGGGACGGGTCGAGCGACGGCACCTGGGCCAGGGCCGCCCGGACCATCTGGGTGGCCAGGTCGTCGGCCCGCATCGAGGCCAACGACCCCTTGAAGGCCCGGCCGATCGGCGAGCGCGCCGCGGCGACGATGACTACGTCCTGCATGGTGTCCTCCGATTTTCGGGCTGGTGCCCGTGACGGCGGTGCCGTCGGTGTCAGGTCTGGTCGGGGTGTCGGGTCTGCGGGCCGCAGGAGGCCGGTCCGGTGCGCCCGCACAAGCGCCTCGGGGGCCAGCACCTCGGCGGCGGGGACCCGCTCACCCGGTGAGCTTGAACTTCTGGATCTTTCCGCTCGGGGTTCGTGGCAGGGCCGGGACGATGCTGAAGCTGCGGGGGCGCTTGAAGTTGGCCAGCCGGTCCTGGCACCACGCCTCGAGCTCGTCGACGAGCACCGACTCGTCGCCACTCCAGCCGGGAACGGTCTGCACGAAGGCGCTGCCGACCTCGCCCATCCGCGCGTCGGGCACCCCGACCACGGCAGCGTCGGAGACCGCGGGGTGCTCGCACAGGACGCGCTCGACCTCGGCGGGGTAGACGTTGAAGCCCCCGACCATGTAGACGTCCTTGATCCGGTCGGTGATGCGCAGGTAGCCGTCCTCGTCGACCCAGCCGACGTCACCGGTGTGCAACCAGCCGTCCTCGTCGATGGCTTGGGCGGTGGCGACCGGGTCCTCGAAGTAGCCCAGCATCACGTTGTAGCCACGCACGAGGACCTCGCCGGACTCACCGGCCGGCAGTGCCTGTCCGTCGAGACCGGCGATCCGCAGCTCGGTGCCCGGGATCGCCCGTCCGCAACTGGTCGAGATCCGCTCGATATCGGCGTCGGGCGGACACACGGTCGCGGTGCCGCACGTCTCGGTCAGGCCGTAGGCGGTGATGACGTCGCGGAAGCCGAGTTCCTCGCGCATCCGGCGCAGCAGCGGCACCGGCACGATCGTGGCCCCGGTGACGGCCAGGCGCACCGAGCTGACGTCGTAGGCGCCGAAGTCGGGGTGCTCGAGCAGTGAGGTGTAGACGGTGGGCGCGCCGGGGAAGACGGTGACGCGTTCCCGCTCGACGAGACGCAGCACGGTCTCGACGTCGAACACGGCGACCGGGATGATCGTGGCGCGCATGAGCAGGCAGGCCAGGATGCCGGCCCGGTAGCCGAAGCTGTGGAAGAACGGGTTGACCATGAGGTAGCGGTCGCCGCGCCGCAGCCCGACGAGCCGGGCCCACGCCAGGTCGACGCGCAGGTTCGAGGCGTGCGAGACCATCGCGCCCTTGGGGTAGCCGGTGGTGCCCGAGGTGAACAGGATGTCGGCCACGCCCTCGGCGTCGAGGGCGGCGATCCGTCCGTCGACGACGGCGGGGTCGACCTGGTCGGCCAGCGCGGTGAAGCCGGCCAGGGACCACACGCCGTCACCGGCCTGCTCGCGGCCGGCGACGGACAGGTCGACGACGGTACGCACCGAGGGCAGCAGCGGCACGGGGCGCCCGACGGCCGGTGGTGGCCCGTCGCCGCGCAGCGCGGCCAGGTAGTTGGCGCTCAGGAAGGTGTCGTCGAGGATGACCATCGTGGCCCGGACCTTGGCGATGGCGTACCGCGCCTCCGCTCCGCGGAAGCGCGTGTTGACGGGGCAGAGCACGCCCCCGGCGGCCAGCACGCCGAGGGCGCTGACGACCCAGTCGGCGCTGTTCGGGGCCCAGACGGCGACGCGGTCCCCCGGCTCGAGACCGTGCGCGACCGCGGCCCGGGCGAACCGGGTGACGGCCGCGTCGAGCTCGGCGAAGGTCATCCGTACGTCGCCGTCGACGAGGGCCTCAAGTTCGGCGGCGTCCTGCGCGGCCTGCCGCAGCAGGGCGGGGATCGTGGTCAACACGTCACTCACGCACATCTCCTCACGCGGAGCCGGTCACTTGTCTGGCGCGGGCCACAGACTACCAACCAAGCGCTTGCTAGACTAGCAGTGGCGACGCCGGCCACGCCGTCAGCGAGCCACGCAGACTCAACCGATCCGACGTCCGGCACCGACCGGCGAGGCATCCGCAGGAAGGGAACCCGGTGGCAGAGGCATACATCGTGGACGCCGTCCGCACCCCCGTCACGCGACGCGGTGGCGCGCTCGCGGGCATCCACTCCGCTGACCTGGGCGCCGCCGCGCTCACCAGCCTCATGAGCTCCTCGGGGGTCGACCCCGACGCCGTCGAGGACGTCGTGTTCGGCTGCGTCGACACCATCGGTCCGCAGGCCGGCGACATCGCCCGCACCGCCTGGCTCGCCGGCGGCCTTCCACAGCACGTACCCGGGGTCACCGTGGACCGGCAGTGCGGCTCGAGCCAGCAGGCGGTGCACTTCGCGGCCCAGGCCGTCATGGCCGGAGTCAACGACGTCGTCGTCGCCGGGGGCGTGCAGAACATGAGCGCCATCCCCATCTCGGCCGCGATGCTCACCGGCCGGCAGTACGGCTTCGACGACCCCTTCTCCGGGTCCACCGGCTGGCGCGAGCGCTACGGCGACGAGGAGATCTCGCAGTTCCGCTCGGCCGAGATGATCGCCGAGAAGTGGGACATCAGCCGGGAGGAGATGGAGCGCTTCGCCCTGCGCAGCCACGAGCGGGCCCTGCGGGCCATCGCCGAGGGCCGCTTCGCCCGCGAGATCCGCGCCGTCGGCGACGTCGACACGGACACCTGTCCGCGCGCCGACACGAGCCTGGAGAAGATGGCCGGTCTCAAGCCGCTCACCCCGGGCGGCCGGGTCACCGCCGCCGCCGCGAGCCAGATCTGCGACGGCGCGGCCGCCCTGCTCGTGATGAGCGAGCGGGCCGTGGCCGAGCACGGGGTGACCCCGCGCGCCCGGATCCACCACCTGTCGGTGCGCGCCGACGACCCGGTGTGGATGCTCACCGCCCCGATCCCGGCCACCGCCCACGCGCTCGGGCGCACCGGGCTGTCGATCGGGGACATCGACCTGTTCGAGGTCAACGAGGCGTTCGCCTCGGTCGTGCTCGCCTGGATCAGGGAGACGGGGGCCGACCCGGAGCGGGTCAACGTCAACGGCGGCGCGATCGCCCTGGGCCACCCCCTCGGCGCCACCGGCGCCCGGCTCATGACCACCCTGCTGCACGAGCTCGAGCGCACCGGCGGCCGCTACGGCCTGCAGGTGATGTGTGAGGGCGGCGGTCAGGCCAACGTGACGATCATCGAGAGGCTCTGATGCCCCAGTCCCCCGCCACGCCCGAGGGCGTCGACCTGACCGGCCAGGTCGCCATCGTCACCGGAGGCACCCGTGGCATCGGCGCCGAGATCACCCGCACCTTCCTCAAGGCCGGGGCGCGGGTGCTCGTGTGCGGCCGCAGCGAGCCCGAGCAACTGCCCGAGGTCGACGGACACACGCCCGTCTTCGTCCAGTCGGACGTGCGGGACCCGGAGCAGGCCAAGGCCCTCGTCGCGGCGGCGGTCGACCGGTTCGGCCGGCTCGACATCCTGGTCAACAACGCCGGTGGCGCGCCGAGCGCCGACACCGCGACGGTCTCCCCCCGCTTCGTCTCGGCGATCGTCACGCTCAACCTGCTCGCTCCGTTCTACGTCGCCCAGCAGGCCAACGAGGTCATGCAGCGTCAGGGCGGCGGGACGATCATCAACATCGGCTCGGTCGCCGGGACCAACCCGGCCCCGGACACCGCCGCGTACGCCGCGGCCAAGGCGGGCCTGACGATGCTGACCCGGTGCCTCGGGCTCGACTTCGCGCCGGCCGTACGGGTCAACCAGGTGACGGTGGGTCTCGTGCAGACCGAACTGTCGCACCTCTACTACGGCGACGAGGCGGGACAGGACCGCGTGGCCCGGACGATCCCCATGCGGCGGATGGCCACCCCGGCCGACATCGCCGCAGCCTGCCTGATGCTCACCTCGCCGCTGGCCGGCTACGTCACCGGCACGGAGATCGTCGTCGCCGGTGGCGGTGAGATCCCGTCGCGGCACCTGGCCGCCCAGTCCCCCGGCACCGGTCCGCTCGGCTGAGCCCCGCGCGACAGCGCACGACAGAGGGGAGGCGGACGCCCTCTGTCGTGCGCTGTCACCTGCCGCGGCTGTCGGCAGCCGGCTCAGAGACCGGCGAGCGCTGCCACCTCGGCGCGGACCGTCGCCGGGGAACCGGCCAGCAGCTGGGCCGACTTGCCGCGCTTGAAGAACAGGTGTGCGTCGTGCTCAAAGGTGAACCCGATGCCGCCGTGCAGCTGGATCGCCTCGGCGGCGACGGTCATCAGCGTGTCGGTGCACACGAGCTTGGCCAGTGCCGCATCGTGCGAGCGGGTGACGGCCCCGGTGCGCAGCGTCGTGACGAGGTGGTCGGCCGTGGCCCGCGCTCCGGCGACCGCGACGGCGAGGTCGGCGCAGCGGTGCTTGAGGGCCTGGAACGACCCGATCGGGCGGCCGAACTGCTCGCGGACCTTGAGGTATTCGACGGTGCGGTCGAGGCAGGCGCGGGCGGCGGCAGCCGACTCCAGCGCGAGCATGGCGCGCACGTGGTCGAGCAGCACCCGGGCCCCCTCGCCGCCGGGGGCGTCGACCCGGGTGGCGGCGGCCTCGCGGAGCTGCACCGTGCTCAGCCGCCGGGTCTGGTCGAGCGTCATGTGCGTCCGCACGTCCACCCCGTCGGCGGCCAGGTCCACGGCGTAGACGCCGAGTTCACCGCCGGTGTCCCGGGCGGTGACGAGGACGACCCGGGCGGCTTCGACTCCGGCGACGAGGGTCTTGGTCCCGGTCAGCGCCCACTCGTCCCCGGTGCCGGTGGCCCGGGTGGCGGTCTGCTCGAGGTCCCAGCCCGCACCGTCCTCGGCGAGGGCACTGGCCAGGGTCAGCTGCTCGTCCACGACGCGCGCCAGCAGGGGCTCGGCGCTCGGGCCGAGGGCACGGGCGGCGAGGATCGCGGTGAGGCTCGTCGCGAGCGCGCCGGGCACGAGCCGGGCCCCGAGCTCCTCGATGACGGCGGTCGCGGCGGACACGTCGAGGCCGAGCCCGCCGAGGTGCTCCGGCACGACGAGACCGAGCAGACCCAGCTCGGCCGTGAGCAGCTCGTGCAGCCGCGGGTCGTGGCCCTGCGCCCCGACCATGAGCTCGTGGGTCCGGCGCAGGTCGGCCTGCTCGTCGAGCACCTCGACGACGGAGGCGCGGATCTGGGCCAGCTCCTCGGCCGCCTCGGGACGCAACGCCTCGGCCACCGGCCGGGGGTCGGCGCTCGCTTCGGTCATCGTCCTCACCTCATCGGGGCAGACCGAGCAGGCGCTCGGCGATGATGTTGCGTTGGATCTCGTTGGAGCCGCCGTAGATCGTGTTGGCGCGGCTGAAGAGGAAGTGGGTCTGGGCGTCGTCCAGCTCGTACCCGGGCCCGGTGAGCAGCGCCCCGGCCCCCTCGACGTCGACCGCGAGCTCGCCGAGCGAGCGGTTCCACGTGGCCCACTGCAGCTTGGAGATCGACGCCTCCAGGCCGGAGAGACCGTCAGCGGCGGACGCGAGCATCCGCACCGCCGAGTGCCGCATCACCTCGAGCCCGATGTAGGCCTCGACGAGGCGGTCACGCAGCGCCGGCTCCTGCCAGGCGCCGTTCTCGTGGGCCCGGGCGATGACGGCGTCGAGGCGCCGGCGGAAGCCGATCTGCTGGCCGAGGGTGGACACGCCGCGCTCGAAGCCCAACGTGCCCATGGCGACCTTCCAGCCCTCGCCCTCGGCGCCGACGCGGTGCTCGACGGCGGCGACGGCCCCGTCGAAGAAGACTTCGTTGAACTCACTCGTGCCGGTCAGCTGGGTGATCGGGCGCACCGTGACGCCGGGCTGGTCCATCGGCACGAGCAGGTAGGACAGGCCCGCGTGACGAGTCGATCCGGGGTCGGTGCGGCACAGCACGAAGCACCAGTCGGCCAGGTGCGCGAGCGAGGTCCACACCTTCTGCCCGGTGATGACGTAGCTGTCGCCCCGGCGCTCGGCGCGGGTACGCACCCCGGCGAGGTCCGAGCCGGCGTCGGGTTCGGAGTAGCCCTGGCACCAGATGTCCTCGCCGCTGGTGATGCCGGGCAGGAACCGCGCCTTCTGCTCCGGCGTGCCGAATGCGAGCAGGGTCGGGCCGAGCAGTTGCTCCGACATGTGCCCGAGCCGGCCGGGGGCGCCGGCGCGGGCGTACTCCTCGTGGTAGATGACCTGCTGGGCCAGGGTCGCGGGGCGACCGCCGTACTCGCTGGGCCAGGAGAGGCCGATCCAGCCGGCCCGGCCCAGGTGGCGCTCCCACTCGCGGCGCAGCTCGTGCGCCTCGTGCTCGCGTCCCTCGCCGCCGGTGCCGACGGCCTCGGCGAACGGCCCGGTGAGGGCCTCGTGGAGCCAGCCGCGGATCTCGGCCCGGAACTGCTCGTCGCTCACCGGCGCGCCGGTGGCCTGCGCCGCGTCCGTACCCATGTCAGGAACCGTAGACGGGGGTCGGCGGCTCGGAGCGGGCGATGAGGTCGGCGATCGCGTCGGTGAGTTCCTCCGGCTTCCACCGCTCGCCCCTGGTGGCGGCCGGCCCGTGGCGCCAGCCGTCGGCGAGCGAGACCTCGCCGCCGGCGACCTCGAAGACGGCTCCGGTGACGCCCTGTGCGGCGTCGGATCCGAGCCAGACCACGAGGGGGGACACGTTGGCCGGGTCCATCGCGTCGAAGCCCGTCTCGGGGGCGGCCATCGCCTCGGCGAAGACGGCCTCGGTCATCGGGGTACGGGCCGAGGGGGCGATCGCGTTGACGACGACGCCGTAGCGGGCCCACTCGACGGCCGCGATCCGGGTCAGGGCGGCGATCCCGGCCTTGGCGGCGCCGTAGTTGCCCTGCCCGACGCTGCCCATGAGCCCCGCGCCGGAGGACGTGTTGACGACGCGCGCGGCGACCTGTCGGCCGGCCTTGGCCTCGTCCCGCCAGTAGGCGGCGGCGTGGCGCATCGGGACGAAGTGGCCCTTGAGGTCGACCCGCAGGACGAGGTCCCACTCCTGCTCGCTCATGTTGACCAGCATCCGGTCGCGGTTGATGCCGGCGTTGTTGACGAGGGTGTGCAGCCCGCCGAAGGTCTCGACGGTATCGCGCACGAGGCGCTCACCGTAGGCCCAGTCGCTGACGTCGCCGGTGCTGACGACCGCGCGACCGCCCGCTGCGCGGATCTCGTCGACGACAGCCTGGGCGGCCTCCCGGCTGCTCTCGACGTCGTTGACGACGACGTCGGCGCCCTGCCGGGCGTACTCGATCGCGTGCGCCCGGCCCAGCCCCTGTCCCGCACCGGTCACGATCACCGTTCGTCCTACGCAGAAGCCGCTCACGACACGCCCCTTCACTCGTGGTGCGGCCAGAAAACCACATCCGACGCTAGCGATGCAAGCAAGCGCTTGGTAGGGTGCCGGAAATGACAAGAGGACGGCGGACGACGTGACGATGTTCTCGGCCCTGCGATTCCGAGACTTCCGCTTCGTGCTCCTGACGCTGGTGCTGTCCCAGGGGGGCTACTGGGGCTGCAACATCGCCTTCCAGTCGGTGCTCACCGAGGTCGACGGCACCCCGGCGACGATGGGCGCGCTCTTCTTCTGCCTGCTCGTGCCGTTCACGCTCTTCTCGATCCCGGCCGGGGTGCTGGCCGACGCCTTCGACCGGCGGCGGCTGCAGATCGGCGTACTCCTGGCGACCAGCGCCCTGGCCGGGGTCTGCGCGGCGACGGTCGCGGCCAGGATCGTCGACCTGCCCGTGCTGCTCGTGCTCGCCTTCCTCGCCGGCACCGGGATCAGCTTCCTGTCCCCGGTGACCCAGGCCCTCGTGGCCAACACCGTCCCGGCCGAGGCGCTCGGCAACGCCGTCCCGATCCAGGCCGCCGGGCTCAACCTCGCCCGCTCCATCGGCCCCGCGGTCGCCGGGCTGATCCTCGTGGCCTGGGGACCGCTGGGCACGTTCGTGATGTACGCGACGCTCAGCCTCGCCGCGGTCGCCGCCGCGGTCGCGGTCCGCACCCGTCGCGTCCCGCCGGTCACCCCGGTGGTCCGCGAGGGCCTGGCCGCGCAGGTCCGCGCCGGCATCCGGCACGCCCGGGGGCGGCCCCCGGCCGCGCTCTGCCTGGTCATCGTGGGGGTCAACGCGTTCTTCGGGTGCACCTTCACGACCCAGCTCGCCGTCCGGGCAGCCTCGACCTCGGACCATCCGGAGACGGTCTTCCCCGTCCTCGTGGCCCTGACCGGGCTGGGCTCGTTCCTCGGGGTCCTCGTCGTGGCCCGGCTCTCCGGGCGCGTCGCCACCGTGTGGCACGCCGCGGCGACCCTCGGCCTGCTCGCCGTGAGCACCGCGCTGCTCGGGATGGCGGCGACAGTTTCTGTGCTCGCGGTGGCCGCGCTGCTGTGCGGCTCGTTCAGCATCGGCGCCATGGTGATCCTGCAGACGGTCATCCAGCGGGTCGTCGACGACGCGCAGCGGGGCCGGGCGATGAGCCTCTACTTCCTCGGCTGGGGCGGCATGCCGTTCGGTGCCCTCCTGCTCGGCGGGCTGAGCACGTGGTTCGGCTCCACGACCGCCTTCCTGCTGTACGCCGCCGCGTGCCTCGCGACGGCGATCACGGTGATCGTGTGGTTGCGGCGCGGGGGCACCGCCCCCCTGCCCGCGACGTGACCGCCCGGGCCCGCCCCGCCTCCTCCTGCCCCCCACCGGCCGCTCCCGTTGTCCACCGCCCCCCTCCAGGAGTTTCGTCGTGACCGATCAGTCTCCCCCGACCACACCCGCGGCGGCGCTGCCCGTGCCCGCCGACTTCGCCCACCGCACCGGTGTCGCGCTCGTCACCGGCGGCAGCGGCGGCATCGGCCGGGTCGTCGCCCGCGAGCTGGCCCGCCGGGGCTCGGCGGTGGCGATCACCTACCGCGGCAACGCCGAGGCGGCCCGGCAGGTGCTCGACGCACTGCCGCCCGTCGCGTCCGGCACGCACTCGGCGCACCGCCTCGACCTCACCGACGCCGAGGCCACCGCCGCGCTCGTGACCGCGCTCACCGGAAGCCACGGTCCGCTGCACACGATCGTGCACGCGGCCGGGCCACACGTGCCCATGCGGCACCTGTCGACGGTGAGCCCCGGGCAGTTCGCCACGCAGGTGGCCAACGACACGACCGCCTTCTTCACCCTGGTCTCGGCCTGCCTGCCGGCCCTGCGGGAGAGCCGCGGCAACGTCGTGGCGATCACGACCGCGGCGACGGCGCGCTACCCCGTCCGGGACGGCCTCTCCTGCGCACCGAAGGCGGCGGTCGAGGCGCTCGTACGGGCCTTCGCCAACGAGGAGGGCCGCTTCGGCATCCGGTTCAACTGCGTCGGGCCGGGCATGCTGACCGACGGGATGGCCGAGCGGCTCATCGCCTCGGGAGACCTCGACGAACGCGCCCTGGCCGTCGCCCGGTCCTCGACCCCGCTGCGGCGTTTCGGTGACGCCCTCGACATCGCCGAGGCCGCCTGCTTCCTGGCCAGCGACCGGGCCGACTTCGTCACCGGGCAGAAGCTCGACGTCGATGGCGGCTTCGGTGTCTGAACAACCCCGGTCCTTCCCGTCCGGCCCGGTCGGGCTGGACGTGCTGCTCGCCGAGCGGGCCATCGAGCAGGCCCTGCTGCGCTACGCGCGCGGCGTCGACCGGATGGACCGGGAGCTCGCCGCGAGCGCCTTCCACCCGGACGCCCGGATCACCCTCGGCGGCACCGTGGCCGACCGGGACACGACGCTGGACGTGGTCTTCGCGCTCGTGGCGCGGCGCACCATGACGATGCACTACCTGACGAACGTCCTGGTCGAGCTCGACCCGGTCGACCCGGACCGGGCCCGGGCCGAGACGTACGGCATCGCGTTCCAGCGCAGCACGTCCGAGCCGCCGCGCGGCAACATCGTCAGCGGGTTCCGCTACGTCGACCTCGTCACCCGGCGCGCGGGTGAGTGGCGCGTGCGGGAACGTCTCACCGTCTCGGAGTGGCAGCGGGTCGACGACCTCGCCGGGCAGTGGCCGATCCCCGAGGCCTCGCTGCGCGGAGCCCGCGACGGGTCCGACCCGGTCAGCCGCCCGTGGCCGCCCGACGGCCCGGGTGCCTAGCCACCGGACCGGGCCCTCAGTCCGGGCCGGGGGTCGACCCGCCGAGCATCGCGTGCATCCCGCCGTGGTTGCCCGCGACGAGGGCGGCCCGGTCCGGGCCGGAGCGCCGCGCGGCGACCTCGGCCTGCTGGCGCACGACGTGTACCGGGCCGGCACCCAGGGCTGCCAGCCCCTGGGCGGCGACGTCGGCCGGGTCGGCCGCGCCGGTCAGGTCGAGGCCGGCCCGCTCCATGGCGGGGGTGGCCGTGAGCCCGAGCACGAGGTGCAGGACATCGACGCCGACCTGCCCGAGTTCGAGCCACAGCCCCTCGGTGAAGATCCGGGCGAAGGCCTTGGCCGCGGCGTAGACACCGATGTCGGCGTGGCCGAGGTAGCCGGCCGAGGAGCCGACGACGAGGATGCCGCCGCGGCCGCGTGCGGCGAGCCGGGCACCGAGCTCGCGGCAGAGCTCGAGCGGGCGGGTGACGTTGAGATCGATGACGGCCTGGACCCGGGCGAGGTCCGCCTCGACGAAGCGACTGCGGTAGGTGTTCGCCCCGGCGTTGAGGACGAGCAGGCCGAGGTCGAGGTCGGCGACGGCCTCGACGATCCGGGCGGCCGCGTCCGCGTCGAGCAGGTCCAGTGCGAGCACGCGGCACGGGGCCCCGTGGGCCCGGACCCGGCCGGCGACCACCTCGAGGGCCTCGGGCTTGCGGGCGACGAGCACGATGCCGAGTCCGGCCCGGGCCAGCTGCTCGGCGAACGCGGCGCCGACCCCCTCGGAACCGCCGACGACCAGGGCCCAGGGCCCGTAGCGCTCGCGCAGGCCGGTCACGCCGGTGGCCTCGCTCATGCCGCGGCCCCGCTGCCCGTCGCGGCGGCGGCGGGCTCGTCGAACCAGTCCCACTCCCAGGGGGTGATGGTGGCCAGGGGCCCGGTGAGCAGCGGCGTGGCCGTGCCGGCGAGGGCTGCGGGCGGGGCCGGCAGCGGGTCCGCGGCCAGGGCCCGCGCGAACTCGACCGGGTCGGCCTCGAGGTAGGTGAGACGGATCCGCGCGACCGGTCCGTCGGGGTCGCTGCGGCTCGGGGCGCTGCGGAAGGTCCACACGCCTGCAACGCCGTCGCGCGCGAGCAGGTCGGGCACCTGGGTCTCGTGCTCGAACCGGGACAGGTCGGCCACCTCGGGGCGCAGGGAGGCCTCGACGCGGCTCACCTCGACGTGCACCCCGCGGTGGGGCCGGAACGGCAGCGCGGCGAGGGTGACGAGGGCCCGGCGGGCCACGTAGCCCTGGACGGGGCGGAACATCCGGGTCATCGGCCGTTCGGTCCAGGCCAGCTCCGGACGCCGACCCTGATGGATCGCCCGGTCGCCGAGGTCCTTCCACTCCCCGATCGAGTCCGCGGCCGGCTCGGCGAACCAGTACATCGCCAGGTACTGGCTGCCGGCGAGGGCGAGGTCGGGGTAGCTGCCGAGCCGCTCGCACGCGGGGGTACGCACCCAGCGGTCGCCGTGGACGACGCCGGGCAGGGCGAGGTTCTCGGGGCGGTGGTCGAGCTGGTGCCACGCGTTGTAGTCGCGATGGCGGGCGGGGTCGGTCACCTTCGGGAACGAGAAGAAGGCACGGGTGGCGGTCTCTGGGGTGCTCGGGATCATCTCGGCCCTCTCCACGGGCGGGGCGCTGACCCTTGACCCTAGGGGCGCGCCACCATTACGGTCAAGCAAGCGCTTGGTTGACAACGTTGTCCGCGAAGGAGTCCCATGACCGCCAACGACGCGGACTTCCGCGCCCGGCTCGACGCCCTGATCGGTCTCACCGACCCGCCACGCCGGGCCAAGGACGCGGTCACCGAGGCAGCCATCCGCATCTGGTGCGACGCCGTCGGCGACGAGAACCCCGCCTACCAGGACGCGCAGTGGGCCGCCCGCTCCGCCTGGGGCGGCATCGTGGCCCCGGCGACCTCGCTGAACATGTGGACCCTGCCGGGCAACCGGCGTAGCCACCGCCACGCCGAGAGCCTCGACCGGGTCAACGAGGTCCTCGCCGAGCGCGGCTTCACCTCGGTGGCCGCGGTGCAGACCGAGCACACCTACGTACGCCCGCTGCGTCCCGGCGACCACCTCGCGCAGTTCCCCTCCATCGGCGCGGTCTCCCCGGAGAAGTCCACCCGCCTCGGCCGGGGCCACTTCGTCGACCTCGTCAGCGAATACCGCACCCTCGACGGCGAACCGGTCGGACGCGTCGTCCTGCGGATGCTCCGCTGGAACCCGGCGACCCGGGCCAAGGTCCCGGCGACACCCGGGGACCGCCTCGCCCGGCCGGTGCGCCCGGTCGGTGCCGCCCCGGCCGACCTGCCGCCCGCCGGCACCACCGGCACCCTGACCGCGCACCTGCAACCCGGCTACGCCGCCGACCCCCTCGACGAGCGCCCCTACCTCGTCGGCACCGCCGAGCTCGCCGACGGGACCCGCCTCAGCGGCGACGTCGTCGACCTGCGCCCCGACCTCGTGTACGACGGCATGCCGGTCGTCGTGACCCACCGACGCACCCGCGACGGCCAGATCCTGCCGGTACTCACCGCCCCGCGGCCCGAACGCCGCACGAGCACCCGCACCGGGGCCGAGGTGAGCGCCGGGCAGCGCCTCGCCCCCTGGCCGGTCCCCGTCACCCAGCTGTCCATCGCGGCGCTGGCGACCGCGACCTTCGACTTCAACGACGTGCACCTCGACCGCGACGCGGCCCTCGAACGGGGCGCCCGCGACGTCTACATGAACATCCTCGGCTCGAGCGCGCTGGTCAACTGCTACCTCACCGACTGGGCCGGACCGGAGGCCCGCGTCGTCGACTTCCGCGCCCGCCTCGCCGCGCAGAACCACCCCGGCGACACCTTCACCCTCGATGGTGTCGTCACCGGCCTGGAGTCGGCGCCCGGGGCCACCGGGGGAACGCACGTCACCGTCGACGTCCGCGGCACCAACAGCCTCGGCGACCACGTCATCGCCTCCGCCACCCTCGCCCTGCCCTGAGAGGAACCCCGTGCTCGCCAGCTACGTCGTCGACTCCGGCTCCCCCGACAGCCTGCGTCTCGGCCAGCTCGAGGCCCCGACGCCCGGCCCCGGTCAGGTGCTCGTACGGGTCCAGGCGGCGAGCCTGGACCGGGTCGACACCTACATCCGGCGCGGCACCCACGCGATGGCGGTCACCGGGCCGGCGATCCTCGGCCGGGACGTCGCCGGCACCGTCGTGCGGACCGGTCCCGGCGTCACCGGCTTCACTCCCGGCGACGCGGTCGTCGGGCTGACCACCGGCACCCACGCCGAGCTCGCCGTCGTCCCGGCCACCCACTGCCTCCCGCGGCCGGCCGCGCTCGACGCCGTCCACGCCGCGGCGGTGCCCACCGCCGGACGCACCGCCTACGACGCGGTCGTCAACCTTGCCGGGGTGCGCCCCGGCGACCGGGTCCTCGTCGTCGCTGCCGCAGGCGCCGTCGGCACCTTCGCCGTCCAGTACGCCCACCACCTGGGCGCGCGCGTCGTCGGCACCAGCGCCCCGGCGAAGGCCGACGCCGTACGCGCCCTCGGCGCCCTCGACGTCGTGGACCACTACCGACCCGACGTCGTCGAGTCCCTGCGTGCCGCCCTGCCCGGCGGCGAGGCCGACGTCGTCGTCGAGTCGGTCGGCGGCACCCTGTGGTCCGACGTGCTCAAGGTCCTCGCCCCCGGCGGGCGGCTGGTCACCTGCGGCGTCACCGCCGACAGCCACGCCCACCTGCACCTGGGTCGGCTCATGGTCAAGGGTTGGACGCTGCGCGGCATCGGCCGGCCCGGGCCCGAGGCGGTGGCCCGCCAGCTGCGCGAGGCCCTCACCCTCTCGGCCGTCGCCGCCGCCCCCGCGGTCGCCGCCACGTACCCGCTCGAGCGGGCCGCAGCCGCGCACGACCGGCTGGAGGCCTCCGACTTCGTCGGGCGGATCGTCCTCACCACCGGCTGAGCGGGCCGCGACGACCGGAGCTCCTAGGTGAGCGACTCCCCCGACACGGCGGACAGGACGACGAGCGGGATCTGCCGCCCGAAGCCCGCAGCCCGGTCGGCGTAGCGCCCCACGTTCGGCTTGCGCGCCACGACGTGCGCGAACAGCTCCGGGTCGCGCTCCCCGTCGGTCACCCGCGCCCGCACCGCGATCGTCCTGCGCCGCAGGACGATCCAGCAGAGTTCGTGGTGCCGCGCGTTGACCACCCAGGCCGGGTCCGTGGGGCCGCCCCCCTTGGAGCCGACGACCACCAGGTCCGGCCCGTGCGGCACGTACGGCAACGCCGCCTCGCGCAGCTGCCCGGAGCGACGGCCCACCGTCGTCAGCAGCAGCGTGGGGTGGTACGGGAACCTGCCCGCCAACGCGTACTGCAACGACACGAGCGAGAACCCGGTCCGCCGCACCAGGAACCGGTCGAACGCCATCCCGCGCGGCCCACGGATGACGATCAGCCACGACCGGCCGTACGAGGCGAACGACCTCGTCTGCGCACCGATCCTGTCCCCCCGGCTCATCGCGCGCCGGCCAGCAACGGTGACAGCGTCTCGGCGACGTCGGCGACGTACTCTATGCCCCGGACCACCTCGACGAGCTGCTCCTGCGTGCCCGCGTCGAGGATCCCGTCGCAGAACGTGGCCAGCTTGCCGACCACGAAGTCCCAGTCCGCCCGCGTCGCGGCGTCCCACGGGTCGCCCTGGGCGAAGTCCGACTCGACGACGTACTCCCGGCCGCCGGCCCGGATTGTCAGCGCGCCCCGCGTCCGGCGGATCTGACCACCCGGGTGCTCCCTGAGGTCGGCCTCCCACTCGGCGTCGAGCACCGGGTCGGGCGCCGTCGTGATCCGCCGCGCCAGGTCCCACACCTCGGGGTCGGCCAGCCGCTGCGGGTCGTACCACTGCGGCCCCGGGGCGTGCCCGAGCAGCGCCAGCGCCGCGGCGTACGGCATGTTGAAGGCACCGTCCAGCGGCGCGACGAGCGTGTCCGGGATCTGCGGGGCCGGCTCCCGGAACTGCAACGTCCGGTAGGCCGCCGGGCTCAGCCGGATCTCCATGGACTCGATCTGCGACACCGGCACCCCGTGGATGCCCGGGAACGCGCGGATCGCGTCGAGCGCGGCGTGGGTGAAGCGGCACGTCGGGTACGGCTTGAGCGACGTCTCGCTGATCCACCACGTCGACCCCAGGCCGGCGACCATCTCGTGCCGCTCGCCGCCGAGGAAGCCCATCGCCTCGATGAAGCCCGGGGTGCGGTCCAGCACGTCCAGGTCGCCGGTGTAGCCCTCCTCGGCGAGCGCCGCGCCGAGCATCCCGGCGTGCGCGATCGCGCCGTACGGGCCGTACTTGAACGCGTTGAACGAGCGCCGCTCGGCCATGTAGGAGTTCTTCGCCGGCGGGGCCAGCCAGGCGACCAGGCCGAGCGCGTGGGTCAGGCGCTCCGGCTCCCAGCCGCCGACGACGGCGCACGCCGCGGCCGTGCCCATCGAGGCGTACCCGTGCGACGACAGCGGCGACCAGCGGAACTGCCCGTCGGCGAAGGCCATCAGCGAGGTCGACAGGTTCAGCCGCGCGTTGATCTCGAAGGCCAGGATGCTCGCGCGCAACAGGCTCGCCCCGTCGGCGTGCAGCCGTTCGGCCTCGGCCAGTCCGGCCGCGACCCCGAACACCGCGAAGTGCGCCGAGTTGAAGAAGGTGTCGTCCGCGTCCAACGCGTTCATCATGTCCGCGTTGGCGTGCGCGGCGTTGATCGCCGCGACCCGCTGCCCCAGCCCGAACACCGTCGCCTCGGCCGGGCCGCCGAACCGGGCGGCGACCCGCTGGACCATGCGGCTGCGCCGCAACCGCACCGCCGCCAGACCACAGACGAGCGAGTCGAGCACGACGAGCTTGCCGTAGTCGCGCACCGACTCGGGGACGTCCTCGTCGCGGGTCGTCGTCGCGAACCGCGCGAGCAGTTGCGTCCGGGTCGGTCCCGTCGCGTCAGTCACCGTTCAGCCCACCTTTCCCGGCGCGACGAGCCGGTTGCCCTGCGTGTCGCGCGGCAGCGGCACGGGGATCGCCGCGAGCAGCTTCTGCGTGTACTCGTGCCGCGGGTTGGCGAAGATCTGCTCCGTGGTGTCGGTCTCCACGACCTCACCGGAGGCCATCACCATGACCCGGTCGGCGATGACCTCGACGAGAGCCAGGTCGTGGCAGACGAACAGGTACGCCAGGCCCAGCTCCTCCTGCAGGTCCCGAAGCAGGTTGAGCACCTGCGCCCGCACCGACACGTCCAGCGCCGCGACCGGCTCGTCGCACACGATGAGGCTCGGCTTCATCGTCAGCGCCCGGGCGATCGCGACCCGCTGCAACTGCCCGCCGGACAGCTCGGCCGGGTAGCGCTCCAGGTAGCGCGAGCCGATGCCGACCCTGTCGAGCAGCTCGACGGCCTCCCGCTCACGCGTGGCCCGGTCCTTGTCGGTGTGCACGAGGATCGGCTCGGCGACCGCGTCCTTGATCGTCATCCGCGGGTCGAGCGAGCTGTACGGGTCCTGGAAGATCATCTGCATCCGCTGGCGCAGCTCGCGCATCCGCTTCGTGGCCAGCACGTCGATCCCGTCGAAGGTCACCGACCCGGAGTCCGGCTCGATGAGGCGCAGCACCATGCGCCCGACCGTGGACTTGCCCGCGCCGGACTCACCGACGACCGCGAGGCACTCACCGCGCTCCAGGGTGAAGCTCACCCCCTTGACCGCGTGCGACCACTTCGTACGCCGGCCGAGCCAGTCCCGACCGGAGCTGAACGACTTCGTGAGGCCGTCGACCTCGAGCAGGCTCATCAGACCGTCACTCCATCCAGGGAGAGCTCCGCGACGCGTACGCACCGCGCGTCGTGCCCGGCGGCGCCGTCGACCCGGACCAGGCCGGGGTGGGTCACGTCGCACCGGCCCGGCTGGGCGAACTCGCACCGGCTGCTGAACCGGCACCCGTGCGGCCACGCGCCCGGGGCCGGGATGCCACCGGGAATCGAGCGCAGCCGCCGGCCGGTGCTCAGGCCCGGCCTCGGGATCGACCCGATCAGGCCGGAGGTGTAGGGGTGCCGCGGGTTGAAGAAGATCTGCTCCGAGGGCGCGTTCTCGGCCACCTCGCCGGCGTACATGACCACGACCTGCTGGCACAGCTCGGCCACCACCGCGAGGTCGTGGCTGACGAACAGCAGTGCCACACCGGTCTGCTCCTGCAGGTCGCGCAGGAGCTCGAGGATCCGCTCCTGCACCGTCACGTCGAGCGCCGTCGTCGGCTCGTCGGCGATGAGCAGGCGCGGGTTGCACGCCATGACCATCGCGATCATGACGCGCTGGCACATGCCGCCGGAGAACGCGTGCGGGTACTCGTCGACCCGCTGCGCCGCCCGCGGGATCTGCACCAGCTCCAGCATCTCGACGGCGCGGGCCCGGGCCTGCTTGCGGTTCATGCCCAGGTGCCTGCGCACCGACTCCGCGATCTGGTCCCCGACGGTGTAGGCCGGGTTCAGGCTGCGGATCGGCTGCTGGAAGATCATGCCCATGCCGGGGCCACGCAGGTTCCGCCACTGCTTCTGGCTGCCCGCGGTGAGGTCCGTGCCGTCGAAGACGATCCGGCCCGAGGCGATCCGCCCGCCGGTCGCCTCGGTCAGACCCATCACCGCGACCGAGGTCACCGTCTTGCCCGACCCGGACTCGCCGACGAGAGCCACCGACGCTCCCGGCCTGAGGGAGAACGAGACGTCCTGGACGGTCGTCTGCCACCCACCGGAGGGTGCGGGGAACTCGACGGTGAGGTTCTCCACGCGCAGCAGGTCCGCCGCCGGGACGGTGGCGGCGTCGGTCCTGGTGCCGGCGATCACGCCGGGTGCCGTTTCACGTGCCATGTCAGCTCCTGGTGGAGGCCGGGCCGGTCAGTTGCCCGACCGGGTGCGCACGAGGGCGCGACGGACACCGTCACCGACGTAGGTGAAGGCGAGGACGGCGAGGAAGATCATCACGCCGGGCGGCCAGACGAGGTACGGCGCGAGACGCATGTTCGACGAGGCCGTCGAGAGCATCGAGCCCCAACTGGCCGTGGGGGCCGTGACGCCCAGCCCGAGGAAGCTCAGGCTCGCCTCGGCCGCGACGGCGCTGCCCAACGACACCGAGATGACGAGGATGATCGGCGGCAGCACGTTGGGCAGCACGTGCCGCACCGCGGTGCGCAGGGTGCTGCAGCCCAGGGCGATCGAGGCCTCGATGTAGGTCTCGTGCCGCACGTCCATCGTGCCGGCGCGGGCCACCCGGAAGAAGCGCGGGGCCATGACCAGGCCGATGGCGAGCATCGCGTTGGTGATGCCGGAGCCGAGGACCGCGACGATGGTGATGGCCAGCACGAGCGACGGAGCGCTCATGAGCGCGTCCATGACGCGGGTGAGGACCGTGTCGACCCAGCCGCCGCGGTAGCCCGCGATCATGCCGAGGGGCAGGCCGAGCACGAGCGCGACGGCCGCGGCCTGCAGCGCCGCCCAGAGCGAGACCCGCGCCCCGAAGATGAGCCGGCTCAGCACGTCCCGGCCGTAGTCGTCGGTCCCCAGCCAGTGCTCGGCACTCGGCGGCCTGAGCCGCTGCAACAGGTCCTGCACGTCGGGGTCGTACGGCGCCAGGGCCGGGGCGAAGATCGCGATGAGGGTCAGCACGAGCAGGAAGGCGCCGGCCACGATCGTCGTGGGGCGACGCACGATGCTCTTGAGGATGCCGGGGGCGGCGACCGGCTCCGGGGCACCCGTACCGATGGCCGCCGTGGGCACCTCGGTGAGGACGGTCTCGGTGAGGCCGTCGCCGGGCACGCCGACGTCGGGTGATTCGCTCCCCGGCACCGGGGACGCGGGGGGCCGGTTCGTGCTCATGACCGCACCTTCGGGTTGAAGTAGCCGTAGGAGATGTCGACGACGAGGTTGACGAGCACGACGATCGTGGTGCTGAACAGGACGAAGCCGAGCAGCACCGGCACGTCGCGCCCCTGCACGGCCTCGACGGCGGTGCGCCCGAGGCCCGGCATGTTGTAGATCATCTCGATGGTCACCGACCCGGCGAGGACCTCCGCGACGCGGAAGCCGAGGACGGTGATGACGGGGATGCACGCGTTCTTCAGGGAGTGCTTGAACACGACGCTGGCGCGCGACAGCCCCTTGGCCTCGGCGTTGAGGATGTAGTCGGTCTTCATGACCTGCCCGAGCGCCGAGCGCAGCTGCAGGGTCACCTCGGCGGCGGGGAGCAGACCGAGAGCGATGCCCGGCAGGATGAGGTGCGAGAGCCACGGCCAGAACCCGACGGACAGCGGTTGGTAGCCGAACGCCGGAAACATCTGCAGTCCGACCGCGAAGACCGAGGCGAGCACCAGGCCGAACCAGAAGCCCGGGATGGCGATCGAGATCGAGGCGAACCAGTTGACGACCCGGTCGACGATGCCGCCGGAGCGCAGCGTGGCCACGAGCGCCAGGGTGGCCCCGAGCACGATGGCGAAGATCATCGCGACGAGCACCAGCGACATCGTCGTGGCCATCCGGCGCGTCAGCAGTTCGGTCACGGTCTGGTCCGAGAGGAAGGACGTGCCGAGGTCGCCGCGGACGACGTCGCCGATCCACATGAGGTAGCGCAGGAGGACCGGATCGTTGAGGTTGAGTTCCTCGCGGATCGCCTCGACGCGTTCCGGGGTCGGTTCGTCACCGGCGAGGACGGCGGCCGGGTCCCCCGGGGCGAACTCGATCAGGACGAACACGAGCAGCGGGACGACGAACAGCAGGGGTATTGCCGCGAGTAGTCGCCTGCCGGCGTAGCGGAGCATGTCCTACCTCGACTCTGGGCGTGGTGCCTGGGACTGGCCGGTCGCACGGTTCGGTGCCGGGCGGGGCCGGTGAGGTGTCGCCGCCGGCCCCGCCGCAGCGGGTGGGTCCGGCGGCGACACCACCGGGTGGTCAGGAACGGACGGTCACTTCTTGACCGCGATGTTGCGCAGGTCCCAGATGCCGATGTTCGACATCGGGATGTTGTCGAAGCCGACGACGTTCGCCTTCGCGACGGTCGCGTTGGTCTGGTTGCACAGCGGCACGTACCAGGCCTGCTCGAGGGTCGTCTTCCAGATGTCGTGGTACAGCGGGGCGCGCTTGTCCATCGACAACGCGGGGTTGCCGGCCTCGGCTGCCTTGGCCGCCACGAGCGAGGGGTCCGCGGCGAGCTTGTAGGTGTTCAGCAGGTAGGTGTTCACCGTCGCCGCCGGGTCGGCCTTCGGGCTCCACGACGTGGCGACCATCAGCTCGAAGTCACCGGCGATGAAGCGCGGCTCGTTCTCGGTGTTGGGCACGGGGTTGAGCGTCGCGTCGATGCCGATGGCCTTCAGCGACGCCTGCACCACGTTCGCGGGCTGCTCGGCGTTCGTGCCCGCGGCGAAGGTGATGGACACCTTGGCGCCGCCGGCCTGCTGCACCAGGGCCTTGGCCTTGTCGACGCTGAACTCGTACGGGTAGGTGTAGTTCGGGATGCGGCTCGGGTCCGTCTCGCCGACGAGCTGGCGCGTCGGCGTGCAGTAGCCGCTGAAGAGCGCGCTGATCGCCGCCGGGTCGACCGCGTGGGCGATCGCCTGGCGGACCTCGGGCTTGGCGACGTCGCCCTTCGTGGCACGCATGTAGACGCCGACGAGGTTCTTGAACTTGACCTGGTGCTGCTGCAGGCCGCTGCCCGGGGTGACGATCTTCTCGACCGTGGCGATCTCACCGGCCGAGCTGAGCGGGGCCAGGTCGACCTGGCCGCTCTGCAGGCCGTTGAGGCGGGCCGCGGCGTCGGGCACGCGCTGCAGCTCGATGCCGCCGAGGCGTCCGACGTTCGGGTCCCAGTAGCTGTCGGCCCGCTTGAGGACGAGCTTCTCCTGGGGCACGAGCTCGGTGGCGATGTACGGGCCGGAGCCGGCGGTGCCGGGCTTGTTCTTGATGTCGACGCCGTCGGCGATGGCCTTCGGGCTGACCATCATGCCGGCCGTGCCGGTGAAGGACGCGGGGAGCTGGACGCCCTTGCCCTTGACCAGCTTGAGGCGCACGGTCGTCTTGTCGACGACCTCGACCGACTCGATGTCGGCGAGTTCGCTCTTGAGGGTCGAGGCCGCGAGGGTCTTGCCGCGCTCGATGTTGACCTTGACGGCCTCGGCGTCGAACGGCGTGCCGTCGTGGAACTTCACGTCGTCACGCAGCTTGAGCTCGAGGACGCTGCCGTCCTCGACGAAGTTCCACTCCTTGGCCAGGCCCGGGACGATCTTGTCGTCCTTGTCGAGCATGGTCAGCCGGTCCCAGACGAGGAACAGGTAGCCCCAGGCGCCGTAGCTCGTCTGGACGGCCGGGTCGAGGTCGCGCAGCGGACCCGCCGACGCGAACTTGAGCACGGCCGTGGTGTCGATCTCGCCCTGGCCAGCGCCGTTGGTGCCGGAGCTCTCCGGTGAGCTGCAGCCGGCCACGGCGAGGGCCCCGACGGCGATCAGCGCGACCAGGCGTCGCCTGGCCCTGTTCTTGACGCCCATTCTCATCCTTCCAAACACGAGCCGAATCGCTCCGGCCGATCGAGAGGTGGTGTTGTCCCCCGACGGCTGCCCGGCGGGATCGGTGGGATTGGTGGGTCGATGCGATGGCCTTCAGGGTGTGTGGCGGCGGGTCAGCCCTCCGCGGAGAGGATCAGTGCGCTGGTCGGGACCCCGACGCCCGCCGTCACGAGGACGTTGCGTACGCCGTCGGGCTGGTTGGTCGAGGTCCCTCGGACGAGGCGGACGCCCTCCGCGACGCCGTTCGTGCCGTGCAGGTAGGCCTCACCGATCTGGCCACCGTGGGTGTTGGTCGGCAGCGAGCCGGTGACCTCGAGGTTGCCGTCGGCGATGAAGTCCTTGGCCTCACCGCGACCGCAGAAGCCGTACTCCTCGAGCTGGTTGAGCACGTACGGGGTGAAGTGGTCGTAGAGGATCGCCGCGTCCATGTCGGCGGGTCCGAGGCCCGACTGGGCCCACAGCTGCCGCGCGCAGAGCTCGACCTCGGGGATCCGGGTCAGGTCCTCGCGGTAGTAGCTGACCATCTGGTACTGGTCCGGTCCCAGGCCCTGGGCCGCCCCGACGATGTAGGCCGGGGTGGCGGGCAGGTCCTTGGCGCGCTCGGCGCTGACGACGACCATCGCCTGGCCGCCGTCGGTCTCCTGGCAGCAGTCGAACAGGTGCAGTGGCTCGGCGATCCAGCGGGAGGCCTGGTGCTCCTCGAGGGTGAGCGGCTTGCCGTGGAACCACGCCCTGGGGTTGTTCGCGGCGTGCTTGCGGGCGAGCACGGCGACGCGGCCGTAGTCCTCGCTGGTCGCGCCGTACTCGTGCATGTAGCGACGGGCGAACATCGCGGTGTGCTGGGCCGGGGTGAGCAGGCCGTACGGGTTGACCCAGGAGCGGTACTCGTTGTCCGAGGTGGCCTGGGTCTTCGCCGGCGGCGGCCCCAGCCCGAAGCGGACGCCGGAGCGCTCGTTGAAGGCGCGGTAGGCCACGACGACGTCGGCGACGCCGCTCGCGACGGCCATGGCGGCCTGCTGGACGGGGGCGCAGGCGCCGCCACCGCCGTAGGGGATCCGGGAGAAGAACTTCAGTTCGGGGATGCCCAGGCTGCGGGCGACCATGTTCTCCGGGTTGGTCTCCATGGTGAAGGTCGTCATGCCGTCGACGTCGGCGGGGCTCAGGCCCGCGTCAGCCAGGGCGGCCGAGACGGCCTCGCCGGCCAACTGCAGCTCGCTGCGGCCGGAGTCCTTGGAGAACTCCGTCGCGCCGATGCCGACGATCGCGGTGCGCCCCGACAGGAAGTTGGACGTCACGTCACTGCTCCGTTCCGCGGGGCAGGCGCACGGTCACCTCGGAGACGGCGTGCGCGCCCTTGCTGTTCGTGCCACGCACCGCGACGCGCACGGTGTCCTCCTCGACGCCGACGACCTCTCCGGTCAGCCGCATCGCGTCACCCGGGAAGTTCGGCACCCCGAGGCGGGTGCTCAGGCGCACCATGCGCGCGGCGGGGCCGGCCCAGTCGGTGACGTAGCGGCCGACGAGCCCGTTGGTGTTGTTGATGCTCATGTAGGTGTCGGGGGTGCCGCGACGCTCGGCCTGGGCCGGGTCGTGGTGCACGTCCTCGTAGTCGCGGGTCGCGAGGGCGCCGGCGACGATGAGGGTCCGGGTCAGCGGGATCTCGAGCTCCGGCAGCGTGTCGCCGACGCTCACCTGCTCGATGGTGATCTGCGTGCCGCTCACAGCTGCTCCCCCGCGTCGACGAGGTCCGCGAGCTGCTGCAGGTGCCAGGCTCCCGAGCCGGCGGTGTTGGCCAGCTGGGTGGTCCAGAGCATGTAGCGGTGGATCGGGTAGGTGACGTCGGCACCGATGCCGCCGTGCACGTGCTGCACGGTGCGCGCGACGCGGTCGCCCGCCTCGGCAGCCCAGTACTTCGCGACGTGTACGGCCGCGCGGGCTGGCCGGGCGGTCGTCTCGCGCCAGAGCGCGTTGAGGTAGGTGACCTCCATCGCCTCGGTGTCGATGTGGCAGTTGGCGATCTGGTGGGCGACGGCCTGGAAGGTCGCGATCGGCACACCGAACTGCTCGCGCCCGGAGGTGTAGTCGGCGGCCTGTCGCACGGCGGCCTGGCTGATGCCGCTCTGGAGGGCGGCCACGGCGATCCAGACCTGGCGCAGCAGCCAGTCGATCCGGTCCTCCCCCGGGCCCTCGGCGAGCAGCTCCGCGGCGGCGCCGTCGAGGTGCACGTCGGAGGCGAGCCCCCGGTCGGTGCGCTCGAAGGTGTCGCGGCGCACCCCCGCGCCGGCGGTCGGCACGAGGTAGAGCCCGACGGTGCCCTCCTCGTCGGTGGCCGGGACGACGATCGCGTCGGCGAGGTGCGCCGAGCGGACGCCGACGGCGGTGCCGCTCAGGGTGATCCCCCCACCGCCGGGCCCGGTGCCGGACCGCGCGCGGACGCGGGCGCCGTACGGCCGGGCGTCGGCCAGGTCGTCGACGGCCACGGTGAGGACCGTGTCCCCGGCGGCGACGCGGGGCAGCCACTCGGCCTGCTGCTTGGCGTCGCCGTAGCGCACCAGCGGCAGGACGCCGCCGACGAGGGTCTCCCACAGCGGTACGGTGCCCAGCGTGCGGCCCTGCTCGACGAAGACCCCGGCGACCTCCCACAGGCCCAGCCCGGCGCCGCCGTGTTCCTCGGGCACGAGCAGCCCGAGGACGCCGGACTCGGCCAGGTCGCGGTGCAGGACGCGGTCGAAGCGGTCCTGCCCGGCCTCGATGTCGAAGAGGCGCTGCGGGTCGCCGTTGCGCGAGAAGACGTCGCGCGCCAGGTCGTTGACCGTGACCTGGTCCTCGGCGAGCTGGAAGTCCATCAGTTCTCCTCCTCTTCGGCGGGCTCCGATGCGGAGGTCGCGGCCCGGAAACGCGGCAGGGTGAGGTTCTCGTCGTAGTCGAGCCAGTCGACCCGCACTGGCATGCCGATCTCGACCTCGTCGGCGGCCCCGACGAAGTCGGCGACGAGGCGCGTGCCCTCCTCGAGGTCGACGAGCACGACGGTGAGCGGGTAGTCGTACCCGGGAGCCTTCGGGTGGTGGCTGACGACGTAGCTGTGCACCGTGCCCCGTCCGCTCGCCTCGACCTCGTGCCACGCGTACGAGTGGCAGGAAGGGCAGGTCGGGCCGGGCGGGTGGCGCAGCGTGCCGCAGTCGGTGCAGGCCTGGATGACGAGGCGACGCTGTGCGGCGGCCTCGAACCAGAAGGCGTTGTCGCGCAGGATGAACGGCTTGTGCCGCAGCGCCGGGTCGGTGGCGGCCGGAGCGGCGGGCTTGGCGCCGGACGGGTCGAAGCGCAGGATGCGGAAGCGCTGGCGAGCCACGACCTCGTCGTCCTGGTCGGTGTAGGTGCGCAGCGTCGTGATGAAGTGGCCGGTGCCCAGGCCCGTGGTCTTGCGCGGGGAGACGTCCTCGATGACCGTCGTCATCTTGATCTCGTCGCCCAGGCGCAGCTCGCGCACGTACTCGTGCTCGTCGTTGGTCGCGACGACCCCGACGAAGCCGGCCTCGGCGAGGATCGCGAGCAGCCGGGCCATGGGGGTGTCCGGCGCGGCGCCCGCGGCGGCGGCCCGGTGGGCCTTGTAGCCGGCCATGAGCCAGGTGGACAGCATCGGCGGCGGGGCGACGACACCCTCGCGGCCGGTGGCACGGGCGGCCTGCTCGTCGACGTAGACGGGGTTCTCGTCGCCCATCGCCTCGACGAAGTGGCGGATCATCGCCTGGTTGACGGCGTCCTGCGCGTAGCGGGTGGGCGTGGCCTCGAGGCCGACGAACTCGCGCAGGCGGGCGAGGAAGGCATCCTCGTCGGTGGTCCCGGGGGCCGGGGTCCGCGTCGTGGTGCTCATGCGGACCGCCCCTTCCTCGGCATGCCGAGGCCGGCGACCGCGATCATGTCGCGCAGCACCTCGTTGGTGCCGCCGCCGAAGGTGTTGATGTAGGAGCCGCGGGTGTAGGCCTCGAGCTGTCCGCCGAGGACGGCGTCCGGGGCGCCGGGTCGCCGGGTCGCGCGGGGCCCGACGACGGAGACGAGGTTGCGGCAGACCCGGTCGTGGGTCTCCGTGCCGTAGACCTTGGCGACCGACGCGGCGGCGGGGGCCGGGTTCTGGCCCTCCGCAACGACGGCGATCTTCCAGTTGAGCAGGCGCATCGCGGTCAGCTCGGCGTAGTCGCGGGCCAGCTCCGTGCGCACCCACGGCTTGTCGAGTACGCGGATCCCGTCGGCGTCGGGCTCGGCGGCCCACGCGGCGACGTCGGTCCACAGTTGCTCGGTGCGCCCACCCATGGCGGCCAGGCCCACCCGCTCGTGACCGAGCTGGCCGGTGATGAGGCGCCAGCCGCCGTTGACCTCGCCAACGAGGGCCTCGGGGCCGACGCGCACGTCCTCGTAGTAGGAGGCGTTGGTGTGGGTGATGCCGCTGGTGGCGATCGGCGTGCAGCTGAAGCCGGGGTCCGACGTCGGCACGATGAGGATGGTGATGCCCTTGTGCTTCGGGGCGGTGGGGTCGGTGCGCACGGCCATCCAGACGAAGTCGGCCTGGCTGACGCCGCTGGTGAAGACCTTCTGGCCGTTGACGACCCAGCCGCCCTCGGGCGTGGCCTCGGCCTTGGCTTTCAGCGAGGCGAGGTCGGTGCCGGAGCCCGGCTCGCTGTAGCCGATGGCGAAGATGACGTCGCCGGTGAGCATGCCCGGCAGGTAGGTGCGCTTCTGCTCCTCGGTGCCGTAGCGCATGAGCATCGGGCCGATGTTGTTGATGGTGACGAACGGGAACGGCGCCTGGGCGCGGTTGATCTCGTCGAAGAGGATGTACTGGTCGATCGCCGAGCGGCCCTGGCCGCCGAACTCCTTGGGCCAACCGAGCCCGAGCAGGCCGTCCTTGCCGATCTGACGGATGATTTCGCGGTAGGCCGGGCGGTCCTCGTTGGTGCCGCCGAGCGCCTCGCGGACCTCGGGCGTGAGCAGGCGCGCGAAGTAGGCGCGCAGCTCCCGGCTCAGCTCTCGATGCTCCGGGGTGTACTCCAGGTACATGGATGTCCTCTTCTCGGGGCGTGGGGCACCCGTCGGTGTGCCGGGCGGGCCGGCGGGTCAGGCGGCCGGCAGGAGCGCGGTGCGCCCGTTGTCGGCGAACTGTTTCTCGAGTTCCTGGACGTCCGCCGCCGTGAGCGGGCGGTACGCGGTGGACGCGCCGTCCCGGACGTAGACGGGGTCGGTCGTGACCCAGGCGGCACGGCGCAGGACCTGCTTGGCGACCTTGCTGTTGCCCGTGGTGGGGACCTCGGTGACGATCCGCACGAAGCGGGGCCGCCACTTGGTGCCGAGGTCGGCCTGCTCGTCGAGGAAGGCGGTGAACGCCTCGGGGTCGAAGCTGGCGCCGCCACGCAGTTGGAGCGCGCACATGACCTGGTCGCCGGTGCGCGGGTCGGGCACGGCGAAGACGGGGGCGACCGCCACCCGGTCCCAGCGCTCGATGATCCGTTCGGCGGGTCCGGCGGCGAAGTTCTCGCTGTCGACGCGGATCCAGTCCGAGGAGCGGCCGGCGAAGTAGAAGTAGCCGTCGGCGTCGCGGTAGGCCAGGTCCCCGGACCAGAAGTCCTCGCCGCGGACCCGCTCGGCGGCGGCCTCGGGGTTCTTGTAGTAGCCCTCGAACCGGGCAGCCATGCCGACTCCGACGAGCTGGCCGATGGCCTCCTCGGCGTTGACGAGCCGTCCGGTCCCGTCGAGCCTGGCCGGCGGGCACTCCAGCCCGGTGGCCTCGTTCATGACCTTGATCTCGGCGCCGGCGACGGCCACGCCGAGCGCCTCGTCGGGCGTCTCGGGGGTGCGGTTGATCCGCATGACGCCCTCGCTGGAGCCGTAGCCCTCGGAGATGACGGCGCCGAAGCGCTGGGTGAAGCGGGCGATGTCGGCGGCCGAGGCCTCGGTGCCGACGGCGCGACGCAGCGTGCTCGTCGCGTCGCGCGGGTCGACCGGCTGGGCCAGCACGTAGGCGAGGGCCCGGCCGACGTAGTTGAAGTAGGTGACGCCGTGCTCGTGCACGTCGCGCACGAAGCCGGACGCGGAGAACCTGCGGACCATGCAGATCGTCGCGCCGCAGACCATGGCGGGCCCGAGGTTGAGCATCACGGCGTTGCCGTGGAACAGCGGCATCGACAGGTAGCTGACCGAGTCGCGGGTCAGCTCGGTGCGGGCCAGCAGCGCCTCGGAGACCGCGGCGAGACGCCCGTGCGAGCAGATGACCGCCTTGGGGGCCCCGGTCGAGCCCGAGGAGAACAGGAGCAGCAGGTTGGCGCCGGGGTCGACCTCGTCGGTGGGCACCGGCGCGCCGGCGTGCCGGGCCAGCCAGGCGGCGTACTCCGGGGAGTCGATGTTGCGCACCTGCCCGGCGGGGATGCCCAGGTCGAGCCCGTCGACGAGGCCGGCGAGGCGGTCCTCGGTGATGAGCAGGTCGCAGTCGGTGTGCCGCACATCGTGGGCCAGCTCGGCGCCGCGCCGGGTCGGGTTGATCCCGACGACGGTGGCGCCGGACAGCGCGGCCGCGCAGATCCAGTACACGTGGTCGGGGGTGTTCTCCAGGAGCACCCCCAGGTGCAGCGGCCTGCCCTCGGGCCGGGGCACGTCGGCCAGGGCGGCGGCCCGGTCGGCGGCTTCCTGCACGACCTGGCCCCACGAGATGGTGCGGCCCTCGAAGAGGAGGCCCGGATGATCGTCACCCGTGCGCCCGCGTACGACGTCGCCGAAGACGGCGGGTCCCGAGGTTCGGGCTACCGAAGTCTGAGTCGTCATTGACGTCGCTCCGTCTCGTTCGTCGTCGAATCCGGATCAGCGATAACAAGCAAGCGCTTGGTCGAGATCGTAGGGTGGGGTGTGATGCAGGTCAAGGCCTTGACAAGGCTTCCCACGGGTTGCGCCCGGCGAGCGCCGAGCGCACCCGGTCGGTGTCCTCACCACGGCGCCGCGGGGCCCGCGGGGTCGCGGCGGGCGTCCGCGAGAAGCGGGGCACCGGGGCCGGCTGGGCGACCCCCTCGACCTCGACGACGGCGCGGCGGGCACGCACCTGCGGGTGCCCGGCCGACTCGGCGACGTCCAGCACCGGATGCACGCACGCGTCGACGCTCTCGAAGACGCTCGTCCACTCCTGCCGGGTGCGTCCGGCGAAGACCGGGGCGATCCGCTCGGCCCAGCCGGCCCACCCCGACTCGTCGAACTGCCCCGGCCCGTCCTCCGGCTCGATGCCGAGGGTGAGCAGGAACGTGCGGTAGAACTTCGCCTCGATGGCCGCGACGGACATGAACCTGTCGTCGGCGGTGCGGTACACCCGGTAGAAGTGCGCCCCGCCGTCGAGGTAGTTCGTCCCGCGGGTGAGGTTCCAGGCGCCCCGCGCGAGCATCGAGTGGATGACGACGGTGAGCAGCCCGCTGCCCTCGAGCATCGAGGAGTCCACGACCTGCCCACGCCCGGAGGAGACGCGCTCGTGCAGGGCGGCCAGGACGCCGAAGGCCAGCACCATGCCGCCGCCGGCGAAGTCGGCCAGGTACATCGGCGGCACGACGGGGCCGTGCCCGGGCAGGCCGATCGTGTCGAGCACCCCGGAGACGGCGATGTAGTTGAGATCGTGCCCGGCGGCGGTGGCGAGGGGACCGTCCTGGCCCCAGCCGGTCATCCGCGCCACGACGAGGCGCGGGTACCGCTCGGTGAGTTCGGCCGGGTCCAGGCCGAGACGTTCGAGCACCCCCGGACGGAACGGGTCGAGCAGCACGTCCGCGTCGGCGAGCAGCCGGTGCACGAGCGGCCGGTCGGCCTCCGACTTCAGGTCGAGCGTGACGGTCGTACGGCCGCGGTCGATCGCGTTGACCTGCGCGCGTTCCCGTCGGTCGGGCTCGCCGGGCGGGTCGACCCGCACGACCTGGGCACCGAGGTCGGCGAGCATCATCGTCGCGAACGGCACCGGCCCCTGCCCACCGAGTTCGAGGATGCGCAGGCCGGCCAGCGGCCCCTCGGAGCGCTGGCCGGCGACCGGGCCGGGGGCGTCGCTCACGCCTGCTCCCCGGCGCGGGCCGGGACCGGGGTGCTTGTCACGGCGCGGGGGTCCGTGCTCCACGTCTGCGGGGTCACGCCCTCCTCGCGCAGGACCCGCTTGAGGATCCGCCCGACGGCGTTCTTGGGCAGCTCGGCGCGGACCTCGATGTGGGAGGGGACGGCGTACCGCGGAATCCGCGGGTGCAACCACTCGAAGAGCTCCGCGGGGTCGATCCGCGCGCCGGGCGCGGGCACGACGGTCACCTTGAGGTCGTCCTCGGCCAGCGGGGAGGGGACCGCGTGGACGGCGACCTCGCCGACGGCCGGGTGGGCCGCGACGATGCCCTCGATCTCGAAGCTGGAGATGTTCTCGCCGCCACGGCGGAGGTAGTCCTTGCCGCGGTCGACGAAGTAGAGGTAGCCGTCCTCGTCGAGACGGCCGTAGTCACCGCAGTGGAACCACAGGCCCCGGAAGACCTCCAGGGTCTTCTCCGGCTGGCGCCAGTAGCCGTTGAACATGATCGCCGGGCGGGTGGGGCGGGCGACGATCTCGCCGACCGCGCCGACGGGCAGCGGGTTGTCGTGCTCGTCGACGATGCGTACCTCGAAGGATTCGTTGATCTTGCCGGCGGCCCCGGCGCGGTAACCCCCCGGCGGGGTGAGCGTGATCAGGCTGGCCTCGGTCAGGCCGTAGGCGCCCGAGCCGACCCGTTCGACGCCGAACCGCTCGGTCCAGCGGGCAGCGAGGTCGGCGGTGACCGGCGAGCCGGACACGACGCGCAGCTGGCCGAAGGCCTTGCGGGCGGCCTCGGAGTCGGGGGCGCCGACGATCATCGGCAGCATCGAGCCCATGAGCGCGGCCATCGTCGCGCGGGAGCGCAGGATCTCGTCCCAGAAGCCACTGACCGAGAAGCGCCGTGCGACGTCCATGGCCGAGCCGAGCTGGAGCGAGCCCATGACGTGCCCGACGGCGGCCATGTGGAACAGCGGCATCGCCGACCACAGGACGTCACCGGAGCGGCGCTCGAGGTTCTCGTGCATCTGACGGGCCATGTTCGCCACGTAGCCGTGGCTGACCATGCACGCCTTGGACGGGCCGGTCGTGCCGGCCGTGTAGATGAGGTGGCTGGTGGCGTACGCGTCGAGGTCCGGGGTGGTCGTCACCACCGAGCCCCCGGCGACGGCGGCGTCGAAGTCGACGACCTCGGTGGCCCAGGCGGGCACCGGGCCCGTGGCGGGCCGGCCGCCCACGGGAGCGCCGACGAGGACCGGCGCCCGTAGCCCCGTGCCGACGAGGGCGTCGTCCAGGACGGACACGAACTCGTCCTCGACGATCATCGCGACCGGGTCGGCGTCGAGCACCTGGTGGGCCAGTACGGGGCCGCGGTTGCTCGTGTTGAGCGGAACGACGAAACCGCCGCAGAGCGTCGTCGCCCACCAGGCGATCAGGGCCAGGCGGCCGTTGCGGGCGAGGATGACGACGCGGTCGCCGGGAGCGACGCGGTCGGCGAGGAACCCGGCGAGGCGACGCGACGCGGCATCGAGCTCAGCCACGGTGAACGGGGTGCCGGCGAGGGTGAGGGCGAGGTCCGGCTGCTCGTCGAGCACGCGGGACAGGGTGGGCAGGAGGGGGGTGGCTGCGGTGGGACGGGTCACTGGCTCTGGCTGCCTTTCTTCGGGCCTGCCGGTCGGGGTGGGCGACCGGTCGGCCGACGGGTGGGGACCTGGCGCTCAGCCCTTCGTCATCGCGACGGTGCGCAGATCGAACAGGCCGAGGTTGGTCCACGGCAGCTGCTCGGCGCCGACGACCTTCGGGGAGGCGACGGTGGCGCTGGTGAGGTTGCAGATCGGGATGAACCACGCCTCGGTGAACAGCCGCTCCCACAGCTGGTGGTACTGCTTGGCGCGCTCCCCGACGCTGGAGCGGGGATCGGCGGCCCGCGCCGCGATCGGGGCGATCGCCCCGGGGTCGGCGGCGAGCTTGTAGGTGCCGGTGAAGTAGTTGTCCACCGTGCCCGCCGGGTCGAGGCGTGGGTTGAAGGTGTTGGACACCTCGAGCTCGAAGTCGCCGGCGATGAAGCGGGCCTCGGTCTCGGAGTTCGGCGTCGGGTTGAGCTTCGCGTCGATGCCGGCCTGGGACATGGCGGCCTGGATGGCGGTGGCGGGCTGCTCGGTGTTGGTGCCGGCGGAGAAGCTGATCGACACCTTGGCCCCGCCGACCTCGGCGATCAGCGCCTTGGCCCTGGCCAGATCGAACTCGTACGGGTAGGTCGCCGCCGGGTCCGCCCAAGGGCTGCCCGGGTAGATGCTGCGGGTGGGCGTGCAGGTGTCGGCGAAGAGGGCACGGATGGCGGCCGGATCGACCGAACGCGCGATGGCCTCACGGACCCGCTTGTCCTTGAGGTCGCCCATGTCGGCGCGCAGCAGGATGCCGAGGACGTTGCGGAACGGGCGGGTGGTGACCTTGAGCTGGCCGGCCTCGCCGAGCTGGCGGGCCTGGACGACCTCGTTGGCCGAGGAGACGAAGCTGAGGTCGGTCTGACCGCTGATGACGCCGTTGAGGCGGGTGGCGCCCTCGGGGACGCGGGTGATCTCCATCCCGGCGAGGCGCCCGGCGTTCGGGTCCCAGTAGGTGCCTTCGGCGCGCTTGACGACGTACTTCTCGTTGGGCACGAACTCGGTGGCGACGTACGGGCCCGAGCCGGCGTTGCCGGGGGCGCGCTTGAGGTCGACGCCGTCGGCGATCGCCTTGGGCGAGACCATCATGCCGGCGGCGGTGGCCAGGGCCGAGGGGAGCACCGCGCCGGTGCCCGGCGTGAGGTTGAGGCGCACGGTGTGCGCGTTCACGACGGTGACGCCGGTGATGGCGGCGAGGTCCTGCTTGATGGTGCTCGTCGGCAGCGTCTGGCCGCGCTCGATGTTGACCTTGACGGCGGTGGCGTCGAAGGGCGTCCCGTCGTGGAAGGTGACGTCGTCGCGCAGGGCGAGTTCGAGGTAGGAGCCGTCCTTGGCGTAGGCCCACGAGAGCGCCAGGCCGGGGACGATCTCGTCCCTGGAGTCGACCATGGTGAGCCGGTCGTAGATCAGCGTGAGGTAGGGGTAACCGCCGGGGGCCGGCTGGGCCGGGTCGAGGTTCTGGAAAGGGGACGAGGCCGTGACCCGCAGGACGGCGTCGGGGTCGATCTCCCCCGTGCCGGCGCCGGTGGCGCCGGGGTCGCTCGTCGGGGTGCCGGAGCAGGCTCCGACGGCGAGGGTGGCAAGCAGGCTGACGGCGACGGCGAGGCGTCGTCGGTACGGGAGGCGAGACACGGTGCTCCTTTTCTGACCGCGGTCCGAGCCGGGAGCGGATCCGGGATCCGGGTGCCTGGGGCGGCTGGGGTGCCGGCGGGTCGTTCGGCAGTGGCCGTGAGGGCGCGGCGGTCACGGTGGGTGGTGGAGGGCGTCGGCGGCGTGGTGCGCGCCTGGAGCTGATCGGCGCACGGCGTTCCCGAGGCTGTCGGCGTACGGCGCCCCGCAACACCAACCAAGCGCTCGCTTGGGACGGTAAGGGCAGGGCGCGGGCGCGTCAATGGGCGAACGCCGCTGCGCCCCGCGGGGAATGCCACCGCGACCCCCGGGCGGATGTCACCGCCGACCCACGGGCGGACGCCACCTCCAACCGATGGGGCGGACGCCACCTCCAACCTGCGGGCGGACACCACCGCACCCACGGGGACGGCGCCGGGGAGCAACCGTTGCCAGCGCGCCGCCGGGTCGCTAAGGTGCGATCAAGCAAGCGCTTGGTTGCCCTGATCGGCCAGAGGAGTCCGCCCGGTGGAAGCCACCCTCGCCACGGCACAGCCCCGCGACACGGGCATCGACGCCGTCGCCTCAGCCACCCGGCGGCTCGTCGACGCGATCACCCGCGCGGGCGCGGCCATCGACGCTGACGCCGACCGGATCGTGGCCGACCTCGACGTGCTCACCGCCCGGATCGACGCCCACGCCCCGGACCTTCCCGAGCGGATCGCGACGATGTGGCGCCAGCCCGGCCCGGGCCGTTTCGACCCCGCCGGCGGCACCGAGAACCCGCTGTCGCCGCCGGTGAGTCTCTGGGTCGAGCCTGACGGCTCACTGCGCGGCGAGGTCACCCTGGGGCTGGCCTTCCAGGGACCCCCGGGGCACGTGCACGGCGGCACCTCGGCGATGCTCATGGACCACGCCCTCGGCATCGCCAACGCCCGCGCCGGGTATGCCGCGGTGACCGTCGGGCTCGACATCTCCTTCCGCGCGGCCATTCCGATCGGCTCGACGATCACGATCCTGGCCCGGCACGACGGGCGCGACGGGCGCAAGGTGCGCAGCTCCGGCGAGCTGCGCGTCGGGGACCTGACGTGCGTCACCGCCACGGGCACCTTCGTGCTCATGGACGACCCGTCGACGCGGGAGAAGTTCCGACGGGACTCGAGGGAGCAGGGATGAGCACGAATCCCGACCACCCGCCACGGACACGACCCGACAGGGGGCAGCACCCGACCAGCGCCGCACCCGGTCCGCTCGCCGGCCGCGGTGCGCTCGTCATCGGCGGGGGCGGCGGCTTCGGCCGCGCCATCGCCGCCGCGCTGGCCGCCGACGGGGCCGCCGTGACGATCATGGGACGCACCGGGGCGACGCTGCGGGCGGCGGCCGCGACGATCGCCGCAGCCGCCCCCGGGGCGCTGCCGGTGCGGGTCAGCGTCGGCGACTCCGCTCTCGAGCAGGACGTCGCCGCGGCGGTGCGCGTCGCCGACGAGACCCCGTTGGTGGCCGTCGTCACGACGGTCGGCGGCGGCACCTTCCGTCCCGTGCTCGCCCTCGACGCCGAGACCCTGGAGCACGACTTCCGGCGCAACGTCACGACGGCGCTGCACGCGATCCGGTACGGCGGACAGGCCCTGGCCGCGCGCGGTGGGGGCTCGATCGTGTGCACCTCCTCGAGCGCGGGCGGGCACTCCTTCCCGTTCATGCCGTCGTACTCGGTGAGCAAGGCCGCGCTCGAAGCGCTCGTGCGGGTCGCCGCCGACGAGCTCGGCCACCTCGCGGTGCGGGTCAACGTCGTGCGCCCCGGCATCGTGGCCACCGACGGGAAGAACCCGGGCCTGCTGCTGGCCGACCCCGAGCTGGCCGCCGCGACCGTCGCCGAGAAGCCCCTGTCACGGGTCGGACGCGCCGAGGACGTCGCCGCCGCGGTCCGCTTCCTGTGCGGTCCCGAGTCCTCGTGGGTCACCGGCGCGTGCCTGCCGGTCGAGGGCGGGGCGCACCTGCGCCGCGCGCCCCGGCTGGAGAAGCTCGCCCGGATCGTCAGTGGCGACGAGGTCGTCGACGCCGCCCTGGCGGGCCGCATCCCGTGACGGCGGCACAGGCGTACGCCACCCGGATGGAGCTGGCCACGACGCTGCCGGCGACGACGGCGCTGCGCGAGGTGCCCGCGGTCGTGGCGCGCATCGAGCGGCTCGGCTTCGACACCGTGCACGTCCCCGAGACGACGCACGACTCGCTGGCGGTCGCCCTGCTCGCGGCCGAGCACACCAGCCGGATCACCGTGCGTACCAGCATGACGCTGGCCTTCCCCCGCAGCCCGATGGTGACCGCGTACGCCGCGTGGGACCTCGCACGGTTCTCCGAGGGTCGCTTCCAGCTCGGTCTGGCCACCCAGGTACGCGGCAACATCGTCGGCCGCTTCTCGGTGCCGTGGGACCGGCCGGCCGAGAACCTGCGCGACTACCTTGCCTCGATCCGGGCGATCTTCGCCGCGTTCACCACGGGCGGGCCCCTGGCGCACGAGGGCAGCCACTACCGCTTCACCCGGCTCCAGCCCTACTTCAACCCCGGCCCGCTGTCGACCGCGGCTCCGGCGCTCTACACCGGCGGGGTCAACCGGCGCGTCTGCGAGGTGGCCGGCGAACTCGCCGACGGCTTCGTCACCCACGCGACGAACTCGCACCCGAGCCATTTGCGCACGGTCGTGCTCCCCGCACTCCGCGCCGGGGCCGACCGGGCCGGACGCGCCGGGATCCCGCGGGTCGTCGTCGTGTCCAAGTCGATCACCGGTCCGACGCGGGCCGCACTCGCCGCGAGCCGCGACTCCGCCCGCCAGGAGCTGGCGTTCCTCTTCTCCACCCCGGCCTACCGCACCACCCTGGACCGGCTCGGCCTGGGCCGGGTCGGCGAACGGCTCGCCGAGATGGCCGCCTCCGGGCGCTGGGCGGGACTCGCCGACATCCTCGACGACGAGACCCTGGCCACGCTCATCCCGCACGGCACCTATGCCGAGCTGCCGGACGTGCTCGAGCAGGCCTACGGCGGGCTCGCCGACGGGCTCGGGCTCGGGCTGCCGCTCGACCCGGCCGACGACGAGGAGTTCGAAGCGCTGCTCGTACGCCTCCGGCACATCCCCACGAGTACCGCGGCCTGCGGTCCGCCCGCGACCGGCAACCCCAGCGACGGGGCCGCCGGCGCGACGCGCGGCGGCGCCGGATCGGAGACCCCGTCATGACCGCACGAATCGGGCTGCTCACCCCGGTCGTCGTCCAGCACCCGCGCACCGCGGCCGCCTGGGAGCGGGACGTCCTGGCCGGCCCCGACGTCGGCGGCGCGCTGCTGGCCATCGCCCGCGCCGCCGACGACCTGGGCTACCACCACCTGACGTGCAGCGAGCACGTCGCGGTGCCCGCCCCGATCGCCGCCGAGCGGGGCGCGACGTACTTCGACCCCGTGGCCACGCTGTCGTTCCTCGCCTCGGCGACGCGCCGCGTCCGGCTCGCGACGAACGTCGTCGTCATCGGCTACCACCACCCGTTGGCCCTCGCCAAGACCTACGGCACCCTCGACCTGCTCAGCGGCGGGCGCGTCATCCTCGGCATCGGGGTCGGCAGCCTCGAAGAGGAGTTCGACCTGCTCGGCGCCGAGTTCGCCGAGCGCGGCGCGGTCGCGGACGAGGCGATCGCGGCCCTGCGCGCCGCATGGGGCAGGGCCGTGCCGCACCACGAGGGGCCCCGGTTCACGTTCACCGACTTCGTCGTCGAACCGCACGCGCCGCGCACGACGGTGCCGCTGTGGTTCGGTGGACGCACCCGCCGCTCGCTGCGCCGCGCCGTGGCGCACGGCACCGGGTGGGCGCCGTTCGGCCTCGGGCCGCAGGAACTGACCCGCCTGTGGACCTCCGTGGAGCGCCCGGACGACTTCGACCTCGTGTTGCAGATCCCGCCGCTGGACCCACTCGGGGACCCGGACCGCTCCCGCGCGCACCTGCGCACGGCCGATGCCGTCGGGGCGACCGCGGTCAACGCGAGCCTCGTGGCCACCTCGGCGGCCCACCACCTCGCGCAGATGGCCGCGCTGCGTGAGCTCACCCCGGAACGCTTCGAGACGACCGCGCCCACGACCTGACCGGCCACCGGCCGGATCGGCCCGCGAGAAGCCCGCTCGAGAGGAACCCACCATGACCGACTCGCAGCCCGACCGGCTCGCCCTGCTCGAGGCGCGCCTCGAGCAGGCCGAACGGCGCCTCGCCGCCGCCGAGGACCAGCTCGCCCTGTGGCAGGTCGTCGCCGGCTACGGCCCCGCCGTGGACAGCGGCTCAGCCGAGGTCACCGCCCGGATGTGGACCGAGGAGGGCGTGTACGACACCTACCCCGTCGTGCTCAACGGCCGGGACGCGCTGCGCGCCATGGTGACCGGTGAGCGGCACCAGGCGCTGATCCACTCCGGCGCCGCCCACCTCATGGGCCTGCCGCACATCGTCGTCGACGGCGACCGGGCCGTGGTGACGAACTACTCGCAGCTCGTGCTCCACGCTCCCGACGAGAACGGCTACCGGATCTGGCGCACCGGCTCCAACCGGTGGGAGTTCATTCGCACCGACGAGGGCTGGAAGGTGACCCACCGCTGGAACCGCCAGCTCGACGGCACCGACGAGGGCCGCGACATTCTCGCCCGCGCCGTCGACTCCGAGGCCTGAGCCCGTGCGCATCGGCCTCAGCGCCCCGGTCCTGGCCGACTCCGGGCCCCGGCCCGCGTGGGAGGCCGAGGCCGGGGTCGCCGAGCTGCGGGAGGTCTTCACGACCGCCGACCGGCTCGGGTACGAGTTCTTCACCTGCCCGGAGCACGTCAGCGTCTCAGCGGGGTTGGCCCGGGGTGAACGCTTCTACGACCCGGTCGCGACGTTCTCCCACCTCGCGGCGATCACGGAGCGGATCCGCTTCCTGCCGTACGTGCTCGTGCTCGGGCTGCACCACCCGCTGGAGCTGGCCAAGCGGTACGGCACCCTCGACCACCTCAGCGGGGGGCGGGTCGTCCTCGGGGTGGGCGTCGGCAACCTCGAGGAGGAGTTCGCGCTGCTCGGGCGCCCGTTCGCCGACCGCGGACCACGGGCGGACGACGCCCTGCGGGCCCTGCGGGCGTCGCTGTCGGTGCGGCTCGCGACCTACCACGGGGAGTACTACCACTTCACCGAGCAGGTCGTCAGCCCGCACGCGGTCCAGGAGAAGGTCCCCATCTGGGTCGGTGGTCACAGCAGGCGTGCCCTCCGGCGCGCGGTCACCCTGGGCGACGGGTGGGCACCGGCCCCGGTGACGTATCGCGGTCCGGACCTGGAGACCCTGCCGCGGATGCTCGCCGAGCACGACCTTCCGGAGGGGTTCGATGTCGTCATCACGCCGCCGGCTCGCCTCGACCCGACGGGCGACCCGGAGGCCGCGCTCGACCTCGTCGGCCGGATCGGCGAAGCGGGGGGCACCGTGGTCAACCTCGTCGTACGGCACCGCGAGCTGGCCGAGTACCTCGACCAGCTCGCGGCGGCAGCCGAGCTCTTCGGCCTCGACCGCCGCGACTGAGCACGGCCGGGTGCGCCGGGACCCCTGCGTGGGTCCCGGCGCACACACGCTGGTGTTCGTGAACGCCTACCTGGCCGGCTCGACGGTCAGGCCTCGTTGGGCATGTTCGACCAGCCCTTGCGGTCGACCCGCGCGTACCAGCCCGAGGCGGCCAGGGTCCCTCCGTCGACGGGGATCGTGTGCCCGGTGACGAAGCGGGCGTCGTCACTGGCGAGGAACTCGACGACGGCGGCGTAGTCGTCGGGCTGGCCGAAGCGCCCGACGGGGATCCACGTGCGGATGAGTTCCGGGTCACGTCCGCGCAGCATCGCCGCGGCCGGCGTCTGGGGCGTGTCCGCGAGGTCGGGCGCGATCGCGTTGACCCGTACCCCGTGGCCGGCGACCTCGACGGAGAGGCTCCTGGTGAAGGCGCTGACCCCGGCGTTGTAGGCGGAGTACGGGGCGCACGCCGGGATGCCCCGGAAGGCCTCGACGGTCGAGTTGTTGACGATGGCGCCACGGCCTCGCTCGACCATGCCGGGCAGCAGCGCGTGGGTCATCGCGAGCACGTGCCACAGGTTGACCTCGTAGAGCGCCTGCCACTGCTGCGGGGTCGAGTGCAGGAAGGTCCTGGAGGCCGGGCGGAAGTCGCCGACGTTGTTGACGAGCACGTCGACCCGCCCGGAGTCGAGGGCCGACGCGGCGGCGACAGCGGCGGCGACACCGTCAGGGGTGCGTACGTCGGCGAGGACGACCTCGACCTCGCCGCCGGCGCCACGGATGTCGGCGGCGGTGTCGACGGCGGCCTGCCCGTCGATGTCGACGAGGACGACGTGGGCACCGGCGGCGGCGAGACGGCGGGAGATGCCGCCGCCGATCCCGAGGGCGCCGCCGGTGACGACCGCGATCTGGTCCTCGAGCCTGCGGGTGGCGCTCATCTGCCGCTCTCTTCCTCGTCGGTCCTGATCGCGGAGACGCGGTGGCGCTCGATCCAGTTGATGGTCACGGCGCGACGCGTGAGGGCCCATCCGTCGTCGGTGCGCGCGTACTCGTCGTCGTAGTGCAGGAACCAGACGAGGTCCGAGGGCCCTTCGCGACCGGGCAGCAGGTGGTGGGCCGTGCCGCGGACCCGGCCACGGGCCCCGGTCGGCGTCGGCAGGTAGCGTGCCCCGGCCACGACGTGGGTCGTCGCCAGGGTGCCGGTGAGGGCCCCGAGCGCGGCCACGACAGCGGGACGGCCGACGTGGGACACGCGGGCGCCGAGGTGCGCCGGCGGCTCGGGGACGACGAGGACGCCGTCCGGAACGAAGAGCGCGCCGACCGCGGCTGCGTCACGGTCGTCGGCGGCCGCCGCATACGTCTCGGAGAGTACGCGCAGCGCGGTGAGGTCGGCCGCGTCGAGGCTGGTCACGACGCGGGGGCGGTCGCCGCGCGCACGACCTCGACGAGTTCGGCGGCGGCACGCTCGCAGTCACCGCGGGTGTAGCCGAGCAGTGCGGTCTCGGCCGGATCCGGTTCGTAGGAAAGGACGGTCCCGCGCCCCTGGACGATCATCGAGTCGGGCATGAAGGGGTGCGGCTCGTCGAGCTCGGCGATGGTGCGGTCGCCCCCGGCCGCGTCGACGAGCAGCTGGAAGAACTGCGCGAACGTGAGGTTGGCGTCACCGATGAGGTACGCCGCGCCCGCCGTGCCGCGGTCGAGCGCGCCGCCGATCGCCTCGGCCAGGGACCGGGCCGACATGTAGTTCGTGCCGCCGGCCGGTGCGTGGTCGGGGATCTGCGGCTCGTTGCCGGCTGCCCAGGACACCATGCGGCGGTAGCGCTTGGCCGTGATGCCGGGGATGGCACCGATGATCGAGGGCGGGTTGAGGGTGCAGACCGTGAAGGAGGCGTCAGCCAGCGCCCGGGCTCCCTCGTCGGCGTCGCGGCGGGCGGCGACGTAGGCGTTCGAGTCGGCCAGGGCGGGCCGCAGGTGGTGGTAGTAGCTGCCGACCTGGACGAAGCGGGAGACACCCGCGCTCTTGGCGAGCGCCGCGAAGGCCGGCACCCCCGCGCTCTGGGTCTCCTTCCAGAACTGGGTTTCGTCCGCGTCGCGGGGCAGGTGGCGCACGTCCTGCCCCGCGGCGAAGACGACCGCGTCGAAGGGGGCCAGGTCCTTGCGGGTGAAGGTCTGACGGGTGTAGTCCCCGCGGAGGACGGGCAGGTCGGCGACGGGCGAGTCCGCATCGACCGCCCCCCGGGCGGCGACGGTGACGTCGTCTCCCCGATCCCGCAGGTGGAGGGCAGTGTGGGCCCCGATCATGCCGGTTCCACCGACCACGAGCACCTTCATCGTGAGGTCTCCTTGCGTAGTGAGGCGACTCCCCCGCGCGGATCCGGGAGCCAGCAGGCTGCCGAGCTTACCAATCAAGCGATAGCTTGGTTAGCGGTACCGGAGTGTGCGCGCTGACGCAACAGGTGTGCACCCGCCCGTAAGGACAGCCATGTGCCGCGGCGAGCATGCTCGTTCCACAACGTCCGCAACAGACGGAGGAACCCATGCGAGATCTACGGAGAATCCGGGTCCTGGCGACGGCCGCCGCGGTCGTCGCGCTGCTCACCGCCGCCGCGTCCCCGGCGCGGGCGGACACCACGCTGGAGGTGAGACCGGGTCTCAGCCCGTTCTTCTCCGACGGCAAGAACGGCAGCGGATTCCGGGAGTACGTGACCCGCAACCTGAGCACGGAGGCCCGCAACCAGTACCTGCGCAGCTGCAGGTCGGGCTACTCCTGCTACGCCGTGGGAGAGGGCGACGGTCAGCACACCTTCTTCGAGCTCTACTACTGCGACGATCGGAACCTCACGAACTTCCTGGGCCGTGGCGCCGCCGTCAACCACCAGACGGACGACGCGGTCGTGTACCTCAGCGACAGAGACAGCTTCACGAAACAGGAGATCAACCCGGACAACATCCCGGTCTCCGTCGACTGGGACCCGATCTGGTACATCCACCCATGCTGACCCGGTGAGCGGGCCCGCGCCGTCGTGATCCGGGGGGCGACGGCGCGGGCGCGGTCGTGCGCGCACCTCTCCCCCCGGGGTGCGCCCACCGGCGGCCGGCCGGCGACTACCCCGGCACCCCGAGCACGTGCGTGCTGCCGGTGCGCGCCGGCCACGGCAGCGCCGCGCGGTCGAGCTTGCCGTTGTCGGTGGCGGGAAAGCCGTCCACGAACACCACCGCGGCCGGCACCATGTAGTCCGGCAGCGCGGCGGCCACGTGCCGGCGCAACTCCCGTACGGTCGGGCGGCAGCCGGGTGCCGGCACGACGTAGACCACCAGCGCGCGGTCGCCGTCGGGGGCCGGCCGGGCCAGCGCCACCACGTCCTTCACGCCGGCGTGCCCGCGCAGGCGGTGCTCGACCTCGGCCAACTCCACCCGGGCACCGCGGATCTTGACCTGCCCGTCGACCCGGCCGAGGAAGGTCAGCACCCCGTCGGGGCCGAAGCTCGCCCGGTCGCCGGTGCGGTAGAGCCGGCCCCGCGGGTCGAGCCCGAGTGTGTCCGGGACGAACCGCTGCCGGGTCAGCTCCGGCTGACGGTGGTAGCCGAGGGCGAGGACGTCGCCGCCGATGAGCAGGTCGCCCGGCACGCCCGCCGGGCACGGCCGCAGGTCCTCGTCGACCACCCAGTACTGCGCGTTGTCGATCGGCCGCCCGTACGGGATGCTCCGCCAGGCCGGGTCGACCGCGCCGACTTCGAACCAGTTCGACCAGACGGTCGCCTCGGTCGCGCCGCCGAGGCTGACGATCGTCGCCCGGGTGAAGACCGACCGCACCTCGTCGGGCAGCGTCAACGGCGTGTAGTCGCCGCTGAGGTAGACCAGCCGCAGGTCGCCGGTCCCGGCGGCACCCCGGTGCCCGCCGAGCAGCGGCGCGAGTTGGGCCAGCGTGGTCGGCGCGGAGTTCCAGTACGTCACCGGCTCACGCAGCAGCACGTCGAGCAGCAGTTCCGGGTCGCGCCGCTGCGCGTCGTCGGCGATGTAGACGCCCGCCCCGTACGCGGGCAGGCCGAGCAGGTCGAAGACGGACAGGTCGAAGCCGAGCGAGGTGACCGACAGGCCCAGGTCGTGCGGGCCGAAGCCGTGCGTGCGGCGACACCAGGCGAGGAGGTTGTGCAGCGACCGGTGCGCCACGGCGACGCCGTTGGGCCGGCCGGTGCTGCCGGAGGTGAAGACCACGTAGGCGGTGGAGTCCGCGCCGGTGCCGGGTTCCGGAGGGTGCTCCTCGCGGAGATCCGCGACCGGGGCGTCGGCGCCCACCGGGCGCACCCCCGGCGGCAGCGGCCAGCCGTCCTCGCCCTCGGCGACGACGAGCAGCCCCACACCGGCCTCGGCCAGCAGGGTGTGCGCGCGCTCGGCGGGCAGCGTCGGCTCGACCGGCACGTAGCAGCCGCCCGCCTTCAGCACCCCGTACACGGCGACCGCCAGCAGCGGGCCGCGCGGCACCCGGATGCCCACCGGCGTCTCGGGCCCGACCCCGCGGTCGCGCAGCGCCCACGCCAGCCGGTTGGCGCGCCGGTCCAGCTCGGCGAAGGTCAGCGCGCCGCCGGCCCAGCGCACCGCCACGGCGTCCGGGCGGAGCCGGGCCTGCGCCTCGAACAGCCGGTGCACCGGGCCGTCCGCGGCGTACGCGCGGCCGGTGGCGTTCCACGCCCGCTGCTGCGCGGCCGGATCGGGCACAGCCGGATCGGGCCTCGCCGGCCCGGGTGCCGCCGGGTCGGCCGACGGGCGGCGCGGCGTGGTGGTCATCGGGTGCCGGCCAGCACGGCGCTGATCACGTCGGTCAGGTGCACCAGGAGCGGCGGCTTCATGATCCCGATGTGGTCCCCGGGCACCCGGTGCAGCTCGATCCCCCCGCCGATCAGCTCCTCCCACCGTTCGAGGTAGTCGGCGAACGTCTGGCCGCTGGACACCACGTGCTGGCCGTTGGCGAGCGCGTCGCTGGCGATGAGGTGCAGCTTGCCGGCGTAGCGGGGGTTCGGGTATTCGATGAGCGCCTGCAACGACTCCCGCCAGACCCGGACCATCCGCGGCCAGGCGGCGCCGACGCCGCGCTCGGGCAGCGCCATGCCCTCCTTCTCGTCGATGTCGTTGGCCACCCGCTCGTAGAGGTCCATGATCTCGGCGCGCCGCTCGGGTGTGTCCGCCTCCGGCCCGCCCCGGTCGATCTCCAGCACCAGCTTCTCCAGCCGGCGCACGAAGCCCATCTGCTCGTAGAACTTCGGCCGGGTCTGCGCGTCCAGCACCGGGTCGAGAAGCATGAAGGTCACCTCCTCGCCGGCGTCCAGCAGCAGGGTGGCCAGCTCCGCCGCGATCGTGCTGCCGCCGCACCAGCTGAACAGCCGGTACGGCCCGTGCGGCTGGGCGGCCCGCAGCTCGTCGAGGTGCCGGCGGGCCATCTCGGCGGCGGTGGGGATCGTGGCGTGGTCGCCGTGCGGCTTCGGCCACTCGAACGCGGCCAGCGGTAGCTGCGGGTCCAGGTACGGCAGGAAGCGCTGGAACCAGTGGGCGCTGCCGCCGCCGGGGTGGATGCAGAACAGCGGCGTGGCGCTGCCGCGCCGCAGCCACAGCAGCGCCCGGTTGCGGCTGCCGGGCGCGGCCGGCGCCTCGGGGCCGCCGACCGCGCCGTCGGTGATCGCGGCGGCCAGCCGCGCGACGGTCTGGTGCTCCAGGAAGGCCCGGAACGTCAGCTCCACGCCGTGCGACTCCCGCAGCAGCGAGATGATCCGCATCATCGCCATCGAGTGCCCGCCGAGGTCGAAGAAGTCGTCGTCGATGCCGACCCGGTCCAGCCGCAGCACCTGCGCCCAGGCGTCGGCGATGCTCCGCTCCAGCGGCGTGCGCGGCGCCACCGGCGCGATCTGCGCGGCGGGCTTCGGTTCGGCCGCGATCAGCGCGGGGCGGTCGACCTTGCCCGAGGCGGTGACCGGGAACTGCCCGACGACGTGGCAGCGGGTCGGCACCATGTGCGCCGGCAGCCGGCGGCGTACGTGCTCGCGCAGCTCGGCCGGGGACGGGGCGGCACCGCAACTGCCGGCGGTGGGCCGGACGAACGCCACGAGCGTCGCCTCCTCGGTGCCCGCCGCGGCGACCGCGACGGCCGCGGCCTCGACGGCCGGGTGCGCCTGCAGCGCGTGCTCGACCTCGCCGAGCTCGATGCGGAAGCCGCGGACGCTGACCTGCTGGTCGCCGCGCCCGTGGAAGCGCAGCGAGCCGTCGGCGGCGCGGGAGACCACGTCGCCGGTGCGGTACATCCGGCTGCCGGGCGGTCCGAACGGGTCCGGGACGAACCGGTCCGCGGTCAGCGCCGGACGACCGACGTAGCCGCGGGCCAGGCCCGCCCCGGCGACGTACAGCTCGCCGCGCACCCCGGTGGGCAGCGGTCGCCCGTCGGCGTCGAGGACGTGGCACCGCACGTTCGCCAGCGGGGTGCCGATCGACGGCATCCGGTCCGGCGCGCCGGCGGCCACCGGCGCGTACGTGGCGGCGACGCACGCCTCGGTGGGGCCGTAGAGGTTGACGAACGTGGCGTGCCGCGCCCACCGGTCGGCCTGCACGGCGGGGCACGCCTCGCCGCCGACCAGGGTGACCCGCAGCTGCGGGAAGTCCGCCGGGTCCAGCCGGCTCAGCATCGACGGCGGCAGGAAGAGGTGGGTCAGGGTGGCCGCCTCGCCGCGCAGGTCGCCCGGGTCGCGGTCGGGCGCGGGCAGCACCAGCTCGGCGCCGGCGGTGAGCGCGGCGACCAGCTCGGACACCGACGCGTCGAAGCCCACCGAGAAGAACTGGAGCATCCGGTCGCCCGGTCGGACGTCGAAGACCTCCTGCTGGGCGTGCCGGAGGTTGAGCAGCGCCCGGTGCGGTACGGCGACCCCCTTGGGCCGCCCGGTCGAGCCGGACGTGTAGGTGACGTACGCCAGGTCCTCCGGCGCCACCGCCACCTCCGGCGTGGTGACCGGCATGTCGAGCTGGGCGGACTCGTCGGTCACGTCGACCGTCGGCACGCCCGCCGGACCGGCCTGGACGAGGCCGGCCCGCAGCCGCCCGGCGGCGAGCAGCACCGCGGCGCCCGTGTCGTCGAGCATGAACCGCAGCCGCTCGACCGGGTACGCCGGATCCAGCGGCAGGAACGCGCCGCCCGCCTTCAGCACGGCCAGCACGCTGACGGCGAGGTCGGGTGTCCGTGGCAGGCAGATGCCGACGACCGTGCCCGGACCGACGCCGAGCGTGCGCAGCCGGTGCGCCAGCCGGTTCGCGCGTAGCTCCAGCTCGGCGTAGTAGACCTTGACGGCGCCCTGCCGCAGCGCGACGGCGGTGGGCGCGGACCGGGCCTGCCGCTCGATCAGCCGGTGCACCGGCTGGTCGGTGGGGAAGGCCCGGTCGGTGCGGTTCGACTCGACGAGGACCCGGTCGCGGTCGGCCGGCGCCAGCGTCACGGTCCGCGGCGACGACGACGGCGTCGCGGCCGGGGTCGCGTCGAAACCGGCGCCGGGGTCGCGGGCGGCACCGGTCCCGGCCGTGCTGGCGGCCATCGACGCCAGCACCTGCCGGTAGGTCCGGCCGATCAGCTCCAGGTACGGCCGCCCGATCCTGCTGGGCCGACCGAGCAGGCGCAGGTACCCGGGGAACGACACCGCGGAGAACGGCTGCTCGCTCGGGCTGAAGTCGGCCTCCAGGTCGATGCCGGAGCTCCAGTCGAGCATGTGGAAGTCCAGGTACGTGAAGCTGACGTCGACCAGCGCCGAGGCGTGCCGGCCGTCGCGCCGCATCGCGGCCATCGGGTAGCGCCGGTGCGGCCACATCCGCGCCTCCCGCGCGAAGACCGCCCGCACCAGTTCCGGCCAGCTCGCGGCGGTCAGGTCGGCGGGGAACGGCACCGTGTTCAGGTACATGCCGATCACCTCGTCGCCGCGCAGCCGCTCCGGCCGGCCGTTGCCGACCAGCCCGGTGAAGAAGCGCTGCCGCCCGGTGACCACGCCCCAGGCCGCGAGGTGGGCGGCGTGCAGCACGCTCTTCAGCGACGCCCCCGCGTCGGCCGCGAGCCGGCGCAGCGCCGGCTCCAGGTCGGCGTACCCGACGACGACCTGGCCCGGCGCGTCGTCGGCGCCGTCCGACCCCTCGGCCCCGTCCATCCGGCCGCCCCACTCGGCCGGGATCTCCAGCTTGTCGGCGGCCGTGATGGTGGCGGTCCAGAAGTCCCGGTCGGCCGCCGAGCGCAGCGACTCCTGCTCGGCGGCGACGAAGTCGGCGAACCGGACGGCGGGCAGCGGCGCCGGCCGGGGTACGCCACCACGGCGCAGCGTCCGGTAGTGCGCGAGCAGTTCGGCGATCACCGACGTGTGGCTCCAGCCGTCGAGGATCGCGTGGCACTCGACGTGGGTGAGCCACCACTCGCGCTCGCCGGTCCGGTGCACCGTGTAGCGCAGCAGCGGCGGCACGGCCAGGTCGAACGGCACGGCGCGCTGGGCGAGCAGGAAGGCGTCGAGGACCTGGCGCTGCGCGGCCGGCGGCAGGTCCCGCAGGTCGTCCAGGTCCACCGGCAGCTCGGCGGTGCGGTGCACCAGCTGCAACGGCCGCGTGTAGCCGGCCAGCGCGAACGAGGTACGCAGGATCTCGTGCCGTTGCACCAGCAGCGCCGCCGCCGCGCGCAGGTCGGCCAGGTCGAACGGCGTCTCGTCCTCGATCCGGTAGCAGCTGACGTTCACGTAGACCGGCCGCTGCGCGGCCAGCATCTCGTACACCATCCCGGCCTGGATCTCGCCCATCGGGTACGCGTCGACCAGGCCCGGCGGCAGCAGCGCGCGGTCGCCGTCGGAGAGCAGCGCGAACGGCGCCACGACCGGCTGCTCGGCGGGCCGCTCCCCCACGGCGGCCGGCCTCTCCGGCGCCCGGGTGCCGACCAGTTCGGCCAGCTCGGCCACCGTGGCGTGACTGAACAGGTCGTGCACCGACACCGGCAGGCCGGCCGCCCGCAGCGCGCCGACGGCACGGATCGCCCGGATCGAGTCGCCGCCGTGCGCGAAGAACGCGTCGTGCCGGCCCACCGCGTCGACGCCGAGCGCGTCGGCCACGGCGCGCGCGATCGTCCGCTCCAGCGGGGTGTGCGGCGCCTCCGCCGCCGGCCCGGCGCTGGCGGCCGGCGCGGGCAGCGCGCGGTGGTCGACCTTGCCGGCGGCGGTCAGCGGCAGGGCGTCGAGCACCACCCAGCGTGCGGGCACCAGCTGCCGGGGCAGCCGGGCCCGGGCGTGCGCCGCGACGCCGTCCCGGTCGAGCGCCGGACCGGCCGCGTCGCCCGAGCCGACGAGGTACGCGACGAGCCGGTCGTCGTGCACGGTGACCACGGCGGAGGCGACGTCCGGATGCGCGGTGAGCACCGCCTCGACCTCGCCCGGCTCGATCCGGTGGCCGTGCAGCTTCACCTGCCGGTCCAGCCGGCCCAGGTACTCGATCGTGCCGTCGGCGCGGTGCCGGGCCAGGTCGCCGGTGCGGCAGAGCCGGCCTCCCGGCTGCGTGCCGAACGGGTCCGGCACGAACCGGTCGGCCGTGTGCGCGGGGCGGCCGAGGTAGCCGCGGGCGAGCTGGACGCCGGCCACCACCAGCTCGCCGGGCACGCCGGCCGGCAGCAGCCGCAGGTCCGGGTCGACGACGTGGACGCGGGTGTTGGCGACCGGCCGGCCGATCGTGACCGGCTCCCCGGGCAGGCAACGCGCGGCGGTCACGTCGATCGTCGCCTCGGTGGGGCCGTAGAGGTTGTGCAGCTCGCCACCGATCCGCTCGTGCACGGCCGCCGCCAGCTCGGCCGCCAGCGGCTCGCCGCTGGCGAAGATCCGGCGTACCGAGGGCAGCTCGCCGGTGGGCGTGTCGAGGAAGGCGCGCAGCATCGACGGCACGAAGTGCAGGGTGGTGACGCCGTGCTCGGCGATCGTCGCGGCCAGGTACGCCGGGTCGCGGTGCCCGCCGGGGCGGGCGACGACGAGCGTCGCGCCGGTGACCAGCGGCCAGAACAGCTCCCAGACCGAGACGTCGAAGCCGTACGGCGTCTTGTGCAGCACCCGGTCGGTCGCGTCGAGCGGGTACTCGCGCTGCATCCAGGCCAACCGGTTGACCAGCGCGCGGTGGGTGATCACGACGCCCTTGGGCCGGCCGGTCGAGCCGGAAGTGTGCAGCACGTACGCCGGGTGGTCCGGGTCGGTGTCGCCGGGCAGCGGCCCGTGCGGGGCGGCGCCACCCGCGTCGGGCCGGACCACCGTGCGCGCGGCGGTGCCGACGGTGTCCCGGTCGGTCACCACGACCCGTGCCGCGGCGTCGGTGAGCAGCTGCTCCAGCCGCTGCGGCGGGCTCTCGGTGTCCAGCGGCAGGTAGGCGCCGCCGGCGGTGAGCACGGCCAGCAGCGCGGTCACCAGGTCCGGGCCGCGCTCCAGGCACACCCCGACCACCGACTCGGGGCCGACCCCGGCCGCGCGCAGCCGGAGCGCCAGCGCGGTCACGCGGGCGTCGAGTTCGGCGTACGACAGGCTGCGGTCCGCCGTCCGCACGGCCACCGCGTCCGGGGTGGCGGCCGCCTGGGCGCGGAACAGCGCCGGCAGCGTGGTGGCCGGCACGTCGGTCGCGGTGTCGTTCCAGCCGTCGAGCAGCTGCTCGCGCTCGGCCGGCGGGAGCATCTCGATGTCGGCGAGCGGGGCGTCCGGGGCCGCCGCCACACCGGCCAGCAGCTGCCCGACGTGTGCGGCGAACCGCTCGATCGTGCCGCGGTCGAACAGGCTGGTGGCGTAGACCACGGCGCCGGCGAGCGAACCGTCCGGGCACGGGGACACCGACAGCGTCAGGTCGAACTTGGCGTCGGCGAACGGGATCGGCACCGACAGAACGTCCGCCCCCGGCACCTGGAAGCCCTCCGGCCCGGCCTCCTGCCAGACGAACATCGTCGAGAACAGCGCGGTCCGCGCGGGGTCGCGGACCGGCGCCAGCTCCTCGACCAACTGCTCGAACGGCAGCTCCTGGTGGGCGAAGGCGTCCAACGAGGTACGGCGGACCCGCTCGACCAGCTCGCCGAACGTCGGATCCTCGGCCAGGTCGGCCCGCACCACGACGGTGTCCACGAAGAGCCCGATGAGGCCCTGCACGTCGTCGTGCCCACGCCCGGCGACCGGCGTGCCGACCGTGACGTCGGTCCGGCCGCTCCACCGCCCGAGCACGACCGCGTACGCCGCCAGCAGGACCATGAACGGCGTGGCGTGGTGGCGGCGGGCCAGCTGCCCCAGCGCCGCCGCCACCGTGGCCGGCACGGTGAACGGCACGACGTCGCCGGCGGAGTCCCGTACCGCCGGCCGCGGCCGGTCGGTCGGCAGGTCCACCGGCGTGGCGCCGGCGAGCTGGCGGCGCCAGTACGGCAGCTGGCTCTCGCGCAGCTCGGCGGTCCGCTGCCGCTGCCAGGCCGCGACGTCGGCGTACTGCACCCGCAGCGGGGGAAGGTCGGCCGGGCGGCCGTCGAGCGCGGCGGTGTAGCGGTGGCGCAGCTCGTCCAGCAGCAGGCCCTCCGACCAGAGGTCCATGGCGATGTGGTGGGTGGTGAGCAGCAGCAGGTGCTGGTCGGGCTCCCGCCGCACGAGCAGGGCGCGGAACACCGGCCCGGCGCCCAGGTCGATCGGTTCGCGGTCGACCGAGACGAGCCGGTTCAGCAACCCGCACTGGGTCTCGCTGTCCAGGTGGGTGAGGTCGCGGACCGGCAGCGGGACCGGGGCGGGCGGGTCGATCAGCTGCACCGGCTCGCCGTCGGGGCCGACCGGGTAGCGGGTGCGCAGCACCTCGTGCCGGGCCACCAGCCCGTCGAGCGCGGCCCGCAGCGCGGGGACGGCCAACCGGCTGTCGGGCCGGTCGGTGATGTGCAGCGCGATCTGCACCAGGTACTCGACGCCGCCGGGGCGCAGCCGGTCGAGGATCCACAGCCGGCGCTGGGCGTGCGACAGCGGTGGCGGGTCCACCCGGGACACCGGGGGGATGCCCGGCTCGGGGAGCGGTTCGAGGCCGAGCAGCCGGCGCTCCAGCAGCTTCTCGTGCGGGGTGGGCGACTCCAGCATCTCGGTCATCGGGTTCCTTCCCGGGCGGCTCGGGACAGCCGGTCCTGCACCTGGCTGTCGGAGAGTCGGCTGACGTCGGCGCGGACCGCGGCGGTGACCACGGCCGCGAGTCCGGCCACCGAGGTGGCCTCGAACAGGACCTGCAGGGGGAGATCGACGGCGAACGCCTGCCGCAGCGCGGTACGCACCCGGGCGACCAGCAGCGAGTGGCCGCCGAGGTCGAAGAAGTCGTCGTCGGCGGCGATGTCGTCGACGCCGAGCAGCCTCGACCAGATCCCGGCGACGGCCTGCGCGACCGGGTCGGCCGGCGGCGCCGGGGCGGGTGCCGGCGCCAGTGCTGGTGCCGGCGCCGGGACTGGTGGCGGCGCCGGGGCGGGTGGCGGCGCCGGGGCGGGTGGCGGCGCCGAGGCTGGTGGCGGCGGATCCACCGCAGCCGGCGGCACGCCCGGCGCGCCGGGCGCCGGGGCCAGCCAGGCCGCCGGGGCCTCCGGTTCGCGGGCCGACCGCTCCAGCAGCGCCACGTAGTCCTCGGCGAGCCGCCGCATCGTCGTCCGGTCGAACAGGCCGCCGGCGTACTCGAGAACGCACCGCAGGTCGCCGGTCGCGGTGCGGCAGACCGTGAACACCAGGTCGAACTTGGCGTCGGTGGCGTTCATGGGCAGCGGTTCCACGGTGGCGCCGCCGAGCGTGCCGGGTGTCTCCGCCGTGTGCAGGACCTGGAACATGATCTCGAACAGCGGGTTGCGGGCGGGGTCGCGGCGGGGCCGGACCGCCGCGACGACGTCCTCGAACGGGACGTCGTTGTGCATGAGCGCGGCCAGTACCGTCGTGCGCACCCGGTCCAGCACCTCGGCGAACGACGGCCGGCCCGCCAGGTCGGTCCGCAGCACCAGGGTGTTGACGAAGAAGCCGATCAGGTCCTCGGTCTCTGGCGCGTCCCGCCCGGCGGCGGGCATCCCGACGGCGATGTCGGTGCGGCCGGTCCGCTGCGCCAGCAGCACCTGGAAGGCGGCCAGCAGGGTCATGAAGGCGCTCGTGCCGTACCGCTCGCCGGCGGCGGCGACCAACCGGGCGACGCGCCGCGGCACGTCCACGGCGAGCATGTCGCCGACGGGGTCGCGGCGGGCGCCGCGCGGACGGTCGGTGGGCAGCAGGACCGGTTCGAGCCCGGCGAGCTGGTCCCGCCAGTAGCCGATGCCGGCCGCGCCGACGGCCTCGCGCCGGGCCCGCTGCCAGGCCGCGACGTCGGCGTACTGCACCGGCGGCGGCGCCGGCACGGGCCGGCCGGTCGCCAACGCGCGGTACGCGTGGTCCAGGTCGCGCAGCAGCACGTCGCACGACCAGGCGTCGGCGGCGATGTGGTGCAGGGTGAGGCCGACCAGGTGCTCCGTCGGCGCGAGCCGTACCACCACGACCCGCAGCGGGTGCTCCCGGCGCAGGTCGAACGGCCGGCCCGCCGTCGTGTCGAGCAGCGCCGCCGCCCGGGTCCCGGCGTCCGGCCCGCCGGTCAGGTCCACGACCGTGACGTCGGCCGGACCGGGCGGGTCGACGACCTGCACCGGCTCACCGTCGCTGTCCCGGTACCGGGTGCGCAGCACCTCGTGCCGGCCGACGACAGCGGTCACGGCGCGGGCGAACACGGCGGGATCCCACGGCCCGCGCAGGCGCAGCCGCAGCCAGACGAGGTATTCGGTGCCGTCGTCGTGCAGCCCGTCGAGGAACCACAGCCGCTCCTGCCCCGGCGAGAGCCGCAGCGCGCCGGTGCGCGGCACCGGCCGGATCCGGGTGCCGCTCGGCGGCGGGGCGTTGGTCTGGGTGGGCATCCGGCTCGGCATCGGCGGTCTCCCCTTCACCGGCGGTCGGCGTCGGATCGAGACTGGTGGACGCGAGCAGGCCGGAACCAGAGAAGGACCGGCAACGCCTCTGCCGGTCCTTCTCTGTCCCGGCCCGAGCCGCGATCGGCACAGTGGCATCGAGTCGGCGGGCGGGGACACCGGACGGAGGACCGGGTCCGGACGCCCGGGACGGGACACCGACGACGGCCTCTGCGACGAAAGGTGCGGCGACATGCCCGGGACGATCGCGGTACGGACGATGGCGTCGTTCCTGCCGGAACGGTCGGTCGCGGTGGCGGAGCTGCCGGAGCTGGCGTACCTGGGGCCGGCCGAGCGGGAACTCTGCGCCGGCCTCGGGATCGACCGGGTGCGTACCGACCCGGAGCTGGACGCGTTCGACCTGGCCGCGGGCGCCGCCACCCGGGCGCTGACCGCCGCCGGGCTGGCCCCGGCCCGGATCGGGGCGCTGGTCGTGGTGGAGTCCCGCGCGCCGGCAACGCTGATGAGTTCCGCCGAGACCCGGCTACAGGCGTACCTCGGCGCCGAGCGGGCCCTGACCTTCTCCGTCGGCGGGCTGGGCTGCGTGTCGAGCACGCCGGCGCTGCTGGTGGCGCGCGGCCTGCTGGCCGCCGACCCGGACCTGACCGACGTCCTCGTCGTGCACGGCAGTACGCCGGCCACGCCGCGACGCTACCGGCACCCCGTCACGGTCAGCGGCGACGGGGGCATGGCCGTGGTCGTCTCGCGGGACGGGCCGCTGCGGGTGCGCGACGTGCTCCAGGAGACCGACGGCCGCTACTGGGACCTGTTCCGGGTGGACTACCGCGACCGCCCCTCGGCCCGCTGGACCGAGCAGTGCCGCGACACCCGGGAGTACTCCTTCCAGCTGGCGCTGGAGAGCCGCAACCGGCTGCGTGCGATGTACCGGCGCCTGCTGGACCGCAACGGGCTGACGCCGTCGGACGTCGCCCGGCACGTGAGCCACAACCTGTCGGTGGGCGCGTTCCGGTTCGTCGAGGAGACGCTCGGGGTGGCGGTCGCCTCGACCTGCCGCGACAACCTGCGCGACCTGGGCCACCTCGGCGCGAACGACGTGCTGCTCAACCTGGCGACCGAGATCGACACCGGGCGGCTGCGGGGCGGCGAGCGGGCCGTGCTGGTCAGCTCCAGCCCCGTGGCCGCCTGGAGCATGGTGCTGGTCGAGTTCGACGGCGATCCCGCGGCCGTCGCGGGTGACTGAGATGGGAGTGGGGATGGGAGCACCGGACCGGCCCGCGGTGGCGCGGGAGCTGCACGACTTCATCGCCCCGGCGGTGTCCGGACCGATCGGCCCGGACGAGGACTACTTCGCGCTCGGCCTGCTCAACTCGCTGTTCGCGATCGAGCTGGTGGTGTTCGTGGAGCGGCGCTTCGACATCGAGGTCGAGGTGGCCGACCTCGACCTCGACCACTTCCGTACGATCTCCCGACTGACCGACTTCGTGCTGGCCAAGACCGCCGGCCGCGCCGGGATCCCGGCGTGACCGCCATGGTCGCGCTGCCGGCCGGGCCGCCGGCGCTCGACGACCTCGGGGACGACCTCGCCGCGGCCGCGCGCGACGAGGCGGCCCGCTGGGACCGGGACGGCGCGCTGCCCGCCGGGGTACGCCGCGCCGCGGCAGCCGCCGGGCTGCTCACCGCGGACCTGCCGGTCGGCCACGGCGGCCTCGGCGCCACCCCGGCGCAGGTCGGTGAGCTGTGCGCCCGGCTCGGCGGCGTGTGCGGCGCGCTGCGCGCGCTGGTCACCGTGCAGGGCATGGTCGCCGCGGCCGTACTGCGCTGGGGCACCGCCGAGCAGCGGACGCGCTGGCTGCCCGCGTTCGCCCACGGTGAGCTGCTCGCCGGCTTCGCCGCCACCGAGGCCGGCGCGGGCAGCGACCTGACCGCCGTCGACACCCGCATCCGTGCCGTCGACGATGGCCGGCAGCCGACCCTGGAGCTGACCGGCGCCAAGCGCTGGGTGACCTTCGGCCAGGTCGCCGACGTGCTGCTGGTGCTCGGGGTGCTGGACGGCCGGCACACCGCCGTGCTCGTCGAGACCGACCGGGCCGGCGTGACGCGGCAGCCGGTCGAGGGCCAGCTCGGCCTGCGGGCCGCCCAGCTGGCCCACATCCAGCTCGACGGCGTACGGGTCCCGGCGGCGAACCGCGTCGCACCGCCCGGGTTCGGCCTGTCGCACGTCGCGGCCACCGCACTCGACCACGGCCGGTTCACGGTCGGCTGGGGCTGCGTGGGCATGGCCGAGGCGTGCCTGCGGGACATGGCCGACCACGTCCTCACCCGCCGGCAGGGCGGCACCCCACTCGCCGAGCACCAGACCGTACGGGGGCTGCTGGGCCGGGCCGCGGTGGACACCGCCGCCGCGCGGGAGCTCGCCGCCCGGGCCGCCCGGTGGCGGGCCGCCGGTGCTCCCGACGCGATCGCCGGCACGGTCGCGGCGAAGTACGCGGCGGCGCGCACCGCCGCACTGGTCGCCGGTACGGCCGTGCAGGTCCTCGGTGCGGCCGGCTGCGCCCCGGACAGCCGGGCCGGCCGGTTCTACCGGGACGCCAAGGTCATGGAGATCATCGAGGGCTCCGCCCAGGTGGCCGAACTGCACATCGCCGACCATCTGCTGCGGCGCGCCCGCGCGATCCGACCGGGAGGGCGGCCGTGACCAGCATGGTGAAGTGCCTGGTCTGGGACCTCGACGACACACTGTGGGACGGCGTCGTGCTGGAGGGCGACGAGCCGGTGCCGTTCCCCGCCGCCGTACGCACGCTGCACGTCCTGGACCGGCGCGGCGTCCTGCACGCCGTGGCCAGCCGGGGCGAGCGCGCCGCCGCCACCGCCCACCTGGCCGCGCACGGCCTGCTCGACCTGTTCACCCGGGTCGAGGTGGGCTGGGGCGCCAAGTCCCTCGCGGTCGCCCGGATCGCCGCCGACCTGGGCATCGGCCTGGACACCGTCGCGTTCGTCGACAACGACCCGGTGGAACGCGCCGAGGTGGCCGCCGCGCTGCCGGTCGTGCGCTGCCACCCGGCCGACGCCGTCGCCGGGCTGCCGGCGCTGCCCGAGTTCACCCGTGAGTTCGTCACCGAGGAGTCCCGGCAGCGCCGCCAGCTCTACCGCACCGACGAGCGACGCCGGGCCGCCGAGGCCACGCATGCCGGGCCGCCCGCGGATTTCCTCGCCTCGCTCGGCCTGGTGCTCGAGGTGCGCCGGGCCGGCCCGGCCGACCTCGCCCGTGCGCACGAGCTGACGGTACGCACCCACCAGCTGAACACCACCGGCGTCACGTTCAGCCTGGCGGAGCTGCGCGCGCTGTGCGCGTCGCCCCGGCACGAGGTGCTGGTGGCGCGGCTGCGGGACAGGTTCGGCTCCTACGGCACGGTCGGGCTGGCCGTCACCGAGTTGCAGCCGGGCGCGACCGTACTGCGGCTGCTGCTGATGTCGTGCCGGGTGCTGTCCCGCGGTGCCGGCGCGGCCCTGCTGGACCACCTCGTGCGCACCGCGCTCGCCGCGGGCCGGCGCCCGGTGGCGGAGTTCGTGCCCACCGCGGTCAACCGGCAGATGCTGGTCACCCTGCGGTTCGCCGGCTTCGCCGTCGAGGACGACGCGGGCGACCGGTGGACGCTCGCGATCGACCCGGCCCGGCCGCCGGCCGCGCGGGCGCACCCGGTGCGGGTGGTGGCGGCGTGAGCGAGCCCAGCGAGCGATTCATCGGACGCGGCGCGGCGGAGCCTCAGGCGTGCGGCGAGCGGAACGGGGGGCGCATGAGCGGAACCGTCGGGGTGGTCGGCGCCGGCACGATGGGCCTCGGCATCGCCCAGTGCCTGGCCGAGGGCGGGTACGACGTGGTCGTGGTCGACCCGGCGGTCGGATCGGCGGCCGGGGCGGCGGCGGCAGCGGGCCGGCTGCGTACCGGGCTGCGGCAGGCCCGGCTGCTGGCCCCGCACCGCGCGGGCGAGCCGGTGGCCCGGGTGATCGAGCGGATCAGCTGGACCGACCGGACCGCCGGGCTCGACCGGGCCGGGTACGTGATCGAGTGCGCGCCGGAGCGCATACCGCTGAAGGAACGGATCTTCGGCGAGCTGGACGCCGTCTGTCCACCGACGACGGTGCTCGCGTCGGTCACCTCCGCCATCCCGATCGACCGGCTCGCCGCCAGCACCCGCCGGCCGGAGCGGGTGGTCGGGACGCACTTCATGAACCCCGCGCCCCTCAGGGAGAGCGTCGAGGTGGTGCGGGCGCCGCGGACCAGCGCGGACACCCTCCAGCACACCCTCGACCTGCTCGCCGCGATCGGCAAGACCGGCATCGTGGTCGCCGACGGACCGGGCTTCGTGATCAACCGCGTGCTGATGCTCACCGTGAACGAGGCCGCCGAGGTCGTCGGCCGGGGAACCGCCGACGCCGCGACCGTCGACCGGGTCTTCCAGGAGTGCCTCGGCCACTCGACGGGCCCGCTGCGGACCGCCGACCTGATCGGCCTGGACACCGTCGTCGACACGCTCCTGGTGCTGCTCGAATGCACCGGCGACCCCCGCTTCCGGCCCGGACGCACGCTGCGGGAACTGGTCGCTGCGGGCAGGTACGGGCGCAAGAGCGGCAGCGGTTTCCACAAGTACCCGCAGCCGGTCGCGACCGCCGCCACCTGACCACCGCCGAGATCCGTGTCCAGGCACCCGCGTGAGGAGGGTGCGACGCCGGGTCGGTACGTGGCTCAGGCCGGCTGTCGTGGCTGAAAGCCGGCCGAAGGTCGACACAGGTCGTGGCACCTCGCCGACGGGTGCCGATCGACCGTCAGCGCTTCCCCTGCCGGGGTGCGGACGAGGCGGGTCGCTCGCGCATCACGTCGACCGGCAGGGCCGGGTTCCGCGCTGCGGACTCGGCCAGCTCGACGTCGTCGAGCAGGTCGACGATCCGGTCCACCGGCAGTCGGGGGCATGCCGCCATCGCCCGCCGCACCGCGGCGTCGGGGTCGCGGGTGAGCCGGTCGACGAGCGTCGGATCCGCCCGCGGGTCGCGGGCGACGAGCCGCCGGACCGCGGGATCCTGGTCGTCGGCGTACCGGGCCAGCGCCGCCGCCGGGAAGTTCGGCAGGGCCAGCAGCCGCCCGCGGTCGCATCGACGGTACCCGTGCTCACGGAACACCCGCAGGAGCAGTTCGGGCGGCGCGGCCGAGTGGTGATGGGCCAGGAGGGCTCGCACGCCGGGATCGGCATCGTCCGAGAGCGCGGTGACGATCCCGGCCGGCAACCGCGGGTCGAGCGCGGCCCGCCGGCGCAGCAGCGGGTTGACCGACATGGCGAGCCGTACCGACTCCGCCGGCGGCGGCAGCGGTTCAGGCGACACCGTCCCCCGCACGTGCCAGCACAGGTCGATCCGGCGGTCCCACGGCGCCGTGGTCACGTCGATGTCGATCGCCGCACGCTCCTCCTCGGTGAGCGCGGGATGCACGGAGACGGCGGTCCGTACCGACGCGTCCGGGTCGGCGGCGAGCCGCGCCAACTGGGCGCCGGTCAGGTCGTCACGCTCGGCGAGACTACGCCGCACGTCCGGCGACGGATGGTCGAACAACGCCTCGACCACCTCCGGCGGCAGGGTCGGGTTGGTCGCCATCGCCTCGACGCCATCCCTCCCGTCCGCGGCGGCGAGCACGAACTCGATCAGTGCGGGCGAGAGCCGCAGCTCGCTCAGCAGTCCTCGGTACGCGTACCCGTTAACGGGTAGGTCCGCCGGCTCCTGCACCCGTTCCCGCTCGGCGTGGAAACGGGCGGTCGCCGCCCGCACCTCCGGCACGTCGTCGTGCAGCAGGGCCTGGCGTAGTTCCTCGCGGGACGCCTCGTCCAGGCCGCCGAGCAGTCCGACCGCGGCGGCACGCACGAGCGGCTCCGGATGGGTGGCCACGACCCGCACCGCACGCCGGTCGCGCCATGCCAGCTCGATCACCTCGCCGCGCAGCTCGGCCGGCATCATGATGCCCCGCCGGAACTGCTCGACGAGCCGGTCCAGGCTCGGCATGAACGCGCGATCCGGCAAGGCCAGGTCCCGATCCGCACGGACGCGCTCGACCACGCGACGCTCGGGGTCTTCCAGCAGGCCGAGCCGGAGCGCCGGATCGATGTGCGGGTTGGCGGCGAGCGCGCCGCGTACCCGGGCCAAGGGGTGACGCATCGCCGCTGCGAGGACTGCGGGCGGCAGGTCGGCGCGCCGCCGCAACGCTGCGGGAACGGCCTCGGCGTGGTCGTCGAGCAGACGCAGCAGCACGTCGAGCGGTGCCGCCGGATTGCCCGCGAGGCCCCGCGCCACCGGATCTCCGGCCGGACCGTCCAACCAGAGGTCGCCGCGAAGGTGGACCACCCTGGAGGTGCCGATGTGGCCGTCGGTCGTCGCGGTGCCGCCGGTCGTCCGGATCGTCGTCCAAGCGTCGTCGTCAGTCACAAACAGCGAGGGTATAGCGGCGAAACCGCAGCTCAACAGGGCTTGTCACCCGAATGACGGCGGTGCGGACCCGACGTAGGCTGTGGACGGTCTCACTCCGCGCACGCCGCCAGCACCAGGGCGCTGATCCAGGGCGGCAGAGGAGAGCGACGTCGACACAGTGGACCCTCTCGCTGTCCCTGTGCACCCATCGAGGTTCGGGTCAGGCTGGGGTGAGGAGGCAGAACTCGTTGCCTTCCGGGTCGGCGAGGACGGTCCACGGGACATCCAGGTCGATGGCGGTGGCGCCGAGGGTCCGCAGTCTGGCCGCCTCGGCCGCCAGGTCGTCACCTGGGTACGGGCGGACGTCGAGATGGACGCGGTTCCACCCGGTCTTGACGTCGGGTGTGCGGAGGAACTGCAGATACGGGCCGACGCCCTTGGCGGAGCGCAGTACCGCCTTGTGGTCGGTCACCTCGTGCAGGGCCCAGTCCGTGGCCCTGCCCCAGAAGCGGGCCATGGCTCGCGGATCCGCGCAGTCGACCACTACCGCGGCGATCGGTCCGGTGTCCCGGTAGAGCGGTCGGGGGTCCAGCACGCAGAACTCGTTGCCCTCCGGGTCGGCCATGACGGTCCACGGGACGTCGCCCTGGCCCACGTCGGCAGGTGTTGCGCCGAGGTCCTTCAGGCGCGTGACCACCTCCGCCTGATGGGCCGCCGAGGTGGTGGCGAGGTCGACGTGCACGCGGTTCTTCACCGTCTTGGGTTCCTGGGAGACGACCAGGTCGAGGCAGACCGCGACGGGGTCGGGGTAGACGAAGCCCTCGGGTTCGAGGTTGGTCACGCCGGGTCCCTCGCTGGAGATTCCCCAGCCGAGCGCCTCCGCCCAGAAACCGCCCAGCGCGGAGTCGTCCCGAGCCTTCATGTTGATCTGCACGAGCCGCGTCGCCACGCCGGCAATGCTAGTGCCCGTCGAGTCGGCGGCCGTCAACGAGTGGCGGTGGCCGACTTCGACCAGACACCGGTCGGACAGCGGCGCGGCCCGGGCACAGGGCCCTCGGCTGCTCAGTCACCGTCCTCGCACGCTCGGCTGCGGGCAGGCCGGTGCGTGCTGACGCACATCCCGTGAAGCGTCCTAGGACATTGGTCCCGCGGCGGCCGGTCAGCCGCCGGCCGACCGCCCGCGACCAGGAGGTCCGCTGAGCCGATGGACGTACGCCTCAGGGACAGCGGTGGGCGTTGAGCCGGGCGGCCTGGCGCGTCAGGTGGTCGCGTTCGGCGAGGTTGGGCGCCTTCCGGGCCGCCTCGGCGTACAACCGTGCCGCCGTCACCAGATCGCCGTCGCGCTCGTGCAGGTACGCCGCCGCCGCCGCGTGGCGGGGCAGCGAGTCGTCCAGCGCCGCGAGCGCCGCCAGGCCGGCGCGCGGTCCGTCGGCCTCGCCGACGGCCACGGCGCGGTTGAGCCGGACGACCGGGCTGCCGGTCAGGCGCGCGAGCTCGTCGTACCATTCGACGATCTGCACCCAGTCGGTCTCCCCGGCGGTGGGCGCGTCGGCGTGGAGCGCCGCGATGGCGGCCTGGGCCTGGAACTCGCCCAGCCGGTCGCGGGCGAGGGCCGCCTGGAGGATCTCGACGCCCTCGGCGATCGACGTGGTGTCCCACAGGCCACGGTCCTGCTCGGCGAGCGGCACCAGACTGCCGTCGGGCGTGGTCCGGGCGGCGCGCCGGGCGTGGTGCAGCAGCATGAGGGCGAGCAGCCCCGCCACCTCGGGGTGGTCGATCGCGGCCGCGAGCTGCCGGGTGAGCCGGATGGCCTCGGCGGCGAGGTCGACATCGCCGGAGTAGCCCTCGTTGAAGACCAGGTAGAGGACGCGCAGTACGGTCGCGACGTCGCCGGGCTGGTTGAACCGCACGCCGGAGACGGTGCGCTTGGCCCGGCTGATGCGTTGCGCCATGGTCGCCTCGGGCACCAGGTAGGCCTGGGCGATCTGGCGGGTGGTCAGCCCGCCGACGGCACGCAGCGTCAGCGCGACCGCCGACGACGGCGTCAGCGACGGGTGGGCGCACAGGAAGTAGAGCTGGAGCGTGTCGTCCACCGCGGGCGCGGGCCCGGGCGCCGGCTCCTCGTCGACGAGGTCCTCGCGCCGGCGGCGGGCGACGTCCGCCCGGGTCGCGTCGAGGAACCGGCGCCAGGCCACGGTGACCAGCCAGCCCTTCGGGTCCCGCGGCCGGTCGGCCGGCCAGGTGCGGACCGCCTCGACCAGCGCGTCCTGTACGGCGTCCTCGGCCGCCGCGAAGTCGGCTCCGCGGCGGACGAGGACCCCGAGCACGCGGGGTGTGAGGCTCCGGAGCAGGGCCTCTTCCATCAGGTCACTCCGTGATGGTGGGCGGCGCGGTCAGGAACGGGCGCAGCTCCAGCCACTCGTGGATCGGCTTCCCGCCCGCCCCGGGGGCGGCCGACAGCTCCCCGGCCAGCTCGACGGCGCGCTCGTAGCTGTCGACGTCGATCACCATCCAGCCGGCGATGAGGTCCTTGGTCTCGGCGAACGGGCCGTCGGTGACGGGCGGGCGTCCCTCACCGTCGTACCGGACGAACGTCCCCTCGGGGGCGAGCGCCTGACCGTCGACGAACTCGCCGGTCCCCTCGAGCCGGGTCGCGAAGTCCTGCATGTACTGCATGTGCGCCGAGATCTCCTCCGGCGTCCACTGCTCCATGGGTACGTCGTTGACCGCGGCCGGGGCGCCCCGGTAGTGCTTGAGCAGCAGGTACTTGGCCATCGTGTTTCCTCTCGGTGCTGGTGCGAACCCATTCTGGTCGCGTTCACCACGGGGACGGAGCCGGTCGCGGATTCTCGACATCGCCGTCCGAGTCTTCCTGGGCCTCGTACCCGAACCTGGGTGAGCCGTCTCCCGGTGTCCGCGCCACAGGTTCGGACATCCCCAAGATCCGCTGTGCGCCGACTCCTGCCCTCCGGGCTGTGGGCATCGGCCGGACGGACCGGCATTCCGCGGCTGGCAGTTTTCCGTGGCCGCCACGCCGCTGGCACCGGCCATGCCGCCGGGGCCAGCGGGGCAGGCCATGAGCAATTCGCACATTATCGCAAGCCAGCGCACTGCGATCCGGTATCCGCTATGACGGGCGTCAACGGCTGATGGGCCTCCGACGAGGCGGTCGACGTCGATAGACATTGACGTCGATATGGTGAATGTCACAGCATGTTCCGGGTCTCATCGTCCCTGAGCTAGATTCCGGGGAATTCGCAGCCCCGCACTGCGAGAACTGTTCGACGCGCCACGGGGAGGTGTCGCCGGTGCGCCGTGTCCCGACTCGGGATCGCTCAGGTACGCACGCTCACCGGTGCGCGATGACGACGCCGGCCGACCAGCGCGAACCGCATTCCCGTCGGTGCCCCCGCCGCCCGTACCGCGCCGGCAGCGTGATTTCCCGCGACCCGCTTCCCGACCTGCGGGTCGGTGCTCGACCCGGCGAACCGGCCCGGGCGTCGAACCTGTTCACCCGTGGGCAGGCGGCGGTCGAGCCGGAAGACGCGGAATCACCCTGGAGAGGTACCGACCGACATGGCTGGAACCGAGAGCCCGCACCGGACCGACGTGGCGATCATCGGCATGGCCTGCCGATTCCCCGGCGCCGCCGACATCGACGAGTTCGCCCGGCTCGCCTTCGCGGGCGAGATCGCGATCACCACGCTCGACACGGCGGACCAGGCCGAACGCGGTGTCGCCGAGTCGCTGCGTAGGCATCCCGAGTACGTGCCGACCGCCGGTCTGCTGGACGGGATCGATCAGTTCGACGCCGCGTACTTCGGCATCGCCCCCGCCGACGCGGCGTCCATGGATCCGCAACACCGGGTGTTCCTGCAAGAAGCGGTACGGGCGTTGGACGATGCCGGGTGGTCCGGCGCCGACACCCGGTCCGTCGGGGTCTTCGCCGGTGCCGGCGAGAACCGCTACGCCGCCCGACGCCCCGTCGGCGCCGCCGAGCCCCGACTGCCCTGGGACCTGCCCGCCGCGCTGCCCCTGCTCGTCTCCTACCACCTCGACCTGCACGGCCCCAGCGTCCACGTCAGCTCCATGTGCTCCACCTCGCTGGCCGCGGTGCACGTGGCCCGGCGCGCCCTGCAAGCCAGCGACTGCGACCTGGCCGTCGCCGGCGCCGTCTCCATCACCTTGCCGGACAGCCACGGCTACCTCCGCCGCAACGGAGGTGTCATGTCCTCCTCCGGGCGGTGCCGGCCCTTCGACGCGGCCGCCGACGGCACGGTGCCCGGCAGCGGGGCCGGCGTGGTCGTCCTCAAGCGCCTCGCCGACGCCCGGCGTGACGGCGACAGGGTCTACGCCGTGATCCGCGGTTCAGCGCTCAACAACGACGGTGGCGACCGGCTCAGCTTCGCCGCGCCCAGCGTGCGGGGGCAGCGTGACGTCATCCTCGCCGCGCTGGCTGACGCGGCGGTCGACGCCGCGTCGGTCTCCTACGTGGAGGCCCACGGCACCGGCACCCCGCTGGGCGATCCGGTCGAAATGGCTGCGCTGGCCGAGGCACGGGCCAGCCTCGGCGCAACGGGTCCGTGCGCTGTCGCAGGCGTGAAGTCGGCCATCGGGCATCTCGACGAGGCGGCCGGCGCCGCCGGGCTCATCCGGGCCGTACTCGCGGTGCGCGACGGGATCGTCCCCCCGACTCCCGGCCACCGCGACCTCAACCCGGCCATCCGGCTCGAAGACACCGGGCTGTACGTGAGTGGCACCGCCCATCCCTGGCCCGCGGTGCCCGGCCCGCGCCGGGCGGCGGTCACCTCGCTCGGCGTCGGCGGCACCAACGCACATGTCGTCATCGAGGAGGCACCGGAGTTCGGCGAACAGACGCGCGTCGACGAGGACGGCGTCTGGGTACTGCCCGTGTCGGCGCACACCGAGGCCGCCTTCACCGCGCTTCGGACCGCCGTCGCCACGTCGGATGCCGCCCCTGCGGCGTTGGCGGTCACCCTCGCCCGCCGCAGGACGTTCCCGCAGTTCCGGCAAGCGGCCGTGCTGGCCACCAGGGACGAGGTCGCGGCCGCCTTCGGTGCGGCTCCGCCCGCGCCGCCCGCCAAGGGCATCGTGTTCGCCCTGCCCGACACGCTGGACCCGGCCGACACGGTGCTCGATCGTCTCGGGGCCGCCCCGTCGGCTGCTCCCGCTCCGCTGCGGCTGATCGAGGCGCTCGCCCGCCTCGGCGTGCGGGCGGACACCCTGACCGGGGCCGGGGCGGGAGCGTTCCACGCCCTCGCCGCGGCCGGCTCGGTGTCCCCGGCGGTGGCGGCCGAGTGCGCCCGCCTGCACGTCGACGGCATGCGCGTGGTCACCGAGGGCGGCGACCTCACCCGCTGCGACGACATCGCCGAGGCGATCGCGGCAGCTCTCGCCGCCGCCGCTCCGGCCCCGCTGCGCTGCGACGTCGTGCTGCGTCACAGCGGGATCGTGCTCCATGCGGGGAGCGCGCCGTCCCCCGACGACCTGGCCGAGGAGGCCCGCTGCGGGTTCATGGGGCTGCTCGATGAACCCGACGGTCCGGCGGCGCTGCCGCTGGCCGACGCGCTTGCCAGTTGGGAGTGCCTGCTGCGGATGCTCGCGTCCTGTTGGGAAGCCGGCGCCGACGTCGACTGGGCCGCACTGCGGCCGCGGCCGGAGGGGCCGCGTGCCCACCTGCCGGTGGCGTTCGACCCGCGCCGGCACTGGCTGCTCGACCGGAGCGCCCCGGCGCCGGCGGAGCCCGTGCCCGGGACGACCGGCGCGGCGCAGGTGGACATGGCCGGTGTCGACGTCGCCGCCGAACTGGCGGAGATCTGGTGCGAGGTGCTCGGCGTCGACCGGGTCTCGCCCGATGACCGGTTCTTCGATCTCGGCGGGCACTCGATCCTCGCCGCCCGGATGCTCGCCCGCATCCTGGACCGCCTCCATGTCCGGTGCACCCTCGTGGATCTGCTCGAGCCCGAGACCCTGGCCGAGATGACCGAGCGGGTGGCCGCCCGGGTGCGGCTGTCGTCGCTGTACAGCCAGATGCGCTCCGACCACCTCCAGGACGACGCCGAGACGGTCGAGCTGTGACCGCGGACCAGGCCGACCTCTCGACCGACGAGGCGGACCTGTCGGCGGTCGCTGTGGTCGGCATGGCCTGCCGCGTACCCGGTGCCGACTCGGTCGAGGAGTTCTGGCGTCTTCTCCGCGACGGTGCCGACCCGGTCGAGGACGTCCCCACCGACGAGGTCCCGGGCGGTGGTCCCGGCCATGTGGCGCGTCGCAAGCGGTTCGCCGATCCGGCGCTGTTCGACGGCGAGTACTTCGGGATGACACCGGCCGAGTGCGCGGCCACCGACCCGCAGCAGCGCTTCCTGCTGGAGACCTCGGTACGCGCGCTCGAGGATGCCGCGATCGACCCCGCACGCTTCAGGGGCGACATCGGCGTCTTCGTCGGCATGAACCACTCCGACTACCTGCTGCACCACGTGTGGCCGGAGGGGTCTTCCGTACGGCGCCTGGGTTGGCACCGGGTCCTCATGGGCAACGACCGGGGGTTCGCCGCGACGCAGGTGTCCTACCGACTGGGCCTGACCGGGCCGAGCATCGCCGTCGACTGCGCGTGCTCGTCCGGCCTGGCGGCCATCCATCAGGCATGCCGGGCGCTGGTCGACTACGAGGCCGACGCCGCGATCGCGGGCGGGGTGAGCATCAGGCCCACCGACTCCGGCTACACGTACGTCGAAGGCGGCATCGCCTCGCCCGACGGGGTGTGCCGGCCGTTCTCCGCCGACGCGAACGGCACCGTCTTCGGCAGCGGCATCGTGCTGTTCGTACTCAGGCGGCTCGAGGATGCCCTGTCGGAGGGCGACCGGGTGCTCGCCGTGATCCGCGGCAGTGGGATCAACAACGACGGTGGCGCCAAGACCGGTTACACCGCGCCCAGCGTCGCCGGGCAGGCGGCACTGATCCGCCGGGTGCACCGGCTCGCCGGGATCGACGCGGGCGAGATCGGTTACGTGGAGGCGCACGGCACCGGCACGGCCCTGGGCGACCCGATCGAGATCGCCGGCCTGACCGAGGCGTTCCGCGGCAGCACCGCCGGCACCGGGACCTGCCTGGTCGGTTCGGTGAAGTCGAACATCGGCCACCTCGACTCCGCCTCGGGGGCGGCCGGCCTGGCCAAGGCGCTCCTGGCCGTCCGTCACGGGTTCATCCCGGCATCGCTGCACGCGGAGCGGACCAACCCGCACATCGACTTCGCCACCACCCCGTTCCGCGTCTGCGCGGTCGGCACCCCGTGGCCCGCCGCGCGCCGCATCGCGGCGGTGAGCTCGTTCGGGGTCGGAGGCACCAACGTCCACCTGCTGGTGGAGTCCCCACCGGCCCAGGCCGCGGTGCCACCGGCCACCGCCGCGTCGATCGTGCTGCCCTTCACCGCGCGCCGGAGCGAGGATCTGGACACGGTCGAGGCGCAACTGCGGGCCACGCTCGCCGGGGCCGACGCCGAGGCGGCTCGCGACATCGCCCACACCCTGCGTCGCGGCCACCTGCGGCACGGTCTGCGCCGCGTGCTCGTCCGGTACCCGGGCGGCGAGCTGGAGTCCTTCGGCGCCGCGACGGGGACGCGCGGAGCGGCGGCGCGGGTGCGCAGCGCTCGCGCGGACGGTGCGGCGTTGGACGCTCTGCTCGAGCGGCTGTCCGTGGCGGCACAGGTGCGTGACCTGGCCGCGCTCGGCACGCCCGCCGCGGTCGCCCTGGCGTTCGCACACGTCTGGCGGCAGCACGACCTCGCGATCAGCGCCGTCGTGTCCGACCGGGACACCACGGCGGCTGCGGCGGTGCTGGCCGGGGTGCTGTCGTACCCGGACGGCATCGAGGCCGTCCGCCGTCTGGCCCGCGGTGCCACACCTGCCGCCGCCGCAGCGGGCCTGACCGTCCGCCCCTGCGCCGTCGCCTGGTACGACGCCGACGGCAACCAGTTCCACGCCGAGGGCCAGACCCCCGACCTCGTCGCACTGCTGGCCGGTGCCCCGCCGGCCCCCGGGCGTCGCACCCTGCCGCCGCGGGTGGACGCGGTGGTCGATCTCGTGCCCGGCCCCGGTGCCGACCCGCTACCGGAAGCGCTCTTTCCGTACGCCGCATCCGTGAGCGCGGCCGAGCCGGGTCCCGACGTCCTGCGGGTCGCCCTGGCCGCCGCCTGGGTGGCCGGTGTCCTCGACGAACCCGGCCCGGCCGAGCCCGGCGCGGTCGTCACCGTGCCCGGACATCCGTTCCGCCGCGAGCGGCACTGGATCTCGGCGCCCGGGGCCGACGGCGCAGTGCCCGCGGCCGCGGCGTCGACGCCCGACACCGGTGGCCCGGTCCATTCGGCGGCAGCCGCGGACCCACTCGACATCGCCCTGACGGTCTTCGCCGATGTGCTCGGCCGGCCCGGCACCGGGGCCGACGACTCCCTGTTCGCCATCGGCGGTGACTCCCTCGCCGCGCTGCGGGTGGTCGCGCGCACCCGATCGCTCGCGGGCGTGGACGTCCGCGTCGGCTCGTTCATGGCCGCTCCCACCCCCCGTACGCTGGCAGCGCTCGTCCACACCGCCGCCTCCGTGTCCGACGCGGCCGAGGCGGACACGCCCGCCGTCCCGGGGCCGGTTCCGCTGACCGCCCTGCAGCGGCGGTTCCACTTCCTGTCCCAGCTGCCCGGCGCCGCCGAGGCCTACCACGTGCCGGTCCTGGCCGACCTGCGCGGTCCGCTGGACGTCGAGGCCCTGCGCGCCGCCGTCGGCGACGTGGTTCGTCGGCACGAGAGCCTGCGCCTGTCCGTGACGGACACTCCCGACGGGCCCGTGCAGCAGGTGGTGCCCGCCGGCCCGGTGCCGGTGCCGGTGGTGGACTGCGGCAGCGAGCAGGAGTTGCAGGCCGAGATCACGGTGCTGCTGGACGCGCCCATCGCGCTGGACGGGTCGCCCCTGACCGCCCGCGTCCTGCGGATGGACCCGCAGCGGCACGTACTGGCCGTGGCCGTGCACCACATGTTCGCCGACGCCCGCTCCACCGGCATCTTCCTGCACGACCTGTACGCGTTCTACCAGCAGCGCACCGGTGGCGCGCCGGCCGGTCTGGCCCCGATCGACGGGGTCTTTCTCGAGTACGTGCGGGCCGAGAACCGCTGGCTCGACTCGGCCGAGGCCGCCCGCCAGCTCGCCTACTGGACCGGGGAGCTGCGCGGCGCGCCCGAGGCGCTGGAGTTGCCCGCGGACCGCCCTCGCCGCGCCGAACCGTCGTTCCGGGGCGGCCGGCGCGGGTTCGCGCTCGCCGGTGCCGACGACGGACTGCGCCGGCTGGCCGGCGAGGAGGGCGCCACCCCCTTCGCGGTCATGTTGGCCGCGTTCGGGCTGTTCCTCAGCCGGGTCGGCGCGGTGCGCGAGGTCGTGGTGGGGGTGCCCGTCTCGGGCCGGCACCGGCCACGCACCGAGCACCTCATCGGCAACTTCGTCAACACCCTGCCGCTGCGGCTGCGAGTGGCGCCGGACGACGACTTCCGCTCGCTGGTACGTCGCACGGCCCGCGCCCAGCGCGACGGCCTGGACAACCAGGACATCCCGTTCGAGGTGCTGGTCAGGTCGGTGCGGGGCGCCCGCGAGATGTCCGCCGCGCCGTTGTGCCAGGTGCTGTTCAACATGCTCGACACCGCCTCGTCGCGGCCGGACGGTCCCGCCGGGCTCACCGTGGAGGCGGTGCCGTTCGACACCGGCGGCAGCCCGATGGAGCTCCAGCTGGACTGGTGGCTGACGGACGACGGCGTCAACGCCCGCCTGCTGCACTCCGACGTCTTCGCGGAGCAGACCGTCGCCCGCTGGGTGCAGATGCTGCGCACCATCGTCCGGGAGGCACTGGCCAAGCCCGACACCCGGTTGCGCGACCTGCCCGTCGAGCCGCCGTCCGCGCGCGCCTGGTCGGCCGCGGCCCTCACCGGGCCCCGCACCGAGGTGCCCGCGGGGCCCGTTCACGCCTGGTTCCTCGACGCCGCGGCGCGACACCCCGACAGCCTGGCAGTGACCGACGGGACGAGGTCGTTGACCTATCGCGACCTGGCCGAGATCTCCGGCGGCATCGCCCAGGAGCTGCACCGGCGCGGGGCCGACCGGGGCGACGTGGTCGCGATCGCGATGCGCCGCGAGGTGTCGGCGGTCTGCGCCCTGCTCGGCGTGCTGCGCGCAGGTGCGACCCCGGCACCGGTCGACCTCAACCACCCGCCCCGGCGGACCGCGGCGATCCTGGCCGACTGCGGTGCGAGGGTGGTGTGCGTCGACTCCGGCGACACCCTCGACATCACGGCGGGCCTGAACCGGTACGACCTGTCCGAACCGGCCGCGGTCGGGCGCTGGGCCGGACGCCTGCCCGGTGACGACGTGTCGGGCGACGTCGGCGCCTACCTGACCTACACGAGCGGCACCACCGGGCGGCCGAAGGGAATCCACTTCCCGCACGTGGCGCTGGCCAACCTGATCAACTGGGAGACCGGCGGCCTGACCCGGCCCGTGCGTTTCCTCCAACTGGCGTCCTTCGGTTTCGACGCGGCCTTCCACGAGACCTTCGCCGCGCTCTGCGCCGGAGGCTCCCTGCACATCGCGACCGACGAGGTCAAGCACGACCATGACCTGCTGCTGCGCTTCATCGCCGAACAGCGGGTGAGCAAGGCGATCCTGCCGGTGTCGCTGCTGCACGCGCTGGCGGCCCGCCCCGCGGCCGACCACGCCCTGCTGGCATCACTGCGCGAGATCGCCTCGACCGGGGAGCAGTTGCGCGTCGGCGAGTCCCTCGTCGCGTTCTTCACGGGGCTGCCCGACTGCGCGCTGATCAACAACTACGGTCCGGCCGAGACCCACGTGGTCACGTCGTACCGTTTCGGCGCGACGCCCGAGGACTGGCCGCGGTACGCGCCGATCGGCCGCCCGATCGACAACGTGGTGCTGCGCGTCGTCGACGAGAACGGCGTGGACGTGCCGCGCGGCAGCGTCGGCGACCTGGTCATCGCCGGGCCGTGTGTGGCTACCGGCTACACCGACGACGCCGGACCGGCCGGGCACCGGTTCGGCCACGAGGGGCCGGGCGGGGCGCGCAGCTACCGCAGCGGCGACCGGTCCCGACTACTTCCCTCCGCAGACCTGCTGTTCCTGGGCCGGGCCGACCAGCAGGTCAAGATCCGCGGTTTCCGGGTGGAGCTGGGTGAGCTGGAGGTGGTGCTCCGGCGGTCGCCGGAGGTGGCGGACGTCGCCATCGTCGCGCACGGCGACGAGGGCGACCGTGCGCTGCACGCGTACCTGGTCCTCGACGGGCCGACCGAACCGACTGTCGCCCGCCTGCGCGAACGGCTACGCGAGGAACTGCCGTCCTACATGGTCCCGGCGTCGTTCACGGTCGTGCCCGCGCTGCCGGTCAACGCCAACGGCAAGGTGGACGTGGCCCGGCTGCCCCGACCGGCGGCACGGGTCGGCGTGCCGGCCGATCCCGCCGGCACCGGTCTCGGGCAGCGCGTCCTCGCGCTGTTCCGCGAGGCCCTGGAACGGCCGGAGCTCAGCGACGACGAGGACTTCTTCGAGGCCGGCGGCCATTCGTTGCTGGCGACCACGCTGGTCCACCGCGTACGCACGGAGTTCCGCGTCGCACTGAGCGTGCCGGAGTTCTTCCGCGCCAGCACCCCGGCCGCCGTCGCGAAGCTGGTCGAGGCGCGCAGCGGGGGCGAGCGGACCCCGCCGACCGGCGTCGAGCTGCCCGCTCCCGTACTGCCGCAGGCGCCCCCGCCCGGACTGGCGTGGCTGCTGACGACGCCGCACCCGACGCACCAGAAGACCTTCGTCTACCAGGCGGACGGCCCGGTGGACCCGGTGCGCCTGCAGCGGGCGCTGGACGCCGTGGTGCGCCGGCAGGCGGCGCTGCGATTGCGCCGGGTGGGTCAGCGGCTCGTGCTCGCCACCGATCCGGTCGAACTGCGCCGGGTGGACGGTCCCGACGACCCTCGTGCCCTCCACGACCTGCTCCAGGCCGACCCGCTGGACCTGAGCAGCAGTCACCCGGTCCGGCTGGTGCTGGCGCGGGCGTCGCAGGAGCGCAGCCTGCTCGGGCTCACCCTGCACAAGGCCGTGCTGGACGGGCGGAGCCTGGGCGTGTTCCTGGACGAGCTGGTCACGGCGTACGACGCCCCGGCCGCGCTGGGCCCCGAGGACGACGGGTTCCTGCGTCATCTGACCTGGCGCAACGGGCCGCACGCGCCGATCGCCCGGGCCCGGGAGGTGCTGGTCCGGGGCGGCTGGACGTCGCCGCCGGGCGGATCGCTCCCGGCAGCCGCGACGGCGGCGGTCACGCGGTCCCGATGGGCGCCCAGCGCGGCGCTGCAGTCGGCGATCCGCCATGTCTGCGGCGAGCTGCGGATCACGCCGTTCACCGTCCATCTGACCGCGTTCGCCGCCGCGCGGGCCCGTCTGGACGGCGGCGAGGCCGTGCTCGCCGTGCCCATGGACGGCAGGACGGGTCCTGAACTCGACGCCACCGTCGGCGGCTTCGCCAGCATCGTCCCGCTGCGCGTCGCGCTGCGGTCGCAGGTGCCCGCCGGCGAGCTGTTGGCCGACGTTCGCACCCGCGTCGAGGAGTTGTTCGAACTGCGGGCGCTGCCGTTGGCCGACGCGGCCGGTGCCACGATGCCGGGCGGCCACCTCGGACCGCCGGTGGTGTTCAACTACGCCCGCGCCGGGCGTGGTCCTGCCCGCCTCGGCGCGACCAGCCTGGTCCCGGTCGGTCCGGATCTGCTCGAACCCGAACTGCGCCTGCACTTCGCGGTGTACGACTCGGCGGAGTCGTTCCAGGTCGTCGCCCGGCAGGCCGGCGGCCCCGCCGTGCTCGACGCCTACCGCGAGGCGCTGTACGCGATCGTGTTCGACCCCCGCACCCCACTGCCGCAAGGAACCCCCTCATGAAGTTCAGCCTCTTCTTCTTCGCCAGCGGTGACGACGCCGCCGAGCAGCTCCGCCTGCTGCTGGAGGCGGCGAGGTTCGCCGACTCGCACGGATTCGAGGCGGTCTGGACGCCGGAGCGGCACTTCCACGAGTTCGGCGCGCCGTTCGCCAACCCGGCGGTCACCGGCGCCGCGGTCGCTGCGGCCACCCGGTCCGTTCACGTCCGCGCGGGCAGCGTGGTCCTGCCGCTGCACGACCCGCTCCGGGTGGCCGAGGAATGGTCCATGGTGGACCAGCTCTCCGGGGGTCGGGCCGGGCTCGCCTTCGCGTCCGGCTGGAACCCACGCGACTTCGTGCTCGCGCCGCAGCGCTTCGCGGACCGCCGGGAGAACATGCGCGCCGCCATCGCCGAGTTCACCCGGCTGTGGGCCGGCGGGTCGGTCCCGCGTACCGACCCGGCCGGGCAGGTCGTCGAGGTCCGCAGCTACCCGCGGCCGGTGCAGCCGCTGCCGCCGTTGTGGCTGACCGCCGCCGGATCGCCGTCGACCTTCGCGCTCGCCGGCGAGTTCGGCGTCGGCGTGCTGACCCACCTGCTGGGCCAGTCGTTCGACCGCCTGGAGGCCAACCTCGCCGAGTACGGCGACGCCATGGAGCAGCACGGCCACGACGCCGGCAACGAGCGGGTGGCGCTCATGGTGCACACCTTCCTGGCGCCATCGGTCGAGGAGGCGGTCGCCGTGTCACGGTCGCCCATGACGGCGTACATGCGTACCTCGATGGACCTGTTCGCGGTCAACCGGCCGGGGTCGCCCGCTGTCGACGAGTTGTCCCCGGCCGAACTCGACGAACTGCTGGAGCACGCCTTTCAGCAGTTCGTCGGCGAGCGCTGCCTGATCGGCTCGGTCGACAGCTGCGTGCCGCTGGTCGAGCGAGCCGCCGACCTGGGTGTGGACGAGCTCGCGTGCCTCATCGACTTCGGCGTCGGCGCGGATGAGGTGCTGCGTGCTCTGCACCACCTGGCCGAGCTCAAGAACCGCTGCGCCGAGCTGTGACCGGTCGGCTAGGCCGGGGCGCGGAGGTGGACCGCCGCCGCGTCGAGCTGCGCGCCGGTGCCCGCGGGCACCGTAGGGATGCCCGGGGCGATCGCGCGGCCGAGGTTGGTCAGCACGCGGCCTGCGCCGACCTCGACGAACGTGCTGACCTCCTGCTCGGCGAGCGCGCGGACGACCTCGTGCCAGCGCACGGGCGCGCAGAGCTGACGTTGCAGTGCCGCGGCGGCCGCCTGCCCGTCCATCAACGGCTGTGCGGTGACCGTGGAGACGACCGGAATCCTCGGCGTGGCGAAGGCGACCTCGGCCAGGGCCGACGCGAACTCCTGCTCGATGTCACGCATGAGGCTGCAGTGGAACGGCGCCGAGACCTTGAGCGCGACCACGTCGGCACCAAGTTCACGGGCGGCGGCGCTCGCCGCCGCGACCCCGGTCGTGGTGCCGGAGACGACCGTCTGGCGTTCGGAGTTGTAGTTGGCCACCTCGACGGTGCCGTCGCCCGTCCGCGCCACCCGGGCGCAGATCTCCTCGACGCGGGCGGCGTCGATGCCGAGCACCGCGGCCATCCCGCCGGGGGCCGCCTGCCCGACCCTGGACATCATCTGCCCGCGGCGGTGCACCAGCCGCAGCGCGTCGGTCCACTCCAGCACTCCTGCGGCGACCAGCGCGGTGAACTCGCCGAGGCTGTGTCCGGCCGTGACGGACGGCTCCAGGCCACGCTCGCGCAGCAGTTCGAGGGCGATCAGGCTGGTGAGCAGGATGGCCGGCTGGGCCACCGCCGTGTCGCGCAACTCGTCGGCCGAACCCTGCAGGCACAGTCGGCGCAGCGGCATGCCCAGCAGATCGTCGGCGATGTCGAGGTAGGGCGTGCGCGATCGAGCGTCGACAGCGGCGAGTTGGGCGGCCATCGCGGGCCTCTGCGAACCCTGGCCAGGAAATAGCGCGGCGAACCGATATGCGAGCATGTCTCCAGCTTGGGTCGCCGGCCGGACTGTAGTCAATTGATCAGCGACAATAGCCGAAGACCGGAGGACTCCGTGACCGAGCATGAACCGGCAGACCAGCGCGGCGACACGAGAAAGATCGTCGCAGTGGCCGCGCCGCTGTACCTTTCGATGATCGCGGCGTCCGTCAGCGCGCTGGTGAACACGGCCGCACTGGGCCGGTTCGGCACGGTGGCCCTCGCGGCGTTCGCGCTGACCGGCGCCGTCTACTTCCCGGCGACCGCCGCGGTCACCGGAGCGGTGCGCGGCGTCATGCCGTTCGTGTCGGCGTCGGCCGACGACCGGGACAGCGTGATCAAGGTGGTCCGTGACGGCACCTGGCTCGCCGTCACGATCGGCCTGCTCGGCGCGGCCGCCGTGTCCGGGGCGGGCCTGCTGGCGCGTTCCAGTGGCGTACCGGACGAGACGATCGCCGAGTTGGGCTACTTCCCGCTGCTGATGGCCGGGTCCGTGCTGCTGGGCTCGATCGCCGCGATGGCCTCCTCGAGCCTCGTCGGCCTGGGACACAGCAAGATCGTGATGCGGGCCGGTCTGGTCGCGGCCGCGTGCACGGCCGTGCTGTCGTTGCTGCTGGTCAACGGAATCGGGCCGCTGCCGGCTCTCGGACTGGTGGGTTCGGGCCTGGCCATGCTGGTGGCGAACCTGGCCACGTGTGTGATGACCATGCTCGGCCTGTGCGCCAAGCTCGACATCCCGTTGTCGGGCCTCGCCGTGGCCCGGCTGCACCCTCGCCGGGTGCTCGAGTTGGCCAAGGTCGGCATCCCCATGGCCGGCACCGTGCTGGTCAAGTTCGGCGTCCTCGGCGTGCTCGCGTTCGCCGCCGCCCGGATCAGCACGACCGCCGCCGCCGCGCACAGCATCGCCACGGCGCTGGTCGGTCTGACCTTCACTGCTGCCGTCGCGGTCGGTCAGGCGGGCATCCCGCTCGTCAGCAGCCGGGCCGCGACCGCCGACATCCCGGGGGTTCGCCGCGGCGTGCGGGCCGGGCTGCTGGTCGCCGCCACCGTGGTCGGGACGCTGTGCGCGCTGCTGGTCGTCCTGCGCCCCGTGTTCCTCCCGCTGTTCACCGTGGATCCCGACGTCCGCGAGGTGATGGTCGGTCTGCTGCCGGTCGTGGCCCTGGCCATCCTCGGTGACGGTCTCCAGGCCGTCCTCGGCTTCGGCCTCACCGGCCTCAAGCGCACCATGCCGAGCTTCCTCGTGTTCTCCGTCCTCTACGGCGTGCTCGCCGTGATCGCCCTGCCGGTCGCCTCCGCCACGGGCATCATCGGGCTCTGGACCGCGCTCGTGGTGATCAACGTGCTGGTCGGGATCGGCCAGGGCACCGCGTTCCTGCGCGTCAGCGGCGGGCTGCGGAAGCCGGCGCCCGTGTGACGGGCCCGTCGCGCTCCACCGTGTCCGCAGCGGTCGCGCGAGCGGCCCGCTGCGGACACGGTTGACGCACCCGATCGCCTCGGCGGACGGCGACAGGTGCGCCGTCCGCCGATTCGCACGGCGGCGGGCCCGGCTTGCTGCGGGGCCCGCCAAGGCCCCGGCGGCCCCGGGGTCACGCCGCGGGAAGCCGGCCCGACTCGACGGCGGCCGGCGGCTTCAGGCGCTCGCCGCGACGAGGGTGAGGCGGTCGTCCGGGCCCGCGGTGATCGGCGTGGTGTCCCGCGACACCAGGAACTCCGGCCGCGTCGGGGCTGCCGGCGCGTTGTCGACCCTGTTGTACGTGATGAGCAGCAACGCGCGTCGGTCGGGCGAGTCGTTGTTGGACGACGAGTGCAGGATGCTGGGGTGGAACGCGTTGATCGTCCCGGCGGGACCGGTCATGCGCAGGCCGCCCTTGGCCGCCATCAGCTCGGCCGCGCGCTCGTCGCTCACCGTGTAGGTCAGCGTCGTCGACACGTGCTCACGCCAGTGCTTGCCCCGTTGCGCCTCCGCCCGGGGCAGGTCGTAGATGCCGTCGTCGTGCGACCCCGGCACGATCAGCAGCGGCCCGTTGCGGTCGTGCACGTCGTCCAGCGAGATGGCGATGTTCACGGCCGCGGGCCGGGGCATGCCGTCCTCGAGGTGCCAGAACGAGAAGTCCTGGTGCCACGGCCAGGCCGCCCCCTCTTCCGCCTGCTTGAGGTTGACCTTGAACTGGTAGACGTACACCTCGCCGCCGACCAGCGTCTCGGCCAGGCGCACCAACTCCGGCGTCCGCACCAGAGCCGCGCACAGGTCGTCGAACGCGTGGCACCCGTGGACCGCGCGCACCGTGGCGCCGTCGTCCTCGTGGACGACCTCGGGTCGCGCCGACGCGCACAGCTCGTCGATGCGTTCGCGGACAGCCGAGACGGAGGCGGCGCTCAGCCGCGCTGCCGGCGAACACCAGCCTTGCTCCTCGTAGCGCGAGCGCAGCGCGGCAAGGTCGGTCGGGGAGAACATCATCTCTTTGCGACTCCGCTGGACGTGGGGGACGGTCATCGGTGGGACGGGGAGGGCGGTCGACCGCCGTGCTCGCGCACGAGCGCCAGCCGGTCGACCTTCCCGCTCGGCGTACGGGGGAACTCCGCAAGGAGGTGGACGAACCGCGACGGCAGCATGTAGTCGGGCACCCGGGCCGTGATCGCCCGGCGGAGGGTGTCGAGGTCGAGCTGCTCACCCGAGGCGGTGCGGTAGAAGGCGGTGAGGCGGGTGTCGCCCACCCCGAGGGTCTCTGCGGTCACCACCGCCCCGACGACGCCGGGCGCTTGGCGTACCACGGCTTCGACCTCGCCCAACTCGACGCGGTAGCCGCGTATCTTCACCATGCCGTCGCGCCGGCCCAGGAACTCGATCCGCCCGTCGTGGAGGAACCGGGCGACGTCGCCGGTCCGGTACAGCCGCCCGATCCCGGGCAGCGGGCTGTCGACGAAGCGCTCCCGGGTCAGCTCGGGCTTGCGCCAGTAGCCGTCGGCCAGCGGCAGCCCGGAGACGCACAGCTCGCCGGCGACACCGACCGGCTGGGGTCGCAGCCGGTCGTCGAGGATGGTGACGCGGGCGCTGTTGATCGGATAGCCGATCGCCGGCAGCAGTGGCCACGTGGCCGGATCACCGTCGATCCGCAGCGACGTCACGCTGTGGGTCTCGCTCGGGCCGTACTGGTTGAACAGTGTCGCGTCGTCGAGTGCGGCGAAGAACTGCCGGATCGCCGGCGTGACGTGGATCTGCTCGCCCGCGCAGACGAACTCCCGGAGGGGCGGCGGCTCCAGCCCGAGTGCGGTCACGTACTGGGCGATGCTCTGCAACGCCGCGAACGGCAGGAACATCCGCCGTACGGCGTGCTTCCCGATCACCGCCAGCAGCAGGTCGTAGTCGGCCCGTTCCTCGGCGTCGACGAGCACCAGCGTGCCGCCCGTCGACCACGTGCTGAAGATCTCCAGGAACGACGCGTCGAAGCTGAGCGCCGAGTACTGCAGGGTCCGGTCGCCGGGGCCACAGGCGGAGTCACCGCACTGCCAGGCGACCAGTCCGGCCAGCGGGCCGTGCGGCATCGCCACGCCCTTGGGCAGGCCGGTGGAGCCGGAGGTGTAGATCAGGTAGGCGAGGTCGGCCTCGGTCGCGACGGGCAGCGCGGACCCGGCTCCGTCCGGCAGGTCGTACCATCGATCCGGTTCGAGGACGGTGACGCCGTCGGGCATCGGCACCGCGTCGGCCAGCCACGGCTGGGCGAGCAGGCACGCCACGTCGCTGTCGCCCAACATGTACGCCAGGCGCTCGCCCGGATAGGTCGGGTCCAGCGGCACGTAGGCGGCGCCCGACTTGAGCACCGCCAGCACCGCGACGACCATGTCGACGGACCGTTCCAGGAGGATCCCGATCGGTCGCACCGGTCCCCCGTCGCGCTGCCGATGCAGCACCTGGGCCAGCCGGTCGGCGGCGTCACCCACCTCGGCGTAGGTGACCTGCCGGTCCCGCCAGATGGCCGCGATCGCGTCGGGGGTGCGTTGCCGCTGTGCCTCGAACGCCTCGTGTGCCAGCGCTGGCCGGGTGGTGGGCGCCGGGGCCTGCGCGAAGACCCGCGTGACGAGGTCGAACTCGTCAGGGGCCAGCAGGTCGAGGTCGCCGATCGACCGACCCGGCTCGGAGAGCGCGCTCGCCAGCAGCGTCCGGAACCGGTCGACCAGGCGCCGCGCGGTCGCCGGGTGGTAGAGGTCGGTGGAGTAGTCGAGCATGCCCAGCACCGGGCCGTCGGATCCACTCAGCCGTAGCAGCAGGTCGAACTTGCTCGTGCCGGTGTGCACCTCCAGCGGCTCGACCCGCAGACCGGGCAGCCGCAGCTGGGTCGACTCGCCGTCGTCGATCCCGATGACCGCCTGGAACAGTGGGAAGCGATCCGGTTCGCCGGCGGTGGCGGTCTGGCGGACGATCGTCGTGAGCGGTACGCCGCAATGCCGCTGCGCCGCCAGGCTCTCCTGCTTGACCGTTGACACCAAATCGGCGAACGACATCTCCGGCGTCACCGTGAGCCGCAGCGGCAGCAGATCCGCCAGGCAGCCCACGACCCGGTCCAGTTCGGCGGCACCGCGGCGGGCCACCGGTGTGCCGACGACGAGGTCCTGCTGCCCGCCGTGGCGGTGCAGCAGGGCGGCGTACGCGGCCGTCAGCACGGTGAACGCGGTGGTGCGCCCGGCGCGCGCGACGGCCCGTACGGCCTGGGCGGTCGCTTCGTCGAGTACGAACTCGACCCGGTCCCCCGCGTGTCCGATCTCGGCCGGGCGCCGCCAGTCGGCCGGGACCGTCGTGAACTGTGGCGGCGACTGCAACCGGTCACGCCAGTAGGCCACGGCTGCGGCGTCGGCCTCCTGCGCCCGCTGCCGCCGCGCGTACTCACCCATGGTCAGCGCGGGCGCCGGCGGCGGCGTCGGGTCGGCGTACCAGCGGGCGATGTCGTCGGCCATGACCTGGAGCGACCAACCGTCCATGGCGATGTGGTGCAGCAGGAGGGCGAGCACGTGGTCCTCGCGCCCGAGCCGGAGCAGGAAGGCCCGCATCGGGGTCCGGTCCAGGTCGAGATCGAGTTCGGCCAGCTCACGCAGCCGCCGCTCGACCGCCTCCGGCGGACAGTCTTCGCTCTCGAGCGCCGCTCCCGTGTCCTCGACGATCTGAGCGGGCTGCCCCTCGTGCAGCCCGTACCGGGTGCGCAACCCGGGGTGGGCGGATGTCAGGCGGTCGATCGCCAGGGCGAGCGCGCCGGTGTCGAGCGGGCCGTGGATGCGGTGCGTCCACAGCACGGTGTAGCGGGACCTGCTCTCCGCGAAGGCGTCGCTGAGCCAGATCGCCTCCTGCTCGTGGGTCATGGGGTGGACGGTCAACGCGTGCTCCGGGTTCGGGTCGTCGGGGTACGGGCCGCGTTCGCCAGTGCATCGCGGTCGAGCTTGCCGTTGGGGGTCAGTGGGAACCGGTCCAGGGCCCGCACGATCGTCGGGACGAGCGACCGGGGCAGCCGGTTCAGCAGGTCGCGGCGCAACGCCGCGGGTCCGCCCGGATCGTCGCCGGGCACGTAGAACAGCGCCAGGGCCTGGTCGACGACGGTCACCGTGCAGTCCCGTACGCCAGGTGACTGTCGGGCCGCCGCCTCGACCTCCGCCGGTTCGATGCGATGGCCGCCGACCTTCAACTGGCGGTCGCGCCGGCCCCGGAAGCGCAGGAGCCCGGCCGGATCGATCAGGCCGTAGTCGCCGGTGCGGTACGCCCGCACCGTCTCGCCGCCGATCTCCACCGGCACGAACGCGCGGGCGGTCAGCTCCGGCTCGCCCAGGTAACAGGTGGCCAGGCCGTCGCCCGCGACACAGATCTCGCCGGTTTCCCCGGGCGGGCAGATCCGGCCCTGCCCGTCGAGCACCAGTACGGTCGTCGCCGGCACGGGTGAGCCCAGCGGGATGTCCGCACCGTCGGCGCAGTCTTCGAGCCGCACCCGGTGGGTGGTGGTGTGCATGCAGCTCTCGGTCGGGCCGTACCCGTTGAGCAGCTCGGTCCGTGGGTGGCGGCGCAGGAACCGGGCCGCGTGCGGCGCGGGCAGGCGTTCCCCGCCCACCAGCACCGTTCCCAGCCCGGCGAAGCTGTCGAGGTCCTCGTCGACGAAGAGCGCGAACAGCGAGGTCGTCAGGCGCAGCGTGGTCGCGCCGTGCCGCTCGACCATCCGGCGCAGTTCTCCGGGGGTGAGGTAGTCGCCGTCGACGAGCAGCGACGTGCCGCCGGTCATCAGCTGGCCGAACAGCTCGTAGCTGTACATGTCCCACGACGGCGGCGCGCCCTGGGGCATCGCGTGGCCGGGACCGAAACCTGGCGGCGGGGTGGCACGGAACATCCGCGTCAACGCCCGGTGCGGCAGCACCACGCCCTTGGGCCGGCCGGTGGTGCCCGAGGTGAAGACGACCGTCGCCGCCGCCTCCCCGTCGATCGCCGTCCCGGGCACGGTGGGCGGGTGTGCCGTGCCGCCCGGTCCAGGGGCCGGGTCGGTCGCCGTCAGCGGCAGGACCGTGCGGCCGCCCCAGTCCTGGCCCGGATCGGTGGTGAGCACCAGGGCGGCCCCGACAAGATCGGTGATGGCGAGCCGACGCGGCGTCGGCCACCGCGGGTCGACGGTCGTGTACGCCGCGCCGCACCACAGCACGCCGAGCTGGGCGGCGACCAGCTCCGGGCAGCGGTGTGCGCAGAGCGGCACGATCGCACCCGCACCGATCCCCTGTGCGCCGAGGCGTGCGGCCACGGTGAGCGCGCGCCGGTGCAGCTCGGCGTACTCGACCGGTGCCCCCTGGTGCACGAGGGCGGTGGCGTGCGGAAACCGCTCGGCCGACCGGGCAACCGCCTGGTGGACCAGTGCCTGCCCCGCACCGTCAGCCGGCGTCACCGGCGGACCTCGCCGACACGAGGGCGATGAAGTCGCCGAACACGTCGTTGTCCAGCAGGTCGACCGGGGTCAGCGCGACTCCGGTCGCACTCTCGATCCGCGCGCAGATCCGCAGCGCCTGCAGCGACGTGCCGTCGTGGTCGTAGAAGCTGTCCGCGGGATCGACCTCGTCCAGGCCGAGGACGTCGGCGATGGCGTCCGCGACGACCTGCGCGGTGGACCGCGTCACCGGGCAGCCTCCGCACCGATCGCAGCGGCGAGCGCGACGACCGTACGGTTGCGCAGGATCAGCCGCATCGGCAGGCGGTTGCCGACGCGGTCGGTGAGTTCGACCATCACCTGCACGGCGGTCAGCGAGTTGCCTCCGGCGACCTCGAAGAAGGGCTCCTCGTCGCCGAAGTCGGCGTGGCCCAGCACCTTCTCCCACACCGCACGCACTTCGTCGACGAGGTGCTGCGGCGGATCCTGGGTGGCATTGGACATCGTCACTCCGTTCTCCACAGGCCGATGGTCAGTCGCGGCGGGCGGCGCGGTCGAGGCGCTCCGTCAGCGCGGCGGCGAGTGCCGCGACGGTCGGGTACTTGAACAGGTCGGTGACCGGCACCTCGACCGCGAACTCCCGTCGGATCTCGCGGTGCACCTGGATGAGCGTCATCGAGCTGGCGCCCAGCGCGAACAGGGGCACGTCGCGCGGCAGGCGCTCGGGCGCGGCGCCGAGCGCTCGTGCCCAGAGGTCGGCGAGTTTCCGCTCGACCACGCCGCGCGGCTGTGCGTCGGCGCCGACCGGGAGACCCACCTCCGGCACGGGCAGGCGGCGGGGATCGGCCTTGCCGGTGTTCCCGGTCGGGATCCGGTCGATCGCGACCAGGTAGGCGGGGACCAGTTCGGCGGGCAGTTCCCCGGCGAGGTGCGCGCGCAGCCGCGCCGCGTCGAGACCGTCGAGCGTGACCGCGTACGCCACGAGCGCGTCGGGCCGTCGGGGATGGACCGCGACGAGGGCGTCGACGATCCCGGGAAAGCGCAGCACGACGCGCCGCACGCCCTCCAGCTCGACGCGCAGTCCGCGGACCTTGACCTGGCCGTCCTCACGGCCCAGGAAGGCGATGTTGCCGTCACCGCGCAACCGGGCCAGGTCGCCCGTGCGGTACAGGCGGCCTCGGCCCTGGCGGCTGACGGTGTCGGGCACGAAGACCTTCGCGGTCAGCTCGTCGCGGTTGACGTAGCCCAGCGCCAGTCCGACGCCCCCGACGTGGAGTTCCCCGGGGAACCCCGGCGGCAGTAGTTGTCCGCCCTGGCCGAGGACGTAGGCCCGCATCCCGGCCACGGGCCGACCGATGGGCGGGTCCGCGTCGGGCTCCAGCGGCGCGTCGCCGAGGACATGGAACGTCGCGTCGATGGTGGTTTCGCTGGGCCCGTAGAGATTCACCACGCGGGCGCGGGTGGCGGCGGCCGCCGCAGCGGCCGTCTCCCGGGTCAGCCGCTCCCCGCCGCAGAAGAGCCAGCGCAGGCGCGGACAGTCCCAGTCGGAGCGTTCCGCGAGCATCGCGCCGAGCAGGGTCGGCACGAACTGCGCCACGCTCACGTCGTGGGTGCGCAGCTCCGTGTGCATCAGGGCCGGGTCGCGGTGGGCGTGGGCGGGAGCGACGACGACAGCGGCGCCGATGACCAGCGGAGTCAGGTATTCCCAGACGGAGGCGTCGAACACCGGTGAGGTCTTGAAGTAGAACCGGTCGGTGCGGTCGAGGCCGAACTCGTGCTGCTTGAAACGCAGGTGGTTGAGGATGGCGCGGTGCGGGACGACCGCCGTCTTCGGCAGTCCCGTGGTGCCCGAGGTGGTGATCAGGTACGCCGGAGCGGCGGGGTCGGCGGCGACGTGGGTGAGCGGCGCCGCCGACCCGGCCGGCGGAGGCTCCTGCGCTGCGACGACCACCGGCAGCCCGGCCGGGGCGTCGGCGGTCGCCGTGACGACTGCGGCGCCGGCCGCGGCGTCGCTCAGCAGGAAGGAGCGTCGGCCGGCCGGTTGTTCCATGTCCACGGGCAGGAAGGCGTGGCCGCACCGCAGGACCGCGAGCACGGCCGCGACGAACGCCGCGGAGCGCGCCATGCACAGCGCCACCACCGACCCGGGCGGTAGGGACAGCGCGCCGATCTCCGCGGCCAGGAGGTTGGACCACCGGTCCAGCTCGGCGTAGCTCACGGTGCGATCGCCGGCGACGAGCGCGAGCGCGTCGGGCCGGTCGGCGGCGCACGCACGGAACGCCTCGATGATGCCGGGGCCGTCGTGGGCCGGCGGCCCCACGGACCAGTCGGTGAGGATGCGCTCCTCGGTCTCGGGGCCCGCCAGCCGCACCGTGAGCGGGGTGCCGGCGTCGGCGAGGAGCTGGGCCAGCACTGTCTCGAACCCGCGGGCGATGGCGTCGGCCTCGGTGGCCTGGAACAGGTTCGTGCAGTAGTCGAGCCGCCCGGTGAGCACTCCCCCGCGCAGGTTGATGGACAGCAACAGCTCGGCCTTGCTGCCCCGGGTGGCGAACTCGACCGGCTCGCTGACGACGCCGGGCAGGGTGAGGAGGGGGAAGGACGCGTCGTTGAAGGAGAGCACCGCCGGCAGCGGAGGACGGCCCGGCTGGATCATGCGTCCGCCCGACCGTGCCGTGTCCAGTGCGACGCCCTGGTGCTCCACCCCGTCCATGACCCGGTCCTGCACCAGGCGCACGTACTCCGCGAGGCTGGGGGTGGCCAGGCTGGGCGCGCGAAGCCGAAGCATGTCGGAGAACAGGCCGACGACGTGCCGGTACCGTGGCCGTCGCCAGTCGACGCCGGGAAAGGCGACCACGACGTCGTCGCTGCGGGTGTAGTGCTGCAAAACCAGCGTGTACGCGGCCATGCAGGCGGAGAACGGCGTCACCTCGATGCGGGCGGCCCGGGCGTCCAGGTCGGCCGGCAGCCGCACCGCGATCGACGCGACGCGGGGCTCGACGGCGGCCGACCCGACGGTGCTCGGGGCGATGCCGCAGCCCGGGTCGACCCCGTCCAGGGACTCCTGCCAGAACCGCTGCGCGGCCCGGCCGGCCGGGGAGGCGGCGAAGTCCTGCTGCCACCGCACGTAGGAGAAGTAGTCGGGGCCGTCGGTCTCCGGTTCGGCGACGCCCGCGTACGCACGCGACAACTGGTCCAGGAACAAGGGCAGCGACGGCGCGTCCACCGCGAGGTGGTCGAAGACGATCAGCAGCAGTGCCGCCGCCTCGTGCTGACGCAGCAGGTGGGCCCGCAGCCGTACGGAGTCCTCGGCCACGAACGGCACCGCGCACAGTGCCGTCAGGTGCGCGTCGAGGTCGTCCGCCACCACGTCCGTGGTCCGCAGCAGCGACGCGGGTGCCGGCTGGAGCACCTGATAGGTGACGGACTGCTCTTCCTCAAGTTGGACGCGCAGTTGCGGCTGACGCCGGACCACCTCCGTGAGGGCCCGGTCCAGGCGCCCTTCGTCCAGGGCACCTGTCAGCCGGTACGCCACGGCGACGTTGTAACCCGCGCCGTCCGAGACGAACTGCTGTGCGACGTGCACGGCGCGCTGCTGGACGCTGAGCGGCACGCGGGCGTGGTCCGGCCGCGATGGCTTCACATGCTCCCCCCGTCATGAGCGGCTCGGATGCGCCCCTCGCCAGCGGTCGTACGGCCCTACCGTCCCATCCTTGCCGAAGTGAGTGGCCCGCCCGATCGGCGATCGTGCGAATTATTGGGCGATTGAAGCACGTCTTTCAATACAGTGTGAGTTGTTTCACACCGGTTGATCGTCCGCGATTCCACCGATAGCTTGGCCGGAAGCGATTCGCGTCAAAGTCGCATGCTGAATGACGGAATCGTCGACTGCCCGGCGAGGCAAATCCGCAGCGGCATCGCGCCCTGCCGGAGGCGTGCGTCGAATTTTGCGAAGTCAATTAAATAGCATGCGTATTACCGGTGACGCCTGCGCTACCACGGCCGGTCTTGTTGCGCGCACAACAGGCAAAGGAGACCGAACCTGATGGCACTGATCGACCTGCTGTCCGAACTCGCGGGCCTGGGCATGCGCCTTTCCGCACAGGGTGACAAGTTGCGGATAACCGGCCCGCGCGAGCGGCTCACCGAGCCGCTGCGAGCCCGCCTCGCCGCGCACCGCGACGAGGTGCTGCAGTTCGTTCGCGAGCAGGAGCACGAAGAGCGGCGCCGAAGTGTGCGCATCGTCCCGGTCGACCGCGCCCGACCGCTGCCGGCCTCCTACGCGCAGCGGCGCCTCTGGCTGATCGAGCAACTCGCGACCGACGTGCCGATCTACAACATGTACATGGCGCGCACCATCACCGGCCCGCTCGACACCGACGCGATGCGGTCCGCCGTCGAGACCATCACGGCCCGGCACGAGATCCTGCGCAGCGCGCTCGTGGAGGACGGCGACGACCTGTTCCAGGTGCCGGACCCGGCGGGACGTCCCGCGTACACCGAGCACGACCTGCGGGAAGCCGCCGACGAGACGGTCCGGCAACTGCTGTACGACATCGTCGCGACCCGCTTCGACCTGTCGCGCGCCCCGCTCATCCGCTTCGACCTCATCCGCACCGGCGTCACCGACTGGATCCTCGTCATCACCCAGCACCACGTCATCTCCGACGGCTGGTCGGCGGGCATCATCCGCAAGGAGATCTCGGAGCTGTACTCCGCCGCCGTCGAGGGCCGCGAGCCGGACCTGCCCGACCTGCCGGTGCAGTACGCCGACTTCGCCGCGTGGGAGCGGCAGTGGATCACCGGCGAAGTGGCCGAACAGCAGCGCGAGTTCTGGCGCGGCCAGTTGGCGCAGTTGCCGCCGGCGCTGGAGCTGATGCCCGGCCGGCCCCGGGCCGCGGTGCAGAGCTACCGCGGTGACGCGCTGGTGTTCACCTACGACGCGGAGCTGATGAAGCGGCTGCGGGAGCTGTGCGCCGAGTGCGGCACCACCCTCTACGGCGCCCTGGTCGCGGCGTACGGCCTGCTGCTGTCACGGATGACCCGCGCTGACGACCTCGCGATCGGGAGCCCGCTGGCCAGTCGGCCCTACCCGGTGCTGGAGAACACCCTCGGCCTGTTCTTCAACTCGATCACGGTACGGATGCGGCCCGATCCGCAGCAGACGGTCCGCGAGTTCCTCGCCGCGGTCCGCCGCAGCGTCTTCGACGCCTTCGCCCACCAGGATCTCCCCTTCGACCAGGTGGTCCAGGCGGTCGCGCCGGATCGCAGCGTCTCGCACTCGCCGCTGTTCCAGGCCATCTTCATTCTGCAGAGCTACCCCGAGACCGGGCTGTCGCTGACGGGCCTGGAGACCGGGCAGGCCGTCGCGCCGGTCTACGCCACGCAGTACGACATCATGTTCAAGTTGCGCGAGGACGGCGATCTGGGCAGGGGCTTCCTCGTCTACAACAGCGAGATGTTCGCCAAGTCCGACATGTCGCGCCTGGTGGACTGGTTCGCGCGCGTGGTCCGGCTGATGGCGGCCGACCCCGACGCCAGGCTCGGCGACCTGGTGCTGGCCGGCGCCGAAGACCTCGCCGACGTGGCCCGATGGAACGTCGCCACCGCCCGGGAGCTGCCCGCCCTGCCGGTGCACCGGCAGATCCTGGCCCAGTTGCACGCCGACCCCACCGCACCCGCGGTGACCTTTCGCGGCCACACCCTCACCGGCGCCGCGCTGGCCGAGCGGGCCCAGGCCATCACGGCCGGTCTCGTCGCGGCGGGGCTACGCCCCGGCGACCGCGTCGGCGTCCTGGTCCCCCGGTCCACCGATCTCGTCGCGACTCTGCTCGGCGTGCTCAGCGCCGGCATGGCGTACGTGCCTCTCGACGGGGCGGCACCGCAGCCGCGGTCGGCGGCCAGCCTGGCCATCGCCGAGTGCGCCGCGCTGATCGTCGAACACCCCGCCGTGCCGTCACCGCCGTTCGACGGCCGGGTCCTGCCGCTGACCGAACTCACCGGTCACCCGCCGCTGGGCACTCTTCCCGAGGTCCCGGCGGACAGCACCGCATACGTCATCTTCACCTCGGGCTCGACCGGCGTGCCGAAGGGCGTCCGCATCGCACAGCGCAACCTGACCAACTTCTTCGCGGCGATGGACGAAACGGTCCCGCTTCCGCCACGGCCGGTGTGGCTCGCGGTCACCAACGTCACCTTCGACATCGCGGTACTCGAACTGCTGTGGACCCTCAGCCGCGGTGTCCACGTCGTCCTCGGCGAGAGCATGGAGACGCTGCACCGGTTGGCGGAAGCCGACACCGAGCCGGTCAAGGTCCCCGACCTGATCGAGACCGCCGGGGTCAACGCGCTGCAGGCGACACCCACGTTCGTCCGTACGGTGCTGCGGATGCCCGGCGGGCCCCGGGCTCTCGCCCGGCTGCACACTCTGCTGGTCGGCGGTGAGCCGCTGGACCCGGCGCTTGCCACCACCCTGCGCGAGCTCGGCATTCCCAGGGTGCTGAACATGTACGGTCCGACCGAGACCACGGTGTGGTCCACCGCCTGGCAGCTCGACTCCGGGCCGCCGTTGGTGGGCAGGCCGCTCGCCAACACCACGGTGCACATCGTCGACGCCTTCCTGCGTCCGGTGCCCGTCGGCATGTTCGGCGAGCTCGTCATCGGCGGCGCGGGGGTCAGCCAGGGCTATGTCGGGGACCCGGAACTGACCGCGCGGCGCTTCGTCTCGGCGCCGCACCTCGACGACGGAGCCACCGTCTACCGCACCGGCGACCTCGCGCGGATGACGCCCGACGGCACGATCGAACTGGTCGGTCGCTTCGACAACCAGGTCAAGCTCAACGGCCACCGGATCGAGCTGGAGGAGATCGAGCGGGCGGTGGCCGCTCTGCCCGGTCTACAGGACTGCGCCGTGGTCGTGCAGACCGACGGCGACCAGAGCCGCCTCGCCGCCCACTGCGTCACCGCCGACGGCGCGGCGGTGGACGAGGAATGGCTGCGGGTCGAGCTGGCGCGCACGCTGCCGCCCCAGATGATCCCCGGCCTGGTCGCCACCATCCCCGCGCTGCCGGTCTCTCCCAACGGGAAACTCGACCGCAAGGCGCTTCCCAGGATCGAGGCGCGCGCCGTCGGGTCCGAGCCGGTCACGGCGGATGGCGACCTCGAAGAGGCGCTGCTGGCGGCCTGGCGCCGGGTGTTGGGCGACGAGCGCATCGGGGTGACCGACGACTTCTTCCGCTCCGGCGGCAACTCCCTGCTGGTGGTCCGCCTGCTCAGTGAGGTGCGTGCGCAGGCCGCGCCCCAGGCGCGCATCGTCGACCTGTTCCGCTTTCCGACGGTACGCAACTTCGCGGCACACCTGGCCGGTGCGGCCACCGATGAGCCCCCCGGCGTGGCAGCGGACCACGACGAGGCACAGCGCGCCCGCCTGCGCCGGCAGCAGCAGGTGCGCCGCAAACGGCAGGCGCGCACCGGAGGCTAGCGACGCGCCGCACGCTCAGCGGTAGACGACGTTCAAGCGCTCCTTCAGCTCGGCCAGAGACGCCAGGATCGCCTCGTGCGTCGTCGCCGTACCGTGCACCAGACCGATGCTGTTGGCGGTGCCGTCGCGCCAGTCCAGCGCCCGGCCCGGCTTCGAGCGCAACTCGATGCTGCGGATACCGCCGACGTCGCGGGGTCGCACGTCGTTCCAGGACACCAGGGTCTTCGCTTCGACCGGCGGTGCCAGCAGGTAGGCGAACTCCATGCGCTTCCACACCAGGGTGGGCACCGTCACCGGCTCGCCTGTCGCGAGCCGCAGCACGGTCCGCACGAGGTCGAAGCCGGACGCTCGGCGTAGCAGCACCGGAACGTAGCCGCCCATCCGGCCGTTCACTTCGATCACGCTGGGGCCGGCCGGGGTCAGCTTGACCTCGGTGTGCGTCACGCCGTGCCGGACCCCCAGCGCCCGCAGCGCGGCACTGGCGACCTCGGCCACGGCTGCCTGGTCGCGCTCCGACAGCGTGCAGGGAAGCACGTGCCCCGTCTCGCGGAACGGCGGCGCGAGCGGGAGCTTGGAGGTCACGCAGACGGTCTGGACGTCCTCGCCCTGCACCACGGATTCGACCGAGACGTAGTCACCCCAGCATTCCCCAGCCACGGACGGGTCTCCGGTCAGCAGCTCTTCCAGGACGAAGTCGCCGGTGCCACGTGCCACGAACTCGGCCACGTAGCCGCGGCACCGCTCCAGCGACTCGATGCGGGCGGTGTCCACACTGCCCGCACCGTTGCGCGGCTTCAGCACCGCCGGCAGTCCGATCTCGGCGAGGGCGGTGACCGCATCATCGACCGTACGCACCAGCCGCGCCTGCGGCGAGGGCACCGCCGCCGCGTTCAGCAGCGTGCGCTGCAGGAACTTGTCGGTCAGGGCGGGCACGGTCGCCGGGCTGTGGAACGACAGCCCGCAGCGCTGGGCGATGCGGGCAGCCAGGTGCAGCCAGTTGTCGTTGAACGCCGCCACCCCGTCCGGGCTCAGGCTCGCAGCCAGGTCGCAGATCTCGTCCTCGGACAGTCCGACAGCATCGACGACGCGAACGTTCTCGGGGATCGCCCACATGTCCGAAGCTGCCGCGTCCTCGTGCCTCATCCGCAGGAACACGACATCACAGACGTCGCGCGCGGCCGACAGGACGGTCACCGCACTGGCCGAGCCTCTGTCGTAGACGATGAGGCACGTCGGAAGACTCATCTGGCCGGCTCCTCCAACCTTCGGCCCCGGGTTCGACGGGGGCCCCTACCGCAGGCGGGGACGGGCGCCGACGTCGCCTGAACGGCCCGACCTCGACGTTCCGCGCCGCCGCCACCCGGTCGCAGAAGGCGCAACGCCCGATACGCCGAGCCCGAACGGACCGACCACGTACCCGGCCGTCCGCGCCGGGCACGGGGGCGAGACAGGACCTGCCCGATGGTAGCGGTAATCGCGGGGCGGCAGGGATCCCGAGGCGCCCGCCGGCGAACGGTGTCTGACGGCTACCCGCTGGCCGCGGCGATCCGGCGAGCGGTCCGCGTCCGCCCCGCAGACCTGGCCGGGCCAGCCGTCGCCCCTCGGTCCGCAGCCGGCGGCGCGTCGCCTCCACCGCCGGCGAGGGCGTCACGCAGCCCGGGTTCCCGACGAGTCCGGTTGGCGACAGCCGACGTCTCTTCACCGCCGCCAGCGGCTCTGACACTCTGCAGTTGGCAGGTAACCCTTCGGGCTGGGCGGGTCGAGAGCGATGGCGAAGCGTTGGTTGATCACGGGGTGTTCGAGCGGACTCGGTCAGGCCCTCGCGGCCCGGCTCGCCGCCGAGGGGGAACAGGTGGTGGCGACGGCCCGACGGCCGGAGACCCTCGGCGCGCTGGTGGCCCGGCATCCGGGCAACGTGGTGGCTGCCGCGCTGGACGTACGGGATCCGGCGCAGTGCGTGGCGGCGGTCGAGCGGGCGGTGGACGCCTTCGGCGGTGTCGACGTCCTGGTCAACAACGCCGCCTACGGCCAGTTCGGCACCTTCGAGGAGGTCACCGACGAGGAACTCGCCGCGCAGTTCGACACCAACGTCTTCGGGCCGTGGCGGCTCACCCGGGCCGTGCTGCCGGTGTGGCGGGCGCAGCGCTGCGGGCACGCGGTCTTCGTCAGCTCGGTCTCCGGTGTGGTCCCCATCCCCGGGCTGGCCGCGTACACGGCGAGCAAGTTCGCGATGGAGGGAGCGGCCGAGTCGCTGGCCGCCGAGGCCGGGCACCTCGGGGTGAAGGTCACCATCCTGCAGCCGGGCGGCTTCGCCACCGGGTACAGCGCCAACCTGGTCATGCCGGAACACCGGATCGCGGACTACACGCCGGTCAGCGACGGCCCGCTCGACGCGCTGCGCAGCATGAACACCTGGATCGAGGTGAACTCCCCCGAACTCTTCGCGGACGTGGTCTGGCGGCTCGGCCAGATGGAGTCGCCGCCGCTACGGCTGCCGGTGGGACCGGACTCGGAGACGTTCCTGAAGGCCGCCTACGACGCCCGGCGCAATGAGTACGACCAGGTCGTCAAGGCGGGCCATCACACTCTGGCGTGACCCCGCCCGGACTCGGCCGCGCCCGCGGGGGGGGGGGCGCGCCCGGCCACGCTCTCAGCTCGACAGGCACGGCGGGGCGTGCGCCATGTCCCCGACCACCGGCTGTGCCCTCCGGTAGGCGGCGCAGTGCGCCGCGCCCAGGTCGTTCAGCTCGTGCCGCCGGGTGGCGGGCAGGGACCCGGCCCCGCCCCGACGTAGCGCGAGCTCCGTCGACGGCACGTGGGCCCGCAGGGCGCACTCACCGTCGGCGGTGGCCACGGCGATCTCCCGGCGGCGCAGGGAGGCGGAGTCGCCGTTCTGCCGGTACGCACGCGACAGGTCGTCGGCCGCGGCCTCCGGATCGGGGTACGGGTAGCCCGACGCGGCCATGCAGGAGAGCCACCGGGCGCGGGCCCGCGCCAGTTCCGGGGCCTTCTCGACCTGCTCCCTGAGGGCGTTGTTCAGGACCTGGGGAACGGCGTCGACGCGGGCCCACCGCCGGGCGTCGCCGTACAGGGCGGCCCGGCTCTCGGCCACGCACCCGATTCTCGGATAGGACAGGACGCTGCCGTTGGGCAGCTCCAGCTTCTCGTACCGCCGGGTGTCGCCGAACAGGGCGAGTTGGAACGCCGGCTGCCGGTCGTTCGGCCCCGCCCTCGGAGGGCCCGATGCCTCCGCCAGCCCGAAACCCTTCGCGCGGCGCCGGGGCAGGTCGACCGCACGCTCTTCGTCCGACCCGGTGACCGGTGGCGGGGTGACCGGCCAGTAGACCTGCCCACGCGCGGCCATGCACCGCTCGACGAGCTTCTCCTCGGCCAGCTCCAGCACCCGCCTGCGCGCCGGGTGCCCGCCGGAGTCGGTCAGCAGGTCCAGCGCGTCGGCGCCGAGCGCGGACTCCTGGCGGCCGGTGGTGCCCGCCTGCGGGGTGCAGGCACTCCCGCAGGCGAGCACCAGGAGACCGACGGCCACGGAGAGGATCCGGGACGTCGAGCGTCGAGTCGTCAGCACCACTTGTGCGAGCTGATCTTGTCGTTGGGGCTGGTCCCGTCGCTCCACCTGTCGTACGCCAGGTTGGCGAGGAAACTGCCGCGCGGCAGCCGGTAGAAGAAGGCGCCGGTGTAGTTGGTGCCGTCGTAGAAGGTGACGGCGCAGTTCTGCCCGTGGTTGAACACGTACGCCGCCCACGACCTGCTCCGCGCCTACGCCGCCGAGCTGGCGGACAGCCTCGACAGCCGGTCGGACCGGGACAGCGCGGCCCAGCGGGTCCTCGACCACTACCTGCACACCGCACACGCCGCCGCCCGGATGCTGGAGCCCCACCGGGAGCCGCTCACGCTCGCCGTGCCCCGTTCCGGCGTCACGCCCACGGCCTTCGCCACCGACGCCGAGGCACTGGCCTGGTTCGTGGCCGAGCGTTCCGCCCTGGTCGCCAGCGTCCAGCTGGCCGCCGCCACCCGGCACACCTCCCACGCCTGGCGGCTGGCCTGGATCCTCAACACCTTCTTCAGCCGCCAGGGCTACTGGCACGACCAGGCAGCCGTCCAGCACACCGCCCTGAGCGCGGCGCAGGACGCCGGCGACAAGGATGGACAGGCACACCTGCACCGGGGCCTCGCACGGGCCTGTTTCCGGCTGGGTCGCCACGACGAGGCCCACACCCACCTACGGGTGGCCCTCACCCTCTGCGAGGAACTCGGCGACCCGGTGGCGCAGGCGCGCGTCCACGGCGGCCTCGGCTTCATCCTCAGCCAGCGGGGTCGCCACCGGGAGTCGCTACCCCATCTCCGGCGGGCGCTCGGGCTGTACGCCAGGGCCGGACACCCGGACGGGTACGCGGAATCGCTCAACGCGCTCGGCTGGAGCCACGCGCTGCTCGGCAACCACCACCAGACCCTCGTCTACTGCCACCAGGCGCTGGTGCTGATGGGCCGGCTCGGTGACTGCCACGGCCAGGCCAACGTCTGGGACAGCCTCGGCTACGCCCACCACCACCTCGGAGACCACGGCAAGGCCGTCGACTGCTACCGACGGGCTCTCCAGCTGTTCCAGCACACGGGCGAGCGGTACCTGCGAGCCGAGACCCTCGTCCGGTTGGGCGACGCCCTCCTGGCCACGGAGGAGCCGGGTGGGGCCACCGCCGCCTGGGCCGACGCCCTGTGCATCCTGGCCGACCTCGGTCACCCCGACATCGGCCTCGTCCGCGCCAGACTCCGCTCGGTCCCCGAGTTGCCGTAGCGGCGGATGGCGCGCCGTGGCGTCGCGCCGCGTTCAGAACTGCCGCACGGCCAGCAGGCTGAGGGCGGCCACGAGCACGACGCCCGCCGTGACGGTGATCGTACGGATCCGTACCCGCAGGTCGGCGTCCCACCTGTCGCCGGTGCCGGCGGCGCGGCGGGCCAGCGGGGTGAACGCGCGCCCGACCCCGAAGCCGATCCCGGCGAGCATCGCGACGTGCAGGCGTTGACCGCCGAGGAGCAGGGCGACCGCCAGCACGTACGGAGCGCTCGCCGAGACGTAGGTGCGGACCCCGGTGCCCATCTCGAAGCCGAACTGCAGCGCCCCGCGCCGCAGGCTGCGCTGAAGCACGTCCTGCGGCACCTGCCGGGCGTTCTGCGGCAGCCGGATCGGCACCAGGCCCACCTCGCGGAGCAGCCCCAGCACCGCCACCGCCACGATGCCCGCGTACCGCCACGGGACGGGCAGGGGCGCGGACAGGCCGGAGAACAACCCCAGCACCAACCCGCTGAGCAGGCCACCGGCGATCAACCCTACGACGAACAGGCTGAGGACGACGCCCTGCCGATCTCGATCCCGCCACCCGGGCGAGGCCAGCGCGTGCGCGCTGTTGTGCGTTCAAACGGAGCCGGAGAGCGTGTAACCCGCGAGCCCTCCGATCATCGCCCAGGTGAGCACGTGTCCGTACGCGGCGGCGGCGAGCGCACCGACGGCGAGCAGCACGAGGGGTACGAGGGGGTCGCCGGCCCGGCGCAGTGCCGCCCGGGCGTGCCCCGGCAGCGTCCGGGTCATACGGCGGCGCCGGTCAGCGTCCGCCAGGAGTTGACCCCGATCACCCCGTCGACCGTCAGCCCGTTCTGCCGCTGGAAGTCGCGCGCCGCGCTGTCCGTCGCCGGGCCGAAGGACCCGTCGACCACCAGCGCGTAGCCGCGCCTGTTCAGCTGGCGCTGCGCGGCGCTGACGGCGTGGCCGCTGTTCCCGGAGCGGACCGTGGTCACGAGCTTCGGCCAGGTGGTCGCGTCGACGACACCGGTGGCCCCGAGGCCGGCCGCCGTCTGGAAGCTCTTCACCTTCGCCTCGGTGTCGGCACCGAAGATCCCGTCGATGTCGGTCGCGTGCCCGCGGGCGGTCAGCAGGTGCTGCACCGTGTAGACGTTGACCCCGGTGTTGCTCCGCCGGGTGGTGGGCCAGCTGGCCGTGCCCAGGCATCCGCACTTGGTGTTCCAGCGGCAGATCGACTTCACCCAGCCCGAGCTGGTCTTCTTGTACCCGTCGTGGCACCGGCGTTCGACCGAGCAGGCGCACGCGCCGCACGCCCCGTTGTAGGCCCACAGCCAGCCGTCGTAGGTGCCGCCGTAGCACTGGTTCGGCCGCAGGATCCAGGTGACGCCGTCGTTCTTGTGGAATCCGGTGTACGTCCCGCTGGTGTTGCAGGAATCGGCGAAGATCGTGCTCGGGCCGCACCCCGGTGAGCAGTTGTGGTCGCTGGCGTACGTCGGGCACCCGGCATAGATGGTGTAGCCGTCGGCGTACGCGCGGCGGGCCGCCGGGAACACACTGAGCGCGGCCATCCCCACCGCGGTGCCCGCCCGGAGCAGGGTGCGCCGCGACAGTTCCCACCCGGCGCGCCTCCGGCCGCCCGGCTGGACCGGCACCCGCCGGACGGCGGGCCCGGTCCCCGGGTCGTCTCCACGCAGCCAGGGCACGGTGTCGATACCGGTCATGCCCGATCTCCCTGATTCGTGGCGACCGCCGGTGTGGGGTCGCCGGGTGGGCTGTCGACTTCGTCGAGCAGGCGGTGCAGTGCCGCGCGGGAACCGAGCGGCTCGGCGCGCAGCACCCGCCCGGCCCGGTCGACGACGGTGGCGAACGGGGTGGCGAGGGCGTCGTACCGCTCGAACAGTTCCGCCTGTCCGCCGAGCACGGTGATCGGCAGCTCCGCGGCCCGCGTCGGAGGGTCCTCCCGGTAGAGGACCCGGAACTCCAGGCCGGGGCGGACGTGTTCGCTCGCCTCGGCCAGCACCTCGGTGCACGTCCCGCAGTCGGGTTCCAGGAAGAGCAGCACCAGCGGAACCGCCGGTGCCGCCGGTGCCAGCCGGGCGAACTCGGGGGCTGGTGCGCCCGGCCGCAGACCGACCGAGTCGGGACGGCGCTGGACCGCCCCGCTCGACAGCGCGTGCACCTGGCGTACCAGGCCCGAGACCGTGAACGCCAGCAGGAGTATCGCGATCCAGCTCAGGATCAGTGCGCTGGTCTGGAAGCTCATCCGGGCAGGCCTCCCTCTGTCGTGCCGATGGACCGGCGGGTCGTGGGCCGCCGGGCTGTCGCCGTCGCCGTCGCCGGCTCGTACATCGCGGCGGGCAGGTGCCACAGCAGCGCGGTGAACGTGGCGGAGGCCAGCAGCACGACGGCCAGTGCGGCGTCGGCGCGCTCCGCCGGGATGATCGAGCCGGACAGGAGCAGCCCGACCAGTGCCAGCCCGGCGAGGACCGCCGCCCGCGCCACCACCCAGCCGGTCATCGGCAGTTCCACCCGGGAGCATCCGCACGAGCCGGCGCGCCCGGTCGACCTCACGTACAGGCCGTAGCCGGCGTACAGGGCGAGTAGCGCGACGCTGCCGACGAGGACGGCGGCGAGCAGGCCCTCGCCGGCGGGGTGGAGCAGCGCCACGATCCCGGCGCCGGCGAGCAGGCCCTCGCCGGCGATGGCGATGGCGGCGACCGCGCCCGGAGCCGGAAGCACCCGGTGCGCGGCCAGGGCCTCGGCGAGCGCCGCCGGCCGTGACAGGTGCTCGGCGGTGCTGACGAGCAGGGTGAACAGGACGGTGTACGTGGCCACGCCGGCCAGCAGTCCGGACATTCCGACCTACCGGGCGGTCTGGACGCGGAGCCGGTTGACCAGAGTGGGCACCTGCTCCATGTCCGTGTCGGCGAACGGCACCAGGCTGAGCCACGCGTCCGCCGCAGCCAGTACGAAGTAGGGCTGCCCGTCGGGCAGGACGTCCCGGAAGAGTTCGCCCGCCTGCGTCCGGAGGCCACGCCAGGTGGGCAGTTGCCCGGCACGCTGCTTGGTGAGCGGTGCGATCTCCAGCAGGCCGAGCCCGGGAACCTCCTTGAGCACGGTGGCGGGTTCGACGAACTCGGCCCCGGTCTTCGAGGTCGGGCGCAGGGCCAGCCCGTCGTCGTGCTCCTCGATGCGCAGCGTCCGCAACGCACCGAGCAGGTCGGTGGTCGCCGCGCCGTACATCTCGGTGAAGAAGCAGTGCCGCCGCCCCCGCCAGACCGCCACGAGCCGTTCCTCGGCCAACTGGATCTGCGGGTCGTACGACCGGATGCGCGCGGTCAGCAGCGTTCCGCCCTGGTAGGTGAGTTCCTCGTCGAACGTCTCGACGCCGAGCGTCCGGGCCACGTCGTCCGCGAGCCCGATCGCGCCGGCCGTGAACTCGTGCAGCCGGCCGCCGATCGTCACGTCGGCCACGGATGTGAACGGTGCGCTGAGGTCGAGTGAACCATCGAGCGAGAATCGGCCATGGTCGATTGCCCGATGCGTCACCGGCGCGCCTCTGGCTGCCATGCGACCGCCCTTCGTCCGGTCCGGAACTTACCAACGGCACGGTATACGGATCTGTAAATATCTGACAAGGTCGATCCCTGTCACGGTGCGGTGACAGCCCGGGGCCGACGCGCTGACGCTGCGGGCGCGCGACGTCCGGCCGAGCGGCACGGGCCGCGGAGGACGCCGACCGGCCGGTAGGGTTTTCCGCGTGGACCTGGCCGACACCGCCGCCCGGCTCGGCGTACCCGTCGAGGACGTCGAGCGCGTGCACCGGCTCGCCGGCGACCGGCCGTCGGCTCCGCTGCCCGCGAAGGCCGACGCGCCCGCGATCCTCGACCGGCTCGCGGTGCGTCCGGACGACGCCGCCGAGATCCTGGCGGGCTGGCCCGAGCCCGACTCTCCGCTGTGGACCCCGGAGCTGCGCTGGCTGCTCGACCGCTCGATCGCCCTGGTCCGCGCCGATCTCGGGGGCCACGGCTGGCTGCCGCCCGGTCCGGCGCTGCCGCGCGAGCGGGGCCCCGCCTGGCGGCATCTCTACGTGTACGCGTACCTGGCCCTGGTCGACGTCGTCACGGCGTACCACCGCGACCACGGCATCGCCGACGGCGTCTCGTGGGTGACCCTCGCGGACCTGGGCCGCAACCTCGCGATTGACCGGCGGATGCACCGCGAGGGCTGGCCGGTCATGCAGAGCTGGCTCACGCTGCACGCGCGCGGCGGCATCTACGAGTTGGGCCGGCTGCAGCACCAGCGCGGCGACACCACCATCCACCTGCACATCCCCGAGTCGGGGCCGATGAGCCCGGAGGCGGTCGAGGCGTCGCTCGACGAGGCCCGCGCGTTCTTTCCGCGGCACTTCCCCGACGAGCGCCACACGGCGTTCTCCTGCGGCTCGTGGCTGCTCGACCCACAGCTGCGGGAGTACCTGCCCGCGGACTCCAACATCGTCCGGTTCCAGCGGAGGTTCGAGCTGGAACCCCACGAGGAGATGGAAGGGCTGGACGCCGACGTCGAGGTGCTGCGGTTCGTGTTCCGCACCCTGACCACGCCGCTCGACCAACTGCCGCGCCGCACCCTCCTCCAGCGCGCGGTCGTGGACCACCTGCGGGCCGGCCGCCACTGGCAGTGGCGCCGCGGCAGCTTCCCGATCTAGCCACACCCCCGGTTCCGTACGGGCCGGCCGGATCGGCGGCACGGACGCGGACGCAGGGGCGGGGCCGCCGGTGTCCGGCGGCCCCGCTGGTGTGCCGTCGCTCAGACGATCTCCACCCCGTAGACGCTCAGCGCCTCGGTGACCGGCTGGAAGTAGGTGGTCCCGCCGGAGGAACAGTTGCCGCTGCCACCCGAGGTCAGGCCCAGGGCGGTACTTCCGCTGAAGAGCGCGCCGCCGCTGTCGCCCGGCTCGGCGCAGACCGTGGTGCGGATCAGGCCGCTGACGCTGCCCTCGGCGTAGTTCACCGTGGCGTCGGTCGCCTCGACCGTGCCGCCGTGCAGGCCGGTGGTGCTGCCGGAGCGCTGCACCGACTGCCCGACGAAGGCGTCGGCCGCGCCGGTGATGTCGCGGGTGGTGCCGTCGTACAGGTAGACGCTGCCGTCGGCGGCGGCCGGGTTGGTGTGCTGCACGATGCCGTAGTCGTCGCCGGGGAAGCTGCCGGTGCCGCCGGTGCCGAGCAGGTTGCCCTGCCCGGAGTCGGCGTACCAGTTGGCGGTGATGTCGGTGCAGTGCCCGGCGGTGAGGAAGTAGTGGGTGTCCCCGCTGCGGACGTTGAAGCCCAGCGAACAGCGGCCGCCACCCTCGGCGTAGATGGCCTCGCCGCCGGCGGCCCGGGTGCTGAGCGTGCCGGCCTCCCGCTGGATGCGGACGGTGCCGCCGAGCCGCTGCGCGACGGCCTCGACACGTTCCAGTTTCGCGCCGGTCACCGTGCTGTCGACGGAGACCACGACCTGGTTGGTCGCCGGATCGGTCCACCACGCGGTGCCTGGCACCCGCGCGGCGCTGTTCAGCGTGCTGGTGGCGCGGGCGAGGTCGTCCGCACCGCGGGTGACGAGCTTCGGGGTCGCGCCGGCCGCGCGGACCTTGCGGGCAGCGGCGTCGTCGGTCACGGTGACGACCATGGCGCCGTCGGCTCCGGCGTACGCCCCGCCGGAGCGGTCGCCGAGTGCGGCGGCGAGCGCGGAGGCTTGATCGGGGGAAGCGGGCGTAGCGGGTGCTGCCTGAGCGGGACTGCTGGTCAACGTGCCGACGACCAGAGCGCCAGCCACCGACAGTGCGGTGACGCGGCGCAGCGGAGACCCGGAGAGTCGCATGTGGTACCTCCATGGAGCTGAGCACGGGCTGCCTTTCAGGTAGCCCCGGGCACCCGATCGGTTGGTGAGGCTCACCCGACCGGAGGCGTCGATCTATTCATAGTTCTCATATTGATTGCAAGAGTGACGGTTGGCCTGACTCGGCCGCTTCTCATACCTTGGGTCCGGACAGCCCGACGAGTGGCGCCTGCGGCGATTAGTGGCTATTCGCCGCGACTCGGCAGGTCAGCGAGCCCGGCCCGCGACCCGCCGGACGGCTGCCGCCACTCACCCCGACCGGATGGCGGGACGAGGTCGCAACATCGAAAAAACCGACGGCGGCCGACGGCCGCCGGGCCGGCACCGGGCACGTCGACGCCTCACCCGCCGTCATGGACGGGGCGGGCTCGGCCGTGCGCCGAGCCCGCCCCGCCAGTTCCACCCGGTCCTGATCGTGAACCCTGACAACGCCTGCCGTTCGGCCTACCTCGTTGGGCGACGTCAGGTAGGTGTCACGCCGTCAGCGTTGCAGTGTCAGCAGACCCGGCCGGTAGGGCAGGCGGCCGTAGTCGCCACCGGAGTCGGGGGCACGGCCCTGGTAGAGCAGCCGCAGGTTGCAGGGATCGACGGTCATGGTCTGATCGGCGTTGCTGCGAATCAGTTCGCCGTGACTGATGTCGTTGGTCCAGGTGGCGCCACTGTTGGCCTTGCCGGCGAAGGGGTTGCCTTCGGTCGCGGCCTGCGGCGTCCACGTACCGCCCAGACTGGTGGCCGTGAACGAGCGGAAGTAGCGACCCTGCGAGCCGATCGCCTCGACGAGCATGAGGTACCGGTCCTGGCCCTGGAGCTTGTAGACCTGAACGGCTTCGAACAGGTTGTTCGTCGTGTCGCTCATGATCACCGTCGAGGTCGAGCCGAAGCTGCCCGGGAAGTTGCCGATCGGCATGCTGGCCCGGTAGATCCTGCCGTTGTCCCCGGCGAAGAACAGGTACATGTTGGTGTTGTCCCCGATCACAGCCTGGTCGATGGGGCCGGTGCCGGAGTCGGAGATGCTCCCGGAGAAGAGCGTCTGCGGCGACGACCAGCTGTTCACATTGGTCGGGTCGCTCGACGTCCGGTAGGAGAAGGCGGGGCCGCCCCACTGGTAGGCGAGCACCCAGATGTTCCTGGGCGCGAAGTAGAACAGTGAGGGCGCGACGGCGGAGAAGGGCATCTGGTTCTGGCTGGCCGAGGCCATGTCGGACCAGTTCGTGAAGAGGCCGAAGTTCATCGAGCCCCACGTCGTTCCCGTGTCGTGCGTGGTCGCGTAGACGAGTTGCCGGCCGTTGTAGGGGGCGTGGGTGAAGTCCTTGAGTGACACCCACCCCGCCCTCGGTTGCGCCAGCGGCCCCGTCGACGACCACCGGTACGTCGACGGCAGGGCGCACGTGCCGGGCGGCGGCGTGGTGGGGTTGCCCCCGCCGTCGACGCGGACGAGTTGCCACTGCTGGTTGTTGCCGTTCCAGTCGTCGTACTGCACGATGTTCCCGCCGTCGGCGGTCGAGGCGCCCTGCACCTCCACCACCTTGCCGCTGTTCCGGTTGATCAGGCGGACGTAGCCACCGGCGGAGTCGGCCAGCCGGAACTGCTGGTTGGTCGAGTTGTTGTCGGCCCACTGCACGATGCCGGCACCGTTGGCGGTCGAGAAGTTGTAGACGTCGAGCACCTTGCCGGACAGCCGCGACCGCAACCGGTAGTAGCCACCGCCGGAGTCCACGAACTGCCACTGCTGCTGGTTGCCGTCGTTCCGCGCCCACTGCACGATCCGTGCGCCGTCGTTCGTGGCCAGGTTGTACACGTCCAGGGCCTTGCCGCTGTTGCGGTTGACCAGCACGTACCACGCGCTCGTGTCGACCGTCGCCGCGGCGGCGGGTGCCGACGACACCACCGCCGCGACGGCACCACCGAGCAACACGGCCATGCCGGCGGCGACGACCCGTAGCCACCAGCCACGCCCCCGCGACGGCGGCGCGACCGGTGGAGCTCCACCTGAAGCAGACATGATCCTCCTTGGATGAGAAGTACCAACGGGATGCCCGGAGACGGGCGCACCGCGATGCGTGACCGGGCGCGAGCGCATGGAAGTTAGCGCTAACACAGCTGGTGCGCCCTGGCGCGCGCCCGGTCCACGCCGACGAGCCCGGCCTGCCCGGTAAGCCACACTGTCGCCGCCCCTAGCCATCGACTGTGAGCGATAACATGCCGTTCGTCAAGCGGTAACCGCACGGGCTCACCGGCCGGGCGCGGCTGGTGGCCGCCGGCCGGGCGGCGACGGCTGGAGTCGCGGTCGCGCCCCACCGCATCAGTTGAACGGCATCTATCCCCGGACATCGATGTAGTGCTATTAATCGTTCACCAACCGGCGGACGATGGAGGGGTACATGACCAGAACCCGGATGCTGACCCTGCTCGCAGGCGTTCTCTCCGCGACACTCGCGCTACTTGGGCTGGCCAATCCGGCGCAGGCCGCCGGCCACCACTACGTGGCGCTCGGCGACTCGTACGCCTCAGGTGTCGGCGCCGGCAGCTACACCTCGGAGAGCGGCTCCTGCAAACGCAGCACCAACGCGTTCTCCGCCCGCTGGGCGGCGGCCAACGTACCGGCCTCCTACACATCGGTGGCCTGTGCGGGCGCGACGACGACCGACGTGATCAACTCACAGGTCGCCGCGCTCAGCTCGCAGACCACCCTCGTCAGCATCACCATCGGCGGCAACGACGCCGGCTTCGGCAACATCATGTCCACCTGCGCCCTCCGCGGCTCCAGCGCCTGCATCGCCGCGGTCGACGCGGCCCAGGCGCAGGCCCGGGCGAACCTTCCCGGCCTGCTCGACCGCGCGTACGCCGCGATCCGCGGCAAGGCCCCGAACGCCAGGGTCGTGGTGCTGAGCTACCCGGTCTTCTACCAGCTGGGCACGACCTGCATCGGCATCGGCGAGGCCGCCCGCGCCAAGGTCAACGAGGGCATCAACCTGGTCGACAGCCTGATCTCCGCCGCCGCGGCCCGCGCCGGGTTCACCTTCGCCGACGTACGCAGCATCTTCGTGGGACACCAGATCTGCAGCGGCAACAAGTGGATCCACTCCGTCGACATCCTGAACCTGTCGAACTCGTACCACCCGATGGTGACCGGGCAGACCAACGGCTACCTGCCGGTGTTCACCCAGGCAGTCGGCCAGTCCGCCACGGCCAAGAAGGCCGGCGCCAAGGTGTAGCCCCCAGGGCTGACCCGTTCGCACGGTCGGCACCAGCCTGCGTTCGGAGCCATGCCCACCAGCCCAGAAGCCAGGTGACAACGCTCAGTACGTGCCGCGAGGTCTCCGGTTCGGGCCTGTTCTCGCCGAATAACCCCTTACCGGAGACCTCGCCGCTCTCCCCCGGGCGCTGAGAGGACCGCCATCAGGGCTTCGCCAGCAGCTCGAACAGGCTCGAGAATCCCTGAGCGCCGAAGCCGGCAGCGATCCGGCGGTTCATCAGGTCCCTGACCTCTCGCATCCGCACAGCTTCCACGCCGATGGACTCCCGATGGCTGATCATGTCGTCCATCAGCGCGGCCTGGACGTTGAGCGAGCCGAGATCCGGTGGGTAGTCGCCGGTCCTGACCGCGTTGCCGATCGAGTTCAACAGCGGTGGCAGCGCGCCCACGGAGCTGGCGGCACGCTCGGCGAACTCCGCCACGTCGACTCCTTCCGCCTGAACCAGCCTCAGCGTGTGCAGGAACCCGATGAGGATCTCGTAGCCCATCGCGACCTGCGCCATGAACTCCACGGCGGCCGAGCCGGCCTCTTCCCCGTGGTAGACGACGGTGCCCAACTCCCGCAGCATCGGCCCGTGCGCATCGAACGCGCTGCGGGAACCGCTGACCGGGAACATGACGTGCGGCGTACCGACGTATGGCGGATCTCCCATGATCTTGCCGTCGAGGTACGCGGCGCCGCGCTCTCCCGCCCAGCGATCGTGGGCCCGGGCCTGCTGGGGAGAGCCGCTCGTCAGGTTCACCAGCACCTTGCCCGCGACCGCGGCGTCCACGGAACCGAGCACCTCGTCGACCGCCGCGCCGTCGAGCAGACACACCACGACGAGCGGGCTCGCTGCCGCCGCTTCCGTGGCGGTCGCGGCGGCCGTGGCGCCGGCGTCGGCCAGCGGCAGGGCCCTGCTCGCGGTCCGGTTCCAGACCGTCGTACGGTACCCGCGGCCGCTGAACGTCCTGGCGATCGCCGATCCCATGTCACCGAGACCGAGCACGGTGACCTGGCTCGCCCGGTCGGTCGGACCGTCGGTGGTCGTTGTCAGCATGATTTCCTCTCGTCATTCACTCAGGTGGTCCAGGTGTGTCAGGTGGCGGAGGGCGGGCACCAGTCGCCACGGACGCGGCTGCCCGCGAGCTCGCCCCGGATGCCGTACCGCTCCCGTCGCCGGGCTCCTACCCGAGCCGGCTCTGCGCGCGGACGGCGCCGACGGCGGCCGCCGTGCGGGTGAGGCGTGCGCCCTGGAAGCGGGCCGTCTCGAGGACGGCCCTGGCGTACTCGGGATCCCGGCCGGCGCGGCTCTCCACGAGGCTGACGCCGTACGGGTTTCCACCGGCGACGTGAGCGGTGTCGTAGTTCAGGTAACCCGTGGGCAGGATGATCGCGCCCCAGTGGTGGAAGGTCTGGTAGAGGCTGAGCAGGGTCGACTCCTGGCCGCCGTGCTCCTCGTAGCTGGCGGTGAAGCCGGTCGCCGGCTTGTCGGCCAGTTCCTCCGCCTGCCAGGGGGCGGTCGTGGTGTCGAGGAACTGGCGCAGCTGGGAGCAGACGTTCCCGAACCGGGTCGGCGTGCCGAAGGCGTACCCGTCGGCCCACCGGAGGTCGTCAAGGGTGGCGAGCGGGATGTCGGCGGTGGCGTCCAGGTGGGCCCGCCACTGCGGTTTGGCAACGACCACCTGCTCCGGTGCCAACTCCGCCACCCGGCGCAGGCGGACCTCCGCGCCGGCGTCGGCCGCTCCGTCGACGAACGCCTGCGCGAGCCGGTGCACGGTGCCGGTGGCGGAGTAGTAGATGACGGCGATCCTGGCATCGGTCTGCACGGTGGCCTCCTGGGGTCGGCTCGGTTCTCGGTCAACCGTGCCGAGCAGGCTTACCGTTCGCTGACCATCGCCTCACCGGCGCCGGTGAGCGCCGCTTCGTCGAGGTCGAGCTGTGCGCCGCGGCTCATCTCGGCGGCAAGTTCCTCGCTGCCGAGCGCCTCCCGGAGGCGGGAGGTGACGCGCTGGACGTCCTGCTGCTCGCCGGGGGGCAGCGGCGCTCCGGCGACCTCGCGAAGCGTGCGCGCCGCGCCGAGCAGCCGCGCGGCGCAGCGATGGTCGCCGCCGAGGCTGGTGGCCCCGGCCAGGCCCTCGAGGGCCAGGGCAACCGCCCGGGGGTCCCCGGTGGCCCGCGCCGCGTCGAGCGACTCACGGTGGCGGCGCTCGGCGAGGACGGCGTCACCGCGCTGCTCCGCGATGAACCCCAACTCGGCCAGCGCGAGCGCACAGCCCGGCAGGTAGCCGGCGTGGCGGTTCCAGTCGAGCAGGTCCCGCTGCCGGGTCTCGGCGGCGTCGAGATCGCCCCGCCGTCGCGCGATCATCGCCAGGCCCGTGCCGGCGAAGGCCGCGGCGGAGCGGCTCGACTGTTCCCGCGCCACCTGTAGCGCGCGGTCGTGACTGGCGGCCGCCTCGTCGAGGTCGCCGCGCAACAGGGCGAGCCGGCCGATGCACGCCAGCTGCCGGGACACCGACGTCCACAGCCGCAGGTGTTCGGCGATGCGCAGCGCCTCGCGGTAGTGCGCGGCGGCGCGGTCGTAGTCGCCGTGGATCTCGGCCAGGGTCCCCAACAGGCTCGTCGGATGCACCTGCCCCCAGCGGTCGCCCAGCTGCCCGAACAGCGTCCGGCTGGTCTCGCAGTCGCGCTGCGCGCCGGGCAGGTCGCTGCGGTGTACGAGCGCGAGGTCCGCCCGGGTGGCGCAGGCGGCAGCGATGCCCCACCGGTCCCCGTCGGCGCGGAACGCCGCCAGCGCCGCGTCGGCCAGGTCGGCGGCCTCGCCCGGATCTCCGGAACCGAGCATCATGGACGCGAACAGCCACTGCGCGAACGCCTTCTCCGGCCCGTCGGCGTCCCGGTAGGAGTCCAGGATGAGCTGCCGGGGAGCGGTCGGGTCACCGTCGCGGGTGGCGAGGGCGGCCAGCCACATGTCGGCACGCCGGCGCAGCGCGTCCGGGGCGACGTCGTCCTCGCTCTTTCCGACGATGTCCAACGCCGTACGCAGTGACCGGCTCAGCTCCCCGAACCGACCCCGCAGCAGCCGGTACCAGGCCAACGAGGTGGCGAGGGTCAGGCCCACGCGGGCCTGACCCTCGGTGGCGGCGACGTCGAGCGCCGCGCGGAGGTTCGCGTTCTCGGCGTCGAGTTCGCACAGCGCGCGACTCTGGTCGTGACCACGTAGCCGCCCGGCGGCCTGCTCGGCGAGGCGGGCGAAGCACGCGGCGTGACGGCGACGGGTCGCCGGGAGTTCGCCGGCGCTGTCGAGCTGTTCGAGACCGTAGGCAGCCACCGTCTCCGGCAGCCGATAGCGTCGCGGGCTCTCGCCGTGCCGCACCATGACCAGCGATCGGTCGATCAGGCGGGCCAGCACGTCGAGGACCTCGTCCGACGCCACCTGCCCGCCCGGGCACACCTGCTCGACGGTAGCCAGGGTGGCGCCGTCGGCGAAGACCGCCAGCCGGCGCAGCACCGCGCGTTCGGCAGGCGACAGCAACTCCCAACTCCAGTCGATCATGGCGCGAAGCCCCTGCTGACGCGGGGGCGCGGTGCGCCGGCCGGAGGACAGCAGTCGGAAGCGATCGTCGAGCCGTGCGGCCAGCTCGCCCGGGTCGAGAACGGGCAGCCGGGACGCGGCCAGTTCCAACGCCAGCGGCACGCCGTCGAGACGCCGGCAGATGGTGGCGATGGTGTCCGTGTTCCGCTGATCGACGGTGAACCCCGGCTCGGTGGCGCGGGCGCGGGCTACGAAGAGCCGAACCGCGGGGGCCCCGGCGATCTGTTCCGCGGTGGCTCCGGGCTCCGGCAGGGCAAGCGGCGGCACCGGAAGGACGACCTCGCCGGGGATCCCGAGCGGTTCGCGGCTCGTCGCCAGGATGCGCAGGTCGGCCGCGGCGCCGAGCAGTCTCTCGGTCAGTTCAGCGATCGGCGCCACCACGTGTTCGCAGTTGTCGAGCAGCAGCAGCATCCGCCGGTCCCGCAGCGCAGCGGCCAGCCGGTCCATCGGCTCACGTGGTCGCTCACCGGGCAGGCCGGGCGGGCTGTCGTCCCGGATCTCGAGAGTCGCCGCCACCACGTCGACGACCTCGGTGCAGGTCGCCCGGCCGCCGCAGTGCGGCTGGCCCGCCAGCTCGACGAGCCACACTCCGGCGGGGAACGTGTCGGCCAGCAGACGAGCGGCCTCGAGCGCCAACCTGCTCTTCCCCACCCCGCCCATACCGGTCAGGGTCACCAGCCGCCCGTTCGTCAGCCGCTCCCGTACCGCCTCGACGGCCTCGTCGCGCCCGATGAGTCCGCCGTACGGGCCAGGTGAGAGAGGGGCCGGCAGGTTGGTCCGGACCGGAGTCGACGGCGGTGCCGGCGGCTGCAGGGCGGGGTCCTGGCGCAGGATCGCCCGATGCAGCTCGGCCAGCTCCTGGCCGGGATCGAGGCCGAGTTCGTCGCGCACCTGCCGACGGAACTGCTCGTAGGCGGAGAGGGCTTCCCGCTGGCGTCCCGAGCCGTACAGGGCGCGCAGGTGCGCGGCCCGTAGTCGCTCGCGCCACGGGTGGCGTGCGACCAGGTCGGCCAGCTCGCCGGCGAGCAGGTGGTGCTCGCCGAGATCGAGTCGGGCCTCGGCCAGTTCCTCCAGCGCGGCCAGGCGCTGTTCGTTGAGCCGCTCCGCCGCCTGGCGCACGAATCGCTCGTCGCCGAAGTCGGCGTACGGGGAACCGCGCCACAGCGACAGGGCCTCCGTCAGCGCCGCCGCCCGCCCAGCCGGCTCCCGTTGGGCGCGCGAACGCACCAACAGAGCGGCGAAGCGACCGGCGTCGACCGACTCCGGCGAGGTCCGCAGCCGGTAGCCGGCATCACCGGACTCGACCAGCGCGCGGCCACCCGCCTCACCCTCCCCCAGCGCGCGGCGCAACTGCGACACCTTGGTCTGGAGTGCCCCGAGCGCCTTGTCCGGCGCCTCGTCACCCCAGAGGTCCTCGATCAGCCGGTCGGCGGACACCGGGCGTCCCTCATGGACCAGCAGGTCGGCCAGGAGAGCACGAACCTTCAGACCGGGTACGGCGACGGGTCTGCCGTCGGACGTCCACACCGCGATCTCGCCCAGCACCCCGAACCTCACGGCTTCACCCTAGCCAGTCGGCCGTCCCGCCCCGCGGATGTCAGTCGCCCGTCGGTCCGCCCACCGGGACGCGGCGCCGACGTCACGTCAGCCGGCCGTCAGCCGGCGGTGAGGAACCCCGGGGAGGCTGATCCGAGCCGACACCGGAGGAATGAGATGGATCGCCTACAGCGGCCCCGAGCCGCCAACGGTCACGAGCAGTTCGCACCAGGGCGGGTGGCGACGCCCTGGCTCGCCCTGCTGGCCGGTCCACTGTCGTACGGGATTGCCGCGCCGGCCCTGCTCCTCGACGACCTGGCGCGCGCGACGGGTACCGACGAACAGGCCGCGGCCGCCGGCGTGACCGCCTTCGGCTGGGGGATCGCGTTGGGGACACCGCTGTTGGCGGCGCTGCTGGCCCGTCGCGGCGTACGCGCGGCCCTGACCGCCTCGGCCGCGCTGCTGGGCGCGGGGACGATCCTCCTCGTGCTGGTGCCGACCGTGCCGGCGTTGGTGGCCGGCGCGGCGGTGCAGGCGCTGGGATCCGCCGGCCTCAGCGTGACGGCCATGAAACTGGCCGACTCGGCTCGGCGGATGGGGGTGGTCGCCGCATCGCTGGCGGTCGTCGGCGCCACCGGCCCGCTGACCGGCGCGCTGGTGGCCGACCTCTTCTCGTGGCAGGCGGCGCTGGCGTTGCCCCTGCTGGCGGTGGCCGCCGTGCCCGCGGCTCGCCGCGGCGCCACACCGCCGGACGCGGCGCCGGCGTCGTTCGATCCGCTCGGCATGGCTCTGCTCGCCATGCTGGTCACCGCGGCAGTCCTCACTCCGCACCGTCCGCTGGTGGCCGGTCCGGCCACCGTCGCGCTGCTGGTGTTGCTCGTGGCCCGGACGAAGGTTCGCCCCGACGGCTTCCTGCCCGCCGCGGTGGCGCGCAACGGCCGGTTCCTCGCGGCGTGCGTGCTGGCTTTCGCGCTGGGCGTGGTGAACTTCGCCCTGCTCTACGCCGCGCCGGATCTGCTGCGCGAGCACGCGGGCTGGGACGGCACCCGGAGCGGGATCGTGCTGCTGGCGCCGTACCTGCTCGGCGGCTTCTGCTCGGGGTTCCTGGTCGCGGCGTCCGTGCGGGTGCCACACCGCGTGACGGCCGCCGCGTTGCTCGGCGGCGCCGCCGCCGCGCCGCTGCTGGCGGCGGTCGCCTCCGCCGTACCGCTACTGCTGGGGGCGATGGCGCTCGCCTCCCTGTCCGCCGCGACCGGCCAGGGCGTGCTCGCCCTGCGAGCGACCGGCGTCGTGCCCGCCTCTCACCAGGCCGAAGCCCTGGGCCTGTTCAACCTCGCCTACCTGCTCAGCGTCGCGTTCGGACCAGCGATCGCCGTGACGCTCTCGCAGCCGACCGGCTGAGATCCGGCGGGGCCGGCGCGGTGCCGGCGGGCGTCGCGCCCGACGTCCGGGCCGGGCGGCACGAATCTCGCCGGGAGCGCCGAACCGCCTTCTGTCCGGCAGTGCCGGATGGCGCCGGCCGGGGCCGGCGCCATCCGGCACGCAGCCGGACAACGGCGAGGAGGTGAGCGGTCCTACCTACCAGTTGCAGTTGGCGGCCGGGATCCAGCCGTCCTGCCCCGGCGCCTCGGCCCCGTGGCCGTAGTACCAGGTCTGGATCTCACTGCCGCCGTAGATCGAGTGAACGCGGAAGCCCCGCCCCGGGCTCAGGGTGCGCAGGACGCTGCCCCAGGGCTGGTCGCGCAGCCAGGTGGCCTGGTTGGTCACGCAGATGTCACCAGGGCCGTCGCTGGCGGAGGCCGGCGTGGACGCCACCGCCGATCCGGCCGCGACGACGGCCATGACCGCCAGCACGCGTACAACCTTGCGCTTCATACGTTTCCTCTCGGTCGGATGCCTTACGAGCCAGCCGATTATGCCCAACACCCCTGACGGCGAGTCGGTCAGCCTGAGCGGCATCAGGGCACGTGGCGGCGAGGCAATGATCGACAGAGATGAAGCTCCAGGTTGGACGGCAGCGAGTGCTGCCCGGCTCGGCCACCGGCGGCCTCACCGACCGGTGCGGCTCAGCGGGTCCGGTAGCGCGCGTAGATCAGTCCGCTGTCGAAGGCACGCTCCTCGACCAGCTCGAGATCGAGGCGCACACCGTCGGGGAAGAACCGCTTGCCGCCGCCGACCACGCTCGTGGTGATGAACAGGTGGTACTCGTTCACCAGGCCGGCCGCGATCGCCTGGGCCGCGAGGTTCGGGCCGTCGACGGTGAGGTCGTGGTCAGCCTCGGCCTTGAGCTTGCGCACCGCGGCCGGGTCGAAGGTCCGCTCTATCCTGGTCTTCGCGCTGGAGACCGACTCCAGCGTCGTGGAGTACACGATCTTCTCCGCGGCCTGCCAGTCGCGGGCGTACTGGAGGATGTGCGGCGGCTGGTCGGGCTCGGTGTGCGCGGTCTCCCAGTAGACCATCGTCTCGTACATCCGTCGGCCGTAGAGGTACGTGCCGACGGGACGGAAGAGGTCGTTGATGAAGGTGTGCACCTCCTGGTCGTCGGCCCCGGTGCCGAGGCCGCCCTCCGCCGCCTCGGCGTAGCCGTCGAGCGAGGTGACCATCGAGTAGATGAGCTTCGCCATGCGTCTCCTTCGGATACGAGCGGGTCAGCCGGCCCGTCCCGCTGCGCCGACCCGGCCGACACGAACCCCGCCCGGATGAGCACCGCCTGCGAGGGTCGCGCAGGATCGTCCCGTTCCGCCACGAGGGTGTCAAGCAGCCGCAGCCCCGCGCCACCCGCAGTGTGCGGGCGGTCGGTCACTCCCCCAGAACCTCGTGTCGGTACCGGTCCACCGTTGCCGCGACCCGCTCGGGGTCGCGCGGGTCGACCCGGATGACCACCCGTGCCACGCCCAACTCCCGCAGGGCGTCAGCCTCGGCCCGGGTGGCCGGCGCCCGCGAGGTCACCGCCACCTCGGCCGGATCCCGGCCGAGCACCGCGCACTCGGCTCGGAGCAGGGTCAGCATCTCGGCCAGGCCGGCGGCGTCGACGCCGAGCGGGTAGAAGTCGGTGCCGTAGCGGGCGGCCCTGCGGACGGCCGCCCGGCTGTGCCCGCCGATCATGATCGGCACTCCCCCGGGCCGGGTGGGGCGTGGCGCGCTGTGCACCGCGTCGAAGTGCACGGTCGCGCCGTGGTGGGTGGCCGGCGCGTCGGACCAGAGCGTCCGCAGCGCGTCGAGGTACTCGTCGGCCCGCCGGCCCCGGTCGGAGAAGGGCACGCCGACGGCGTCGTACTCCTCGCGCAGCCAGCCGACTCCGACCCCGGCGATCAGCCGGCCGCCGCTGAGCACGTCGAGCGTGGCCAGGCGTTTTGCCAGGGCGACGGGGTGGTGCAACGGGAGGATCAGCATCGCGGTGCCGAGCACCAGCCGACTGGTGTGCGCCGCCGCGAAGGTCAACCAGTGCAGGGGGTCGGGGATGTCGTCGCCGGGCAGCAGGCTCATCCGGCCGCTCGCGTCGTAGGGATAGCTGGAGTGGTAGGCGTCGGGCACCAGCAGGTGCTCGACCGCCCACACCGACTCGCAGCCCAAACTCTCCAACTGTCGGACGAAGGCGGCGGTGACCCCGGGCTCGGCGGCGCCCGGCCCGCCGAGCACCGGCAGTACGCCGAGTTTCAACCCCATGCGACCCACTCAGCTCGCCGGGCGCAGTTCCCGAGGACGCTGCACACCCATCGCGGCGCGGTACGCGTCGTCCAGGGCACGCCCGCCGCCCTCCTCGCAGGTCAGCACCTCGCCCCGGACGAGGACGTAGCCCCGGGAGACCATCCGACGCAGCACGCCCAGCGCCGGCTCGGCGAGCAGCACCGCCACCCCCTCGGCGGCCAGCGCGGTCACCGTCCGGCCGAGTTCCTGCACGACCAGCGGGGCCAGCCCCGTGGTCATCTCGTCCAGCAGCAGCACCCGGGGCGAGCCCATCAGCGCCCGCGCCACCACCAGCATCTGCTGCTCACCGCCCGACAGCACGCCGACCAGGCTGCGCCGGCGGGTCCGGAGGATCGGGAACCGGTCCAGCGCGCCCTGCACCGCGCTACGGGGCAGGTGCAGCAGCTCCGCCATCACCTGGAGATTGTCGACGACGTCGAGATGCGGAAACAGCTGCCGCCCCTGCGGGACGATCGCGATCCCGGCCCGCGCCCGGGCCGCCGGCCGCAGCCGGCTGACATCGTCACCGTCCAGGAACACCCGCCCGGTGGCCGGCACCGAGCCGTAGGCGGCGAGCAGCAGGCTGCTCTTACCCGCGCCGTTCGGCCCGACCAGCGCGGTGACCGTGCCGCCCGGCACGGTCACCGCGGCGTCGGTGAGGGCGCTGGCGTGCCCGTACCGGACACTGAGCCCCTCCACCCTCAACTCATGAGCGGACATCCTCCACCCTCCCCTGGCGTGGCACGCTGTCGTCGGACGGCGCCGTGGCGTCGGCTCCGGCGGACGCGTCGTCGGCCACCGCAGCGGTCGCCGCGTCGGCATCCTCGTCCTCGTCGGCGTCGGTCGAGCCGAAGTAGACCTCCTGCATCTGCGGGCTCGCCAGGCACTGGGCGGGATCGCCGTCGAAGGCGACCCTGCCCCGGTCGAGCAGCAGCACCCGGTCGACCAGTCGGGCGACCAGGTCCACGTTGTGATCGACCAGGATCACGGCGTGACCCCGCCGCTGGACCGTCCGGATCACGTCGGCGATACCGGCCACGCCCTGCGCGTCGGAGCCGGCGAAGGGCTCGTCGAGCAGCAGCACCACCGGGTTCTGGCCCAGCGCCCGGCCGACCTCGACGAGTCGTTGCTCGCCGAGGGTCAGGTCGCCCGCCTCGCGGTCGAGACCCTCGATGCCCAGTTCGTGCGCCAACTGGCGGACGCCCTCGCGGTCGGCCGCCCGCTGCGGCCGCAGCACGCCGGTGAACGCACCCGCGATCATCCGCCACGGCGTGTTGTGCCGTTGCGCGTGCCGACCGAGCAGCAGGTTGTCCCGGACGCTGAGGTGCAGCGCGAGCTGCGGGTACTGGAAGGTACGGCCGAGCCCGGCGCGGGCCCGGCGGGAGGCCGGCCCGGTGAGCCGCTGCCCACGCAGCAGCAGTTCACCGGCGGTGGCGGCCTGCGCACCGGAGATCAGGTCCACCAGCGTCGTCTTGCCGGCGCCGTTCGGGCCGACCAGCCCGAGGATCTCCCCCGCCCGCAACTCGAACGAGACGTCCGCCAACGCGGTCACCCCGCCGTACCGCTTGGTCAGGCCGCGACCGACCAGGAGCTTCGTCTCATCCACCGGTACGCCTCCTCCGTGGCAGCGCCATCGCCCGCCGTCTCAACTTGTCGGCGTATCCGATCACGCCCTTCGGCGCGACCAGCATGATCACCAGGACCCCCAACGCGAGCAGCAGCGTGCCACTGGCCTGGATCGCCGGGAAGTTCAGGGTCAGCTCGACGGCGAGCACCGCACCCGCGACCGCGCCCCAGGGCGTGCCCGAGCCACCGATCAACGGCATGAAGATGGCCAGGAAGACGATGTTGAGCGTGAAGGTGTCGGGCGTGATGCTGCCGGCCGAGTAGGCGAAGAGGCCACCGCCGACCGCGGCGATGGCCGCGCCGAGCGCCAACGCGACCAGGTTCATCACCGGTACGCGGACGCCGGCCGCCTCCACCGCACGGGGGGCGTCCCGCATGGTCCGTACGATCACGCCCCACGGCGACAGCCGCAACCGGTCCAGCAGGAAGGCGACCACACAGACCACGATCACCGAGCCGACCACCACCTGGTAGTGGCTCGGCATCCAGCCGAACAGGCGCAGCGGGCGCAGGTTGCCCACGCCGCCGGAGCCGCCGGTGAGCCGCTCGCCGTCGATGAGGAACGCGGTGAAGGCCATCCCGAAGAGCAGGGTCACCGCGGCCAGGAAGAACCCGGACAGCCGCCGGGTGGCCAGGCCCAGCAGGACCGCGATGATCGCCGCCACGATCGGGCCGGCGATCCAGGCGAGCAGCAGCGGCAGGTCGGTGCGGGTCGAGATCAGCCCGACCGCGTACCCGCCGATGCCCGCGTAGGCGCTGTAGGCCATCGACAGCGAGCCCGCCATCAGGTACGGCACGTACATCCCGAGGGCGATCAGCGCGTAGGTGACGCTGGCGGTGACCAGCGTCTGCCGGTAACCGTCGGAGCCGACCCAGGTCAGGATCAGCACGGCGGCGGCGATCCCGAGGCCCAGGCCACCGATGCCGGGCACCTGCCGGATGTCCCACCGCGGGCGCGCGGCTGCGGCGTGGGGGGCGCTCACGTCGGTCATGCCCGCACCGTCCTGACGAAGAGGCCCTGCGGACGGAAGGCGAAGAACAGCAGCGCGATCAGGAGCATCCCGTAGACGTGCGACTGGCCACCGAAGTAGTAGGGCAGGAACACCTCGACCAGGCCGAGCAGCATGCCCCCGAAGAGCGGCGCCCAGACCGAGCCGGTGCCGCCGATCACCACCGCGAGGAAACCGGACAGTGACCAGTGCAGGCCGGAGAGCGAGTGCACCCCGGCCTTCGGCGCGAAGAGCAGACCCGCCACCGCGGCGAGGAAGCCGGCGGCCAGGAAGGCGACCAGTCGGATCCGGTTGACCGGCAGACCGAGCAGCGAGGCCGCCTGTTTGCTGTCACCCACCGCACGCAGCAGCCGGCCGGTACGGGTGGCTCTGATCCAGACGGCGGTCACCCCGAAGGTCAGCACGGTCACCACGATCAGCAGCAGCGAGCTGGGTTGGACGACGATGCCGCCGATCGGCAGGGGATCGAAGGTGGCCAGGTTCTGGCCCGGCAGCGTCGGATGGCCGAAGAGGTATCCGGCGATCTGCTGGATGGTGAAGAGCACGGCGGCCACGGCCACCAGGGCGGGCAGTTCGCCGCCGCCGCTGCGCCGCTGCACCGGCCGGACCACGCCCAGCTCGGTGCCGGCGGCCAGCAGCAGGGTGACCGCCACCGCGATCCCGGCCGCGGTCCAGACGCCGAGGTCGTACTCGATGACCAACCAGCTCGTGCAGAGCCCGCCCATCATCGCGTAGGGGCCGATGGCGAAGTTGAAGAAACCTGCGCCGACCTGGACCAGGTAGTAGGCCAGAGCCAGCATGCCGAAGAAACAGCCCATCTCCATCGCGGAGAGCCAGAGCTGGAGGTCTGTCATGTGGAAACTCCTCGGGGAACTGCCGCAGGGGCCGGTCGGCAGGACCGGCCCCTGCGCCGGTCAACCGGAACAGGGCGGTTGGAAGGTGGACCAGGGTCCCTTCGGCTTGTTGTCGTCGCCGAACTCGATCAGGGACAGCCCGCAGAGCCCGTCGGCGCCGAGGTGCTTGGTCGCCGAGAACGACAGGGTGAAGTTGCCCTGCCCGAAGGCGGCCTGGTAGCCGGTGATCCCCTGGATCGCCGCGTTGAGCTTGGCCGGGTCGTCCGGGCCGCCGGCCTTCTCGATGGCCAGCTTGAGCAGTTGCACCGAGTCCCACGCCTGCGCGTCGTACGCGGTCACCTCGTAGTCGTCGCCGTTCTTCTCCTTCAGCAGCTTGGTCAGAGCCTGGGTGCGGGGATTCTCCGAGTTGATCGACCCCATGAAGATCAGGCCCTTGAGCGCACCGGCGTTGGCCAGTTTCCACGAGGACGGCTGGTTGCCGATCGAGGCCAGCGAGAAGCGCGGCTTGCCGGAGAACTGCCTGGCCAGGGTGTTCTGGGCGAGCACCTCGAAGGAGCCGCCGACGCTGGTCACCAGGACTGCGTCCGGATTGGCGTTCTTGAGCCGGGCCACCTGCGCGGAGAGGTCGGAGGCGTTGGCCGCCCCCTTCTCGGTGGCCACCACCGTGACACAGGAGAGCCCGCCGAGCAGCGACTTGTTGAGCGCGGCGATGGTGGTGGTGTCGTCGGTCAGCACACCCAGCTTGCTGATGTTCGCCGCCTTGAACGCGCCGCAGTAGACCTCGGCCCAGTCCGCCGTGGTGTTGGCGAGCATGTAGATGAGTTCGTTGTTGGGTGGTTCGACAAGCGTGGCGGTGACGCCCGTCGGCGCGATCGCCGGCAACTTGAGCTGGGTCAGCGTCGACTTGGCCTGCATGATCGCCGCGCTGCCGCTCTGCAGGAGCAGCGCCTTGGCACCCTGGCCGGAGAGCTTCTGCAACACCGCGGGCACCTTGGTCGGGTCGCTCTCGTCGTTCTCGACGACGAGGCGCAACGGCCGGCCGAGCACCCCGCCCTTGTCGTTGATGTCCTGCACCGCCAGCCTGATCGTCTTGCCGGCGATGGTGCTGTAGGACGCGCCCGGGCCGGTGCTGTCCTCGTCCATCCCGATGATGATGGGCGCCCCTGATGCGGTGCCGTCGGTGGGCTTGTCACTGTCACCGCCGCCTCCGCCACAGGCGGTGAGGGCCAGCAGGGCCGCCAGACCCGCCGCCAGACCGGTGGAACCAATTCTCGATACGACCACTGCTATCCCTGCCTTGCCGGTTGTCAGTGATAGGTAGTTGTGGACTGCACGCGCCGGAGCCCGTTGACCGTCCCCGACGCGCCGCCCGGTTACCGCCGTCGCGCCCGCGATGACGCCGACGTTCCCGGCGACATGTCACCCCCCGCGAGAAACCTAGCAAGCGCTTGGTTGCTTCTCATGATGGTGCCGGCATGGCCGTGTGTCAAGCACCACAATGCGACGCGCAAGTTACGAAGAAATCAAGAAGGGCGCTCGTCTGCGTCAGGTTCCGCCGCAGGTCGGGGCCCGATCGGGCGGTATGGGCGCCAACTTCCCCTTCGGCCCGGCGGCCAGTCGGGCGGCTCCGGGATCCGGGTGAGCAGTCGGCTGCCGGCCAGGTCGACGGCGACCACCAGGCCGTCGTCCCGGCAGCGCCCACCGACCTGCCCGGGGGGTCGGTCAGCCGCGCGCCGAGGGACAACGCGCGCCAGCCACGAACCGGCCCGGGCACCCGCTGTGGCGGGTACCCGGGCCGGTGGGATCTCGTGCCGGCGGAGTTCGCCGTCAGCGGGGGGCGGGGGTCAGTCGGTAGACCGAGAAGACGAAGTCGGGGCAGACCATCTGGCAGGCGGTGCAGCCGGTGCAGCCCGGGGTCAACTCGGGAAACCGGTAGCCCTTCTCGTTGACCTCGGCGGACATCACCAGCACCTGGGGCGGGCAGGCCAGGACGCAGAGGTCACAGCCCTTGCACTTCTCGGTGTCGATGATCAGGGTGCCCCGGCTGGCCCTGGCCGGGCTCTGCTGCGTCGTCACGGGCGGGCTCCTCCCCTCGTCGCCTGCACGATGCCGAGCAACCGGTCGCCCTCCCCGGCCGCGGGTGGTGGGGTCTCCGCCGCGAACACCCCGCGCCGGCGCAACGCCCGCACGGCGTTCTCGGCGGTCATGAGCACGTGGTCGAGGCTCGCCGCGGCGGCGGCCTCGGGGTCCCCGGCGATCAGCGCGGCGTGTTCGCGACACAGCGCCGCCCGCTCGTCGTCCATCGCGTCCTCGATCGAGAACCTCGCCGCGACCGGCACCAGCCCGCTGAAGGTACGCAGCAGCGCGCGCAGGTGCGGGCCGGCGGCGGCGAGATTGACCACCTTGCGGAACTCACGGGCCAGCCGTTCAAACTCGTCCACCTGGCCGCAGTCGACCAGCGCCTCGATCAGCTTGTCGAGCGTCTCGCGCAGCCCCGCGTCCCCCGAGGCGGCGGCCCGACTGCTGGTCAGGGCGCTGAGCATGCCGTACAGCTCGAACGCCTCGCGCACCGTGCCGGCGTCGAACTCGGCCACGAACGCGCCCCGGTAGTGCGGCATGCTGACCAGGCCGTCCCGTTCCAGCTGCATCAGCCCCTCCCGGACCGGCACCCGGCTGACACCGAGCGTCGTGGCGATGCCGTCGAGGTCGATCCGGTCCCCGCTGCGCAGCGTGCCGTCGAACAGCAGCCCCAGGATGTAGCCGGCGACCGCCTCGCCCGCCTTCGCCCGCACCAGCGGCGTCATGTGACCAACTCCCCCAGTGGATAGGTCTGTTCCAGTGACCCGCCAAGGTAGCCGGGCCCCTCGGCGGTGGGGACGAACCACCCGGTGGGGCACATGGTGAGGATCTCCACCAGGCTGAACCCGGCACCGGCGAGCTGCGCCTCGAAGGCCTTACGCAGCATCCGCCTGGTCTGCGCCACCCCGCCGGCGGTAGAGACCGTGCCCCGGGCGACGTACGCCGTGCCCTGAAGGCTGGCGACCAGGTCGGCAACCGGGATCGGGTACCCGTGCGTCTCCGCCTCCCGACCGGCGAGGCTGGTCTTGGTCCGTTGACCGAGCACGGTGGTCGCGGTGAGCTGGCCACCGGTGTCGCCGAAGACGCCGTTGTTGAGCAGGACGCAGGTGATCCGTTCCCCCCGCGCGGCGGCGTGCAGCACCTCCTGCAACCCCTCGTTGGCCATGTCACCGTCGCCCTGCATCGTGAAGACGGCGCATTCCGGGCGGACCCGCTTGATGCCGGTGGCGCAGGAGGGCGCCCGCCCGTGCAGGCACTGGAGCACGTCGACGTCCATGATCCGTACGAAGCTGCCGTAGCAGCCGTGCCCGACCACTCCGATCGTCCGCTGCACGATGTCGAGTTCCTGCAACACCTCCAGCAGCAGCCGCAGGGCGACCGGCTCGCCGCAGCCGGGACAGAGCGAGTGCTCGCCGAGCAGGAGCGACGGTTTCGGGTCGGCCACCTTGCGGGCGGGCACGGAGGGCGGGCCGGAGGTGTCGATGATGATCTGTTCCCGGGTCATGCGGGGACACCTCCGGTGAGTGCGGCGAGGATCCGGTCGCGGATGACCGGGGCGTCCATCAGGTCGCCGTAGGCGAGGCCGGACTCGGCGATGCTGACCCCGCCGATGAACCGGACGACCGACCGGTCGGCGGCGTGGATGCGTACGTCGTCGAGCATCTGGCCGGCGTTGAGCTCGAACACCAGCACCCGGCGGGCGCCGGTGGTGGCGGCGGCCAGCGCCTCTCCCGGGAACGGCCAGAGCGACACCGGGCGGAACCAGCCGATCCGGTGCCCCTCGGCGCGCAGTTCCTCGACCACGTACTCGACGAAGAGCGCCGCCGTGCCGAAGGCCACCACGACCGTCTCGGCGTCGTCGACGTACGCCTGCTCGAACCGGGCCTCGACGCCGGCGATGGCGTCGAACTTGTCGGCGACGGCCCGCCAGTGCCGGTCCGGTCCGGGCCCGGGGTCGGTGGCCTTGCCCATGGCCCAGGTCCAGACCTGGCGGGAGCGTCCGGTGCCGCCGCCGGTGCCGTCGAGCACCCAGTCCCGCGCCGGCAACGGTCCGTAGTCGCGAGGCGCCACGGTGACGGAGATCCGGGTCTGGGCGATCAACGGGTCGCCGTAGAGGATCACCGGCGCGCGGTGCAGCTCGGCGAGATGGAACAGCAACTGGGTGTGCTCGACCGCCTCGGTCACGTCCTTCGGCGCGAGGGTGATGGTCCGGTAGTCGCCCCAGCCGCCGCCACGGGTGCACTGGAAGTAGTCCTGCTGGTTGCGGGCCATGTTGAAGACGACGAACGGGGTCTCGTTGAGCGCCGCCTCGGCGATGGTCTCCTGCATCAGCGCGATCCCCTGCCCGCAGGAGCCGGTGGCCGACCGGGTGCCGGCTGCGGCGGCGCCGAGCACCATGTTCGCGCCCTCGATCTCGCTCTCGGCGTTGACGCAGACCCCGCCGACCTCGGGCAGTTCGCGCGACATGCTCTCCAGCAGCCCGGTGAACGGCGACATCGGGTAGCCGGCGAAGAAGCGGCAGCCGGCCGTGATCGCGGCGGCGGCGATGGCGGCGCTGCCCTCCAGCAGCTCCCGGGTCACGACGGCACCCCCACCGTGGCGCCGACCGGCACGACCGGCACGGCGGCGCCGGCCGCGAGCGCGCGGGCGTTGGCCGGTGCGTGCTGGCGGCGGTACGGCGGCAGCAGCTCGGTCATCGCCTCGACCAGGGCGGCCGGGTCGACCACTCCGGTCACCGCGTTGTACGCCCCGAGCAGGACGAAACCGATCGCCTGCGGCGCGTCGACCGACTTCGCCACGGCGGTGGCGTCCACCGGATGCACCGTCATCGCCGGCAGGCTGCCCGGGTCGACCAGCGGGACGTTGACGACGGCCGGTCCACCGGGGCGCAGCCGGGCCAGGGCCGGCCCGCTGAACCGGTGGTGCACGACGATCGCCGACCAGGCGGCGGCGAGCACCGGCAGGCTGCGCAGCGGCTCGTCACCGATCACCACACCGGCCCGGGACGGGCCGCCGCGCATCTCGCCGCCGTAGTCGGCGGTGAGCATGGCGTAGCGCCCCGATCGGGTCGCGGCGAGGGCGAGGGTCTTGGCGAGCAACTGGATGCCCTGGCCACCGACCCCGGTGACCACGAGTTCCCGCTCCATGCGTCCTCCTGAGTTCGGCACTTGACCTGGTTTGGATATTGAATACAAAATCTAACCGCGAGACAAGGGCAGGGTACGAGCCGTCGAGAGGAACACGATGCGCGCCGCTGTTCTGCACGGCTTCGGAGACCTCCGGGTCGAGGAGGTGCCCGATCCGCAGGCCGGGCCGGGCGAGGTGCTGGTCGACGTCTGCTGCGTACAGCCGAGCGTGACCGAGTGCATGCTGATCGCCGGCGAACCGGTCGCCCTGCACCGACGGCTGGCCGACGCGCTGGCCGCCGGGCCGGTCCGCTTCGGCGGCCACGAGTTCTGCGGCGTGGTGCGGGCGGTCGGCCCCGGGGTGCGCCGGTACCGGCCGGGTGACCGGATCACCGCCGTCGAGACCCTGGTCTGTGGGCACTGCGCCGCCTGCCGCAACGGCCGCACCGACGCCTGCGTCCGGCCCGAGTTCATCGGGTTCACCCGGCCAGGTGCCCTGGCCGAACGACTGGTCGTGCCCGAGACGGCCGTGGTGCCCGTCCCACCCGGGGTGAGTGCGGCGGCCGCGGCGGCGATCCAACCGCTGGCCGGGGCGCTGCACGCGCACGCGCTGGCGGCCGTCGCGCCGGGCGAGACGGTGCTGGTCCTCGGCGCGGGGGTGATGGGCCTGCTGGCGGTCCAGGTCGCCCGCCGGGGCAACGCCGGCCTGGTCGCGGTCAGCGGCCGGAGCCCCGCCAAACTCGCCCTGGCCCGGCGGTTCGGGGCCGATCTGGTCATCGACGCCACGGCGGCCGGCGCCGACGGAGCGGACCCGGTGCTGGCGGCGGTCCACGACGCGACCGACGGGATCGGCGCGGACGTGGTGATCGAGACGGCCGGCGGGTCGCCGGGGCTCGGGTTGTCCGGTGCGGACACCCTGGAGCTGGCCGCCCGCTGCGCCCGCCGGGGCGGTCGGGTCGTCGGCGTCTCGGTGCTGCCGGACGACGTGCCGGCGCCCCTCGGTCTGCTGCGCGAACGGTCGGTCTCCCTGCTGCACCCCCGCTCCGGAGCCGGCGGCTACTCCCCCTCCGGTAGCGTCTTCGCACACGCCCTGCGCCTGGTCGCCCGGGGCGACGTCGAGGTGGAGCCGCTGATCACCCACCGGTCGACCGGGATCGAGGCGATACCCGAGGCGGTGCGGATCACCCGGGACAAGGCCGCGCACGGGGCGATCAATCCGGCCCAGGTCCGGCTCGACGTCGACTGGAGGCGGCCGTGAACCTGCTGATCGGGGAGATCGTCCGGCTGGCCGCCCGGATGACACCGACCGCCGTGGCGGCCACCCTGCGCGGGCGGCGGATCACCTTCGGCGAGCTGGACCGGCAGGCGAACCGGACCGCGAACGCGCTCGCCGGGCTGGGGGTGCGGACCGGCGACCGGGTGGCCTGGTCGACCGCACCGACCCTGCGTACCCTCGACGGTTTTCTGGGCTGCGCCCGCCTCGGCGCCGTCTTCGTGCCGGTCAACCCGGCCCTGTCCGCCACCGAGGCCGAGGCGGTGCTGGCCTACCTGGAGCCCCGGCTGCTCGTCAGCGACCGGCCCGACGGTCCCACCGGGACGCTGTCCGGGGTGCCGTTCGCCCGGGTCGGTGCCGCCTCGGGTGGGGGTGGCGATCTGGATGCGCTCACCGCGCGCGCCTCGGCCACCGCGCCGGCCGGCGCCGACCGGCTGGCGGACACCGACCCGCACATCATCTACCTGACCAGCGGCAGCACCGGCCAGCCGAAGGGCGCGCTGGTCAGCCACCGGGCGAGCTGGCTGCGGGCCTCCCCCGGCGGCGGCACCTTCACCACCGGGATCCAGGGCTCGGGCGGGGTGCTCTGCAGCTTCCCGCTCTACCACTACGGCGGCTGGCACTACGTGCTGGAGGCGTGGCAGAACCGGACGGCCGTGCACCTGGTGCCCCGGGCCGACGCGGTCGCGCTCATCGACGTGGTGCGCACCGAGCACCCGTCGGCGCTCTACTGCATCCCGGCGGTCTGGGAACGGCTGCTCGATCCGGAACACCACCGGGCGGATCTCTCCGCGCTGCGGCACGCCGACACCGGCACCTCGGCCGTGCCGGCCGAGCTGGTCGACCGGATCAAGCGCCGGCTGCCGGGAAGCAGCACGACCATCCTGTACGGCTCCACCGAGGCCGGCCGGATGGCGGCGCTGCACGACACGGACCTCGCGCGCCGGCCGGGCAGTGTGGGACGGCCGGCCTTCCCGGGCGCGCTCTGGGTGGCGGCGGAGGGTGCCGGTCGGATCGGCGAGGTCCAGGTGACCGGGCCGGCGCTGATGTCCGGGTACCACCGGCTGCCCGCCGAGACCGCGGCGGCGCTGCCGGACGGCGCGTACCGCTCCGGCGACCTCGGCTGGCTCGACGCCGACGGATACCTCTACCTGACCGGCCGGGCCCGGGAGGTCATCCGGACCGGGGGCGAGTCGGTCTCCCCGGTCGAGGTGGAGGCGGCCCTGCACGGCCTGGCCGGCGTCGTCGACGTGGCCGTCATCGGACTGCCGGACGGGCGTTGGGGCGAGGTGGTCTGCGCGGTGCTGGTGCTGGCGCCGGGCGCCGCTGCGCCGGAGGTCGACGCGGTACGCCGCCACGTGGCCGGCCGGCTGGCCGGCTTCAAGCAGCCGCGCCGGGTGGTCGTGCTGCCCAGCATCCCGCGTACCCCGGCCACCGGGCAGGTGCAGCGGTCCCGGATCCGCGAGTCGCTGCGGGACGTGGCCGGCCAACTGCCGTAGCCGGGGCCAGGCGGGGCGCGCGGCGCGACCGGGGCGGGTCGCGCCGGGTCAGAGCGGTGGGCCCGGCTCCCGGGTGGTGTCAGCGCCCGGAGTGTCGCCGGTCAGCCGGTGCGCAGCCGGGCGCGCAGCTCGGCCTTGGCGATCTTGCCGCCGGAGCCGCGCGGCAGTTCGTCGACGAGTTCCAGCCGCTCCGGCCAGTTCTCCGGGGACACCCCCCGCTCGGCCAGGTGCGCCCGCAGCCCGTCCAGGTCCAGCGTCGCGCCGGGACGCGGCACCACCACCGCGCAGACCCGCTCGCCGTACGTCGGATCGGGCACCGCCACCGCCGCCACCAGCGCGACCGCCGGGTGGGTGCCGACCTGGTCCTCGACCGCCGCCGCGCTGACGTTCTTGCCGCCCCGGATGATGAAGTCCTGCTTGCGGTCGACCACCCGCAGGTAGCCCCGCTCGTCGGCGGTGCAGATGTCCCCCGTCAGCATCCAGCCGTCCGGGGTGAAGAGGCGCTCGTTGGCCTCCGGGTCGGCGAAGTAGCCCAGGCAGGTGGCCGGGCCGGCGCAGGCCGCCTGCCCGGGGCCACCCGTGGCGGTGACGTCGGTGCCGTCCTCGGCGAGGAGCCGTACCCGCATCTCGTCGATCACCCGGCCCGCCGTGCGCAGCCGGGCGTCGATCCCGTCGTCCACCGTGGTACGCGACAGCGCCCCGGTCTCGTTCGAGCCGAAGAACTGCAACACCTGGGCACCGGTACGGCGCTCGAAGTCGGCCGCCCGCTCGAACGGCACCGCCTCGCCACCGGTGAACATGCACCGCAGCGAGCTGAGGTCGTACCGGTCCGGGTCGGCGTTCAGCATCATGATGAACTGCGTGCTGACGCAGCAGAGCACGGTGACTCGTTCCCGCTCGATCAGCTCCAGCGCGCCGGTGGCGCTGAACCTGGGCATCACCACGGTCGGCGCGCCGAGCAGGGTGGGCGTGAAGTTGGCCGTCCACTGGGCGAAGCCGTACGGGGCGGGGATCAGGGTGAGGAAGACGTCGTCGCCGGTGAGCGCGCCCGCGTCGACGGCGAGGCGGTGGTAGTACATCCACCGGTTCTGGTTGTGCACGACGCACTTGGGCATGCCGGTGGTCCCGGAGGTGCCGTTGAGCAGGTGGATCTCGCCCAGGCCGAGGGTCCGCCCGGCGATCAGTCGACGCTCGGCGTCCGTCGGCGCCGGCCAGCCCACGTCGGCCAGCGTCGCCGGCAACTCCAGCCGTACGGTCAACGGCAGCCCGTCCACCAGCTCGGCGGCCGGAATCCCCCGGTGCTCGGCGAGACTGACCAGCGCGGTGGCGCCGCTGACGGTGAGCAGGTGCCGGACCTCCAACCGACCGGCGCGCGGCCCGACCGCCACCACCACGACGCCGGCCTTCAGCGCCGCCAGGTACGCGACGTGCACCAGCACCCCGTCGGGGAGCAGCACCCCGACCCGCTCACCCCGGGCGAGGCCCTGGCGGAGCAGCACCGCGGCGAGCCGGTCGGAGAGGTCGTCGAGCTCCCGCCAACTGACCCGCTCGGTGCCGGCGACGAAGGCGGGCCGTTCGCCGATGGCGCCGGCGTGCCGGCGTACCCGGTCGACCAGGGTGTCGGCGCCCCAGCGGCCCACCTCGGCCAGCCGGTCCGCGACGTAGCGCTCGTGGGCGCTGCCGGGGGCCGGGGCCGTGCCGGGTGGATAGAGAGCTGAGACCTGGTTCACCTGCACCGTCCCTACCAAACAAGCGCTTGTTTATGGCATTCTGTGGCCGGACAGCGAGACGTGTCAAGGAGGCGGAATGCGGATCTGGCGGACCTCGGCGGCGGCCGACCTGTTGACCGTGGCGGTCGAGCCCGGCGACCGGGCCCACCGGTCGTTCGAGGTCGGCACGGGAATGCTCACCGACCACGTGCCCGGCTCCCCGCCGGTGCTCTCCACGCCGGCTCTGATCGGGCTGCTGGAGGACACCGCCGCCGACGTCCTGCGTCCCCGCCTCACTTCCGGCGCCGCCTCGGTCGGCACCTGGATCGGAGTGCACCACCGTTCCCCGGCCCTTGCGGGGGACCGGCTGGACGTGGTGGCGACGGTCGCCGTCGTGGCCGGCCGACGAGTCACCTTCGACGTGACCGCGTCGGTCGGCGGACGAACCGTCGGCGACGGCCAGGTCAGCCAGACCCTGATCCGGGCCGTCGAACACTGAGCCGGCCCACGGGCCGCCGTCCGTCGCCCGACTCCGACACCGCGACTGGCCGATCCGCGCGAAGCTGACCGCATCGGTCGTCGTGCCGGTGACCACCCGGCGGGCCGGCGGGGCGCCGGCCCGTCGTCGACCGCTCAGAGCAGCGCCCGCAGGGCCGACTTGTCGACCTTGCCACCGGCACCCAGCGGCAGCACGGGCAGCCCGACCAGCCGCTCCGGCCAGTTGACCTTGGAAACGCCCGCCGCCTCCAGGTGGACCCGCAGCTCGTCCAGGGTCAGCCCGACACCGTCGCGGGTGACCACGAAGGCACAGACCCGCTCCCCCAGCACGTCGTCGGGCATGCCGACCACCGCGACCTGGGCCACGCTCGGATGCCCGCCCACGGCCTCCTCGACCACCGGCGCGCTCACGTTGTGCCCGCCCCGGATGATGAAGTCCGCCGTCCGCCCGGTGATCGAGAGGTACCCGTCGGCGTCCAACCGCCCCAGGTCTCCGGTGCGCAGCCAGCCGTCCGGGCGGAACAGCAGGCGGTTGGCCGGCTCGTCCCGGAAGTACCCGGAGGTGCAGCCGGGACCGTTCACCGCCACCTGGCCCGGCCCCTCGGTCACCGGGTCACCGTCCGGGTCGAGCAGGCGTAGCCGCATCGCCGGGACCGGCCGACCGGCCGTCCCCAGCCGTGCCGGACGAGGGTCGGCCACCCGGGTCACCGAGATCGGCCCGGCCTCGTTGGAGCCGTAGAACTGCAGGACCGCGCAGCCGGTCCGCTCCTCGAACTCCTCCGCCCGGTGCCGTGGCACCCGCTCTCCGCCGGTGAAGAGCACCCGCAGCGAGCCGAGGTCGCGCCGGGCGAACGACTCGTGGTTCAACATCATGATGAACTGGCTGGTCACGGCGGCGAGAACGGTCACCCGGTGCCGTTCGATCAGGTCCAGCGTCCCGGCCGGGTCGAACTCGGCGCTCAGCACCGTGGTGAACCCGTACCGGGCGGGCATGACGTGGGCACTCCAGAGCCCGAAGCCGTACGGCGCGGGCAGCGCGCTCAGCACCACCTCGTCCGGGCCGAACGCACCGGCCTCGGCGGCCAGCGCGGCGAAGTATTTGCGCACGTTCATGCTCTGCCGCACGCACTTGGGCCGCCCGGTGGTGCCCGAGGTGGAGTTGAGGAAGAACAGGTCGTCCGGGCCGAGACCCCGGCCGGCGAGCAGCCCGACGGCCTGCGCCACCGTCGGCACCGTGAGCGGTACGCCGGCCCGGCGCAGCACCGGCACCGCGTCGATGAGGTCCAGCTCCAGGTGCTCGGGAGCCCCGGTGAGCCGGGCGATCTCCCCGGCGGGCCGTCCCCGGTGACTGGACCGGCTGACCAGCGCGACGGCGCCGGTGTGCCGCAGCAGATGGCTGATCTCGGCGTCCCCGGCGCGGGGGCTCAGCCCCACCGTCACCAGGCCGGCCCGCTGCGCGGCCAGGTACGCGACGTGGGTGAGCGCGCCACCGGTGAGCAGCACGGCCAGCGGTTGCCCCGGCGCCCAGCCGGCGAGCACGTACGCCCCGGCCAGCCGGGTCGCCGCCGCGTCGTACTCGCGCCACGTCAGTGCCCCCTCCGGGGCGTGGAAGGCGATCGCGTCCGGCGCGGTGACGGCGTTGCGCGCCACCAGGTCGGCGATCGTGTCGGCGTCCCACGATCCGTCGGCGTAGTACCGCTCGATCGTCGCCGAGGAGAACTCAGACACCTGCCCCACCGTCCATTCGCAGCACCGCTCCGGTGGCGAACCTCGCCTCCGGTGAACCGAGATAGGCGATCGCGGCGGCGATCTCCTCCGGCTGGGACACCGGCGGATCGACCAGTGCCCGGCCGTGTGCCAGCAGTCGGGGATCGGCCCCCGGCACGGGCGTCAGGTTCCGGGTCAACGCCGTGTCGATCGACCCGGGGCAGACGCAGGTGACCCGGACCCCGGTGAGCGCGTACTCCACGGCGAGCGCCCGGGTCAACGCGACCACCCCGCCCTTGGCCGCCGAGTAGGCGGCGCTGTACCGGTAGCCCCGCACTCCGGCCAGGGACGCGACCGTCACCAGCGCGCCCCGCCGCGCGCTCAGGTGCGGCAGCGCCGCCCGCGCGGTCAGGAAGGTGCCGGTCAGGTTGATCGCGAGCAACCGGTCCCACTCGGCGAGCGCGACGTCGGTGGTGTGGCCGAAGGAGGCGACCCCGGCGGCGGTCACCACCAGGTCGATGCCACCGCCCCAGTCGACCGCCCGGTCGACCGCCTCGGCGATGCCCGCCTCGTCCCGGACGTCCACCGTGATCGCCAGGCCCGCCGGGCCGAGATCGGCGTCGTCGGCGAGCAGGTCGAGGCAGGCGACCCGGGCACCCTCGGCCGCGAGTCGGCGGGCCGTGGCCCGGCCCAGCCCGCTGGCGGCGCCGGTGACCAGCGCGACCCTGCCCTCGTACCGGCCGTTCATCGGTCCACCGCACCGCCACGGGGCGGGGTGTCCCGGCCCGGGCCGTCCACGGTCGGGCCGCCCGGGGTGGCGGCGTCGCGCACCGACCGGTTCAGCTGGACCACCACCCCACCACCGGTCGCGACGGTCGTTGCGGGGCGTAGCTCCGTCACGACGTCGTCCCCGGTCATCCGCTTGTCAGCCATCGCCGCCTTCTCGCCGCCGGTCCGCCCGGCCGTCCGCGGTCGCCCCCACCGGTCGGCGCAGGTCAGCGCAATTCGATCCCCGGAGGCACGTGATGTGAATTTACCAAGCGCTTGGTTGGTTACGCTACCCTGTACGACGAGCGGCACGACCTGTCGATGCCGCCGGTACACTCCGGAGGCCGTCCGGCGGGAGGACCCGTCGGACGTCCAACGACCAAGGCCCCTGTTCCGTCGAGTCCGTCTGTGAGAAAACATGGCGCGAGAGCCTGGAGTCCGGCGCGAGGCGATCCTCGCCAGTGCCGCCGCACTGTTCGCCAGGAAGGGCGTGGCGGCGACCACGGTCCGGCAGATCGCCGACGACGTCGGCATCCTCTCCGGCAGCCTCTACCACCACTTCGACTCCAAGGAGACGATGGTCGACGAGATCGTCTCCTCCTTCCTCAAGGACCTCCAGCACCGGTACGAGCAGGTCCTGGCCGAGGAGATCGGCGCCCGCCAGCGCCTGCACGACCTGATCGTCGCCTCCCTCGAGGTGGTCGAGGCGCACCCGCACGCCACCGAGATCTACCAGAACGACGTCAACTTCCTGCTCCAGTTCGACCGGTTCGACTACCTGCGCAACGCCGGCCGCCAGGTGCAGAACGTCTGGCTCACGGTGATCGAGGCGGGCATCGCGGAGGGCACCTTCCGGGCCGACGTCGATCCGAAGATCCTCTACCGCCTGATGCGGGACGCGGTGTGGTTGTCCGTCCGCTGGTTCAAGCCCAGCGCGGACCACCCGATCTCCAGCCTGGCCGAGGACTGCACGTCGCTCTTCCTGGACGGCCTGACCAGCCGTCCCAAGGACTGACGGCTACCGGCGCCCGGCAGACCTCCAGGGTTCCCGGCCAGACCTCCCGGGCTCCCGGCCGGGCTTCCGGGCTTCCGGCCGGACCTCACGGCTTCCGGCCCGAGCCTCGGCTTCCGGCCGGGCCCGGTCACGGCTGCTGGCGCAGGTCACCGGCGAACGCCTCGGCCACCGCCGCGACCGTCCACTCCGGCAGCCGTACGGCGACGGCCGTGCGCGGCGGCTGCACCAGCGACAGTTCGTCGCCGTCGACCCGGACGATCCGGCCCGAGATCCCCGCCGCCGCGTCGGAGAGCAGGTGCACCACGGCCGGCGCGTTGCTCGCCGGCGACTTGCCCACGTTCTGCCCGCGGGCCCGGGCGCCCAGATGCCGCTCGAAGGCGTCCGCCATCCGGGTGTGCGCGTTGGGCGAGACCGCGTTGACGCGCACCTCCGTGTCGGCCAGGTCCGCCGCCCAGCACCAGGTCAGCGAGGCGACGCCACCCTTGCTGGCACCGTACGCGGCGAGGGCGGCAGTGCCGGACTGGGAGCCGGAGGTCACGTTCACCACCGAGCCAGCGCCGCCCTGCTCCAGCATCGCGCGGATCGCGTGCAGTCCGCAGTAGGCGGTGCCGAGCAGGTTCACCTCCAGCACCCGGCGGAACTCCTCCGGGTCCTGCTCCCGGGGATCGGCCAGCCGGAACAGCCCGGCGTTGTTGACCAGTCCGTCCACCCGCCCGTACGCGCGACGGCAGTTGTCGATCAACCGGCCGGCGCCGGTCCAGGTGGCGACGTCCGAGTCGTCGGCCAGCGCCCCGATCGCCCCGGCCACCGACGCGGCGGCCGCCGAGTCGACATCGTTGACCACCACCGAGGCGCCCTCGGCGGCGGCGAGCCGGGCGTAGGCCTCGCCGAGGCCACGCCCCGCGCCGGTGATCACGACGGCCTTGCCGGCCAGCACGCCCGGCATCACGAGAGCCGCTCGATGATCAGCGCCATTCCCTGTCCGCCGGCGGTGCACATGGTGACCAGTCCGAACTGCCGGTCGCGGAAGCGCAGCGCGTTGATCAGGGTGGTGGTCATCCGGGCCCCGGTCATGCCGAACGGGTGCCCGACCGCGATCGCGCCGCCGTGGACGTTGAGCCGGTCCAGGTCGATGCCGAGCATCCGGTAGCTCGGGATCACCTGGGCCGCGAACGCCTCGTTCATCTCCACCAGGTCGATGTCGCCGATGGTGAGCCCGGCGTTGGCCAGCGCCCGCTGGGTGGCCTGCACCGGGCCGAGGCCCATGATCTCCGGACTGAGCGCGGAGACTCCGGTGGCGACCACCCGGGCCAGGGGGGTCTGACCGAGCTCGCGGGCGCGGGTGTCGCTGAGCACCACCAGCGCGGCGGCGCCGTCGTTGAGCGGGCAACAGTTCGCCGCGGTGACCGTGCCGTCCGGCCGGAAGACCGGTTTCAGGGCGCCGACCTTCTCCAGGGTGACGCCCGCACGCGGGCCGTCGTCACGGTCGACGACCGTGCCGTCGGGCAGGGTGACCGGCGTGATGTCGGTGGCCCAGAAACCGTCCATGATCGCCTTCTCGGCCAGGTTCTGGCTGCGGACGGCGAACTCGTCCTGCTCCCGGCGGCTGACCCCGCAGTGCTGGGCCACGTTCTCGGCGGTGTGTCCCATGGCGATGTAGACGTCCGGCTCCGCACCGGCGGACCGCGGGTCGACCCAGTCCGCGCCACCGCCCCGGGCACGGGCGGCGGTGCGCTCCTCGGCGACGGCGTAGCGGGGGTGGTGGGTGCCGGGCATGCCGTCGGCCTTGCCCCGGTCGTAGCGGGAGACCATCTCCACCCCGGCCGAGAGGAAGGCGTGCCCCTCCCCCGCCCTGATCGCGTGCAAGGCCATCCGGGTGGTCTGCACCGACGAGGCGCAGTAGCGCTGCACCACGACGCCGGGCACCCCGTCCAGGCCGAGCCGCAGGGCGAGCATCCGGGCCAGGTTGTAGCCCTGCTCGCCGGCCGGCTGGGCGCAACCGAGCAGTACGTCGTCCAGCGCCCGCGGGTCCAGCGCGGGAACCTGCGCCAGGGCCGCACCGGCGATGTCGGCGATCAGGTCGTCGGCGCGCACGCCGACCAGCGAGCCCTTGCCGGCGCGCCCTATCGGTGAGCGGGCCGCGGCGACGATGACGGCTTCTGGCATCGGTTGCCCCCTTACTGAGTGACCATCCAGCCGCCGTCGACCGGCAGCAGCACGCCGTTGAGGTAGCCGGCGAGCGGGGAGAGCAGGAAGAGCACCGCGCCGGCGACCTCCTCCGGCCGGCCGGCCCGCCCCATCGGGTTGCGGGCCACGAGGTCTCGGCCCAACCCGGAGGCGGCGAACCCGGCCGTACGCGGGGTGTCGATCAGACCGGGCGCGACGGTGTTGGCCCGCACCGCCGGGGCGAGCCGGGTGGCCAGGTGCCGGGTGTAGCCGGCGATGGCCGCCTTTCCCGCGCAGTACCAGGCGGAGTCGGTGCCGACCAGGTTGCCGGCGACCGACGCGATGTTGACCACCGCCGCGCCGTCACCCGGCCGGCTGGCCAGCCAGGCGTCGGTGACCGTCCGGACGCTGCCCACGGTGAGCGCGAGCGCCCGGTCGAAGTCGAGGTCGGCGCTGCTGGCCGGGCCGGCGTTGTTGACCAGGTACGTGGCCGGGCCGCTGGCGGCGAACGCGCCTCGCACCGCCACCGGATCGGCCACGTCGACCACCCGCGCGACGGCGCTGCCGCCGGCGGCGGTGATCTCGTCGGCGGTACCGGCGACCGCGTCGCCGGCCAGGTCCCAGGCCGCCACCCGCAGGCCGACCCGGGCGGCCAGCAGCGCGGTCGCCCGGCCGATCCCGCTGCCGGCACCGGTGACGACGACGGTGGCGCCGGCCGGGAAAGCGAAGTCCATGTCGTCAACCTAACAAGCGCTTGGTCAGATGACAACGGCCCCCCGCGCCCGTCACGACTACTGCCGCAGCCGCCCCTTGATCCCCACCGCCGGCATCGCCGCCCACACCTCGACCCCGACCGGGCGGCGCAGAGCGCGCAACCCCGGGAGTCGGAGCGCCTCCGCGCGTACCAGACCGTTGACGAACCGGCGACCCATCTGAAACATTGACGGACATCACGCGAAAGAAGTTGGCACGGCAGCGCAAGAAGGCGATCGCGCTTCTGGAATTTTCTGACAACGCCGCCTTCTTCCGTCCGCCGCAGACCGCGCCGCAAGATCCACCGCCGATCTCACAGAACAGGGACGCCATGAAACGAAGGAAACTCGGCCGAGGGCTGCTCAGCGGTCTCCTCGCGGCCGGCCTGATAGGCCTGACGGCCGTCTCGCCCACCCCGGCGCTCGCGGCCGGAGGCCCCAACCTGTCGCCCGGCAAGGCGGTCTCGGCCAGCGGATCCAACGGCGGCTACGTCGCGGCCAACGTCAACGACGGCAACCAGCAGACGTACTGGGAGAGCCCGTCGAACGCCTTCCCGCAGTGGGTTCAGATCGACCTCGGCAGCAGCGTCACCGTCGACCAGGTGAAGCTGAAGCTGCCCCCCTCGACCGACTGGGGCACCCGTACCCAGACCATCGCCGTGCAGGGCAGCACCAACGGGAGCACCTTCAGCACGCTCTCCGGGGCGGCCGGGCGGGTGTTCAACCCGGCGACGGCCAACACCGTCACCATCGACTTCGCCGCCACGGCGGTCCGCCACGTGCGGCTGACCATCACCGGCAACACCGGCTGGCCCGCCGCCCAGATCGCCGAGTTCGAGGTCTACGGCGTGGGCGTCCCGGGCGGTGGCGACCCCGGCGTCCCGGGCGGCACGAACCTGGCCGGCGGCAAACCGATCGAGGCGTCCTCGTCGGTCTTCACCTTCGTCGCGGCCAACGCCAACGACAGCAGCCCCAGCTCCTACTGGGAGTCGGCCGGATTCCCGTCGACCCTGACGGTGAAGCTCGGCGCCGACGCCGACGTCACGGCGGTCGTGGTCAAGCTCAACCCGGACCCGGTCTGGGGCGCCCGCACGCAGAACGTCGAGATCCTGGGCCGCGCGCAGACGGCCACCGGCTTCACCTCGTTGAAGGCCGCGGCGAGCTACGCCTTCGACCCGGCGAGCAACCAGAACTCCGTGACGATTCCGGTCACGAGCCGGGTCGCGGACGTACAGCTGAGGTTCCTCGGCAACACCGGCGCGCCCGGCGGGCAGGTCGCCGACCTCCAGGTGCGGGGATCCTGGGCCCCGAACCCGGACCTCGTCGTGACGACGACGAGCTGGAGCCCCGCGACGCCGAGCGAGGCCACCCCGATCACCCTGTCGGCCACGGTCAGGAACACGGGGACCGCGGCCGCCGGCGCGACCAGGGTGGACTTCAAGCTCGGCGGCACCGTGGTGGGTGGCGCCTCCGTCGCCGCACTTGCCGCCGGCGCCTCGACCACCGTCTCGGCGAACATCGGCACGCAGGCGATGGGCAGCCACACCGTCTCCGCGGTGGTGGACCCCGCCAACACGGTCGCCGAGCAGAACAACGACAACAACGGCTTCACCTCGGCCACGCCGCTGGTCATCACCCAGGCTCCCGGCCCCGACCTCCAGGTCGTCGGCGTCACCCCCAACCCGTCCAACCCGGCCGTCGGAGCGGCGGTCACGTTCACCGTCGCGGTCCGCAACCGCGGCATCACCGGCGCCCCCGCCGCCTCCGTGACCCGACTGACGGTGGGCGGCACCACGCTGAGCGCCAGCACCCCCGCGGTGGCCGCCGGCGCGACGGTCAACGTGGCCGTCGGCGGGAGCTGGACCGCCACCGCCGGCGGCGCGACCATCACCGCCACCGCCGACGCCACCAACGTCGTCGCCGAGACCAACGAGACCAACAACTCGTTCTCCCAGGCCATCGTGGTCGGCCGTGGCGCGGCCGCGCCGTGGGTCGAGTACGAGGCCGAAGCCGCCCGCTACCAGGGCACCCTGCTGGAGGCCGACCCCCTGCGCACGTTCGGGCACACCAACTTCGCCACGGAGTCCTCCGGGCGCAAGTCGGTGCGGTTGAACAGCACCGGGCAGTTCGTCGAGTTCACCTCGACCAACCCGTCGAACTCCATCGTGGTGCGCAACTCCATCCCCGACGCGCCGGGCGGCGGCGGCATCAACGCCAGCATCAGCCTCTACGTCAACGACGTCTTCACTCAGAAACTGACGCTCTCGTCGCGGAACAGCTGGCTGTACGGCACCACCGACGACACCGAGTCGCTGTCCAACACGCCGCAGGCCGACGCCCGACGGCTGTTCGACGAGTCGCACGCCCTGCTGTCGCGGTCCTGGCCGGCCGGGACCAGGTTCAAGTTGCAGCGGGACGCCACCGACACCGCGTCGTTCTACATCATCGACCTGATCGACCTGGAGCAGGTGGCGCCCCCGGCCACCAAGCCGGCCGAGTGCACCTCGATCACGGCCTACGGCGCGATCCCCGACGACGGGCTCGACGACACCGCCGCCATCCAGCGCGCGGTGACCGACGACCAGAACGGCGTGATCAGCTGCGTCTGGATCCCCGCCGGGCAGTGGCGGCAGGAACAGAAGATCCTCTCGCCGGACCCGAACCGCGGGCAGTACAACCAGCGGGGCATCCGGGACGTCACGGTCCGCGGAGCGGGCATGTGGCACTCACAGCTCTACACCCAGACCGAGCCGCAGAACGTGGTGGGCAACATCAACCACCCGCACGAGGGCAACGTCGGCTTCGACATCGACGACAACACCAGGATCTCCGACATCGCCATCTTCGGCATGACGACCAACCGCGCGAACCGGGGACACGGGCTGAACGGGCGGTTCGGCAGGAACACGAAGATCAGCAACGTGTGGATCGAGCACGTCAACGTCGGCGCCTGGGTCGGGCGGGACTACTCCGACACGCCCGCCTACTGGAACCCCGGCGACGGGCTGGAGTTCACCGGCATGCGGATCCGCGACACGTACGCCGACGGCATCAACTTCTCCAACGGCACGCGTAACTCCCGGGTGTTCAACTCGTCGTTCCGTACCACCGGCGACGACTCCCTGGCCGTCTGGGCCAACCCGCGGGTGAAGGACGCCAGCGTGGACGTCGCGCACGACAACCGCTTCCTGAACAACACCATCCAGCTGCCCTGGCGGGCGAACGGCATCGCGATCTACGGCGGCCACGGCAACACGATCGAGAACAACCTGATCTACGACACGATGAACTACCCCGGCATCATGCTGGCGACCGACCACAGTCCACTGCCCTTCTCCGGCACCACGCTGATCGCCAACAACGCCCTCTTCCGGTGCGGTGGGGTCTTCTGGAACGAGGACCAGGAGTTCGGGGCGATCACGTTGTTCCCGGCGACGACGGACATCTCCGGCGTCACCATCCGCGACACGGACATCCACGACTCGACCTACGACGGCATCCAGTTCAAAAACGGCGGAGGCAACATGCCGAACGTCGCGATCACCAACGTGAAGATCGACAGGTCGAACAACGGCGCCGGCATCCTGGCCATGAGCGGCGCTCGCGGCAACGCCGTCCTGACCAACGTCACCATCACCAATTCGGCCGACGGCAACATCGTGAAGGAACCCGGTTCCACCTTCTCCATCTCCGGCGGCTGACACCCGCCCGACGGTGACGCGAGGTGTCTCCGGCCGTGGCCGGAGACACCTCGCGGCCAGGCGGATCGGCCCGGTCGCGGCGCCCGCACGAGCGCCGCGGATCGGCGGTGTCGCGGCGCCTGCACGAGCGCCTCTACGATCGGGGAGATCGAATCCATGATCGTGGAGGTTCGCGGGATGACGGTCGGGTTCGGCCTGCTGGGACCCGTGAACCTGTGTGTCGACGGCCGCCGCGTCGCGCTGCCGACCGGCCGGCCGCAGCTCCTGCTGGCCGCGCTGCTCATGGGGCGCGGGCGGCGGGTGTCCGCCGACCGGCTCAGGGGCAGTCTATGGGCGGAGCCACCACCGTCGGCGCAGGTCAACATGAGGGCCTACGTGGCACGGTTGCGGGTCGCCCTGGGCCCCTACCGTGACCGGCTGACCTGGGTGAACTCCGGCTACGCGCTGAGGGTCGAGCCGGGCGAGCTGGACCTCGACCGGTTCGAGACCGACGTACGCGACGCTCTCGACGCGAGCCGCGCGGGACGCCCGGAGCAGGCCGCGGACCTGCTCGCCACCGGGATGCGCCGGTGGTACGGCGAGGCGGCCGAGGGTCTGCCCCGCCACGGCGCGCTGGGCCACGGCCTCGACGCGCTTGACGAGAGCCGCGCGGTGGCGGTCGAGCAGTACGCCGCCGCGTGCGTCGAGGCCGGCCGGACCGATGCCGCGGTCGGCGCGCTGCGATCGCTGCTCGCCGACCGGCCGGGGCGCGAGTCCGCCTGGGAAGGGCTGGTCCAGGCTCTGGTCCGCTCGGGCGACCGGGCCGAGGCCATGGCGGCCCTGGCCGCGGCGAACGCCGCGCTGCTCGCCACGTTGGGCCGGGGCGCCGGTTGGGTCCTCCAGGACATCGAGCGCAAGCTGCTCCATGAGACGTCAGGCCCCGCGCACCGCCCGATGCCGGCGCCCGGTGCGGCGTCGCCGGACGGGTCGCCGTCCACCCTTCCGCCGCCGGTGGCCCTTGTCGGCCGGCAGCGCCTGCTGGCCCGGATCGAGGCCGAGCTCGGCACCGCCAGGATGCTGGTGCTGCACGGCCCGGCCGGGGTGGGCAAGTCCGCGTTGGCCGGCAACCTCGCCGCCCGGCTCGCCCCGTCGCACCCGGGCGGGCAGCTCTACCTCGACCTGTGCGGCAGCAGCCCCGGCCTGACCCCGATGACGGTCGAGGAGGCGATCGGCAGCCTCCTTCGCGCACTCGGTGGGGACCGGTCGGGCGGCACCCCCGGCGCGGAGGCGGCCGAGCTGGGGGTACGGGTCCGCGGCCGGCGGGTGCTTGTCGTCCTGGACAACGTGGTCGACGCCGGCCAGGTACGACGGCTGTTGTCGGTGCTCGGCAGCGCCACGGTGATCGTGACGAGCCGGACCACGTTGCCCACGCTGGACGTGGCCCACCTCGCAGTCGACGAACTCGGCGCCGAAGAGTCGATCATGCTGCTCGCCCGGCACGCGGGCGCGGACCGGTTCACCAGTTCGCCCCGGGAGGCCGAGGAGCTGGCCGCGATGTGCGGGCACCTCCCACTCGCGCTACGGATCGTGGGCGCCCGACTGGCCAGCCGTCCGGAGTGGACGCTCGCCGACATGGTCGCCCGGCTCTCCGACGAGCAGTACCGGCTGGACGAGCTGAGCTGCGACGACCTGGCCGTGCGGGCGAGCCTGGCGGTGACGTGCGACGTTCTCGCCGAGCGGGCGGGCGGGCCGGAAGCGTTGGACCTGTTCGACCGCTGGGGAATGATCTGCACCCCGACGCTCGACCTCGATCTGGCCCGGGTGCTGACCGGGGCCACCGCGCGCGAGGTGCGCACCGCGCTGGACCGCATCGCGGACGCGGGGCTCATCGACCCGTGCGGAACGGGCCGCTACCGCCTGCACGACCTCGTGCGGATCTACGCCGTCGAACGCGGCCGACGTGACCCGGTGGCCCGGGCGGCTGCGATACACGCGGCACGCTGCTACTTCCTCGACACCGCGCGGCGCGCCCGGGACCAGGTCCGGCCCGACCCCCATCGGCTGCCCGACGTCTTCGTCGAGGCCGTCCCCGCCGTCACGTTCACCCACCAGCGGGAGGCCCTGGGGTGGCTCGAGGCGGAGCGCGACAATCTCCTCGCCGTGGCGCGCGTGGCGGCGCGGGACGGCACGCCCGAGGGCGACCTGTTCGCGGTCGGGATGTGCACGGCGCTCTACCCCTTCCTGCCCATGCGGGGCCACTACCGGGAACTGCGTGAGCTGGCCGAGAACGCGCTGCGCTGCGCCCGGCGGCGGGGCAGCCGTCCGGACGAGGCCACCGCGCTGACCTACGTCGCGGTTGCCCGGTCCCGGCTCGGCGAGACCGAACAGGCGGTCGACGGCCTCCGAACGGCACTTGCGCTCCAGACGACCGAAGGGGACAGCCACGCGGTCGCGGTGACCCACGACCATCTCGGAGTCGTGCTGGCCGCCGCCGGCCGCCTCGACGAGTCCCGGGTGAGCTTTCTACGGGCGCTCGAGATGCACCGCCAGCGCGATGACCGGCAGCGGGTGGGCCTCACTTTGAACAATCTGGCCGACGTGCTGCTGCAACTCGGCCGGACCGAGGCGGCGCTCGTCAACCTGCGGGAGAGCCTGCGGTTGCGACGTGAACTCGGCGACGAGCTGGGCCTCGGCATCACCATGTTGACCATCGGCCAGGTCTACGCCCGTAGCGGCCAGCCCCGGCACGCGTACGGATGGCTCGGCAAGGCCCTGACCACCGCGCGTGCCACCGGCAACCGCGAGGCGGAGTGGCGGGTCCTCACGGTGCGGGCCCAGGTCCACCGCGACACGGGGCAGCGGCTGGCGGCCCGCGACGACCTGCACCTGGCGCTGGCTCTCTCCGAGCGGATCGGCGACCCGAACGGCACCCGCGAGGTGCGTCGCGCCCTGGCCGAACTCGACTCCTCCGCCGGGACGGGGCGGAAGGTCAGCCGACGGTGAACGGTGTCGGGCGGCAGGCGGATCAACGGGCGAAGGCCGCGAACGGGCTCGTACATTCCGAGTACATCATCGATGAGCGTCTTGACGGGCCGGTTCGTTGACTCGATAGTCAGGCAACCGTCCTTTGCGTCCGTGGCAGGGGATCCGGCTGCCTGACGGAGTCGAGGTGTGAGGCCACGTTCCCCGCGGCTGTTCGCGGTCGCGCCTGCCTCCACGGTCGGTGTGCCTCTCCGACGCGTACGTCCACACCGGCTTCGACGGGCTCACCGCCGGCGTCCCGCGCCGCTGACCGACCACGTCGTGACGGACAGACAGGAGCTCAAGTGATCACGAGAAGAAGCCTGCTCGTAGCCGCGGGCGCGGCGGTGGCCACAGCCGGGCCGTTGGCCCGCCCGGTCGCCGCCGCGTTGCCTCAGGTCGACATGGAGGCGCTCATCAAGGCCGCCCAGATCGACCCCCGCCGGGCGGACACCGCCATCACGACGGGCGCCAAGGACAGCGTTCTGCTGGTGGAGCGGGCCCTGCAGGCCAGAGGGCTGCTGTCGGCCACCTACGTCGACGGGCACTTCGGCACCAGCACGGTCGCCGCGTACGCGGCGTACCAACGGTCCCTCGGCTACACCGGCCTCGACGCGACCGGGCTGCCCGGGCCGTCTTCGCTACGGCTGCTCGGCGAGGGCCGGTACACCGTCGTCCGCGCCATCTCGCCCGGCAGCGTCGTGACCCTGCGCGGCTTCCTGGTCAACACCCGTACCAGGGCGATGCTGCTCGAGGCCGAACGTCTGCTCGGGCGCCAGCTCAGCATCACGCAGGGGTCCTACAACACCGGCGTGGGTGCGTCGGCGGGCACCCACGACGGCGGCGGCGCCCTCGATCTGTCGGTCAGCGGTCTCTCCTCGACCACCCGGACCGACGTGCTGCGCCGGCTTCGCACGGTGGGCTTCGCCGCGTGGCTGCGCACCCCGAGCCAGGGGGACTGGGGCTACCACATCCACGCCATCGCCCTCGCCGACACCGACCAGTCGACAGGCGCGCAGAACCAGGCCGGCGACTACTACCTCGGCCGTAACGGACTGGCCAACCGCGGCCCCGACGACGGTCCCGCGGTCAGCCCCAAGCGCACCTGGGAGGAATACCAGCGGACCCTCTGACGACGACGGACCCCAGCGTCTCCACGACCCGCATCGATGCCGATCACCAGCACGACCAGGAGGAAAGTTGTCCATCCGTAACAGCCGCCTGACGCGCGGCGCCGTCGCCGTACTCACCACGGTCCTCACGACCGCGGCGGTCGGCCTCACCGGCGCCACCGCCGCCCACGCCGCCGTCAACACCTCCCCCAACCACGTCGTGGTCTACAACAACAACATCGAGAACTGGCTGCCCGCCTCCTGCGCCGACGGATTCATCTGGGACCGGCTGATCACCTACATCAAGGGCCGCCCGCTGAGCCCGGACATCTTCACCGTGCAGCAGGTCTCCAACCAGACGCAGCTCAACGCCCTGACCCAGCGCCTCTCCGACGAACTGCCCGGAACCTACGCCGGACAGATCGCGATCGCGAACCCCGGCTCGATGGGCTACACCAGCACCTGCGGCAAGATGAAGAACCAGCAGACCAACGCGGTCATCTACCGCTCCGACCGGTTCACCTACGAGGCCGCCACCCGCTGGCGCTCCGACGCCCCCGAGAACTACGACGCGGGCACCGGCGGATGCCAGAATCTCGAGCCCACCCGCAGCAGCCAGGACCGGGTCCACAACATCGCCGTCCGGCTGCACGACAACATCGCCAACCAGGACGTCTCGGTGGCCTCGATCCACTGGCCCACCAACACCTGGCACGGCCCGAAGTGCGCGGACGAGAACATCAAGGAGGCCGACGAGGCGATGAGCCGACTCGGCGGCGACCTCAAGATCGTCGCGGGTGACGCCAACACCGAACCCGACACCGAAGGCTGGTGGAACGACGGCAAGGCCCTCGGGTACCGCGACCCGATCGCCGAGAAGTGCGGCAGCCGCAACTGCTCCGCGGCGTACGACACCCTCAACAGCCGACGCATCGACTTCCTGCTGGTCAAGAGCGGCAACGGCTTCAGCAACGTCGCCACGATCACCCCCACGATGACCGGCGGTGAATACTCCGACCACCTCGCTCTCACCGCCTACGTCAACTACTGACGACCAGCGACCGATTGGATCAACCGGGTGAGCCGCAGGGCGGGGTCGGTACCGGTTCCCGCGCCGCAGTGCCGGCCCCGACCAGGAACGCGACGGCCACTGCCCGGCAGCGCCGCCGCCGGTGGAATCCAGCCGACGGTACGGACGTTGCCGGGCAGCGCCACCCGCGTCAGCCGCTGCGCGCAGGTCACCGACCATCCCGCCGCGGCGCTCGCGACCCGGGCCATACGGTCCTCACCGGCGCGGAGACCGGGCCGGCCCTCGTGGCCGCCGGCCCGGACCCTCACGCCCGGATGAGCCGGTCCCCGTCGGTGGGAGTCGTCAGTCAGCTGCTCAGGTTGGCCAGCAGCGCGTTGGCCATGCCCTGCTCACCCCTGGCGTTGGGGTGGAACGGGGCGGCGGCGTTCTGCGGGACCAGCCCTTCGACCCACCGGGTGCTGCTGCTCTTGCACGTGTCGTGGCCGACCGAGGGCCGGTAGACGTCGGCGTAGCTGGCGTTGTTCGCGGCCGCGGTGTTGGCGAGCATCGTGTTCAGGGACTTCTGGACACCGCGCAGGTACGGCACGTCCTGGTAGGCGATCGGGACCACGGGCCAGCAGCCGTAGCCGCTGTCCGGCAGGATCGCCGGGTACCCGAGCACCACGACCCGGGCTCCCGGGGCGGCCCGGCGGACCGCCTGCAGCACGGCGGTCACCTTCGGCGCGGTGGCGGCGATCCTGGCCTGCAACTGGTCGACGCCTCCGGCGGTGTACCTGTTCTTGCAGGGCGAGCCGAGCGGGCTGCTCAGGCTCGCTTCCGCGCAGTCGCTGATGATGCCGGAGAAGCCGATGTCGTTGCCGCCGATCTGCACCGTGACCAGCGTCGTGTCCGGGGTGATCGCGCTGAGCTGCGGCGGCAACGAGATGCCCAGTGCGCCGCTGCCGCCGACGAGGATGTCCTCGGTGGTGGCCCCGGAACAGCTCACGTCCGCGAACGCCGACGAGCCGGCGGCGGCGGCGACCAGCGACGGGTAGTTGCGGTTGGAGCGCAGGCAGTTCAGATCGACCTGGGTGGGGATCAGCGGACCGGAGGTGTACGAGTCACCCAGCGCGACGTAGCGCCCGGTGGGTACGGCGGCGTTGGCCGGTGCGGCGAAGGCGAGCAGCACACCGGCGGTGGCCGCGGCGAACGCGGCCAGCCGGCTGGCCCGGAGGAACGACAGGCGGGGACGGATCATGGCATCTCCCAGAGGGGATCATGGTGGGTGCCGTGATTCTGTCCGCGTCGTCGCGGAACGTCAATATCGATGGCCATTGCTACAGCCGGCTTTCGACGCCGGAGACGGTGCGCGGCGGGTGGCCGAACTTCCCGCCGGGCGGTGTCGGTGGTGCCTGCTTCAATGCGGCGGACGTTCGGAGCCGGGAGGGCGAGGATCAGTGGGCACCTGGGGCAGCGGAAACTTCGACGACGACACGGCCGCCGACCACCTGTCGGGCCTGACCGACCGGCTGGTCGCCGAGGTCACGGAGGCGATGTCCGGCGACCCGGTCGGCATCGAGCCCGACGAGTACTGGGGCGTCGCGGTGCCCTGCAACCTTGAGCTGCTGCACCTCATCGCACGACAGAACTACGTCGGGGTCAGCCTGCCCGACCGGACGACGATCGCCGGCTGGAAGAGCAGATACCTGGCCGTCTGGGACCGGACGATCGACGGCTTGGAGCCCGGTCCGGAATACCGGCAGCAGCGGCGCGCGACCCTCGTGCGCACATTCGACCAGCTCGCCGAGTTGGCGAAGGAGTAGCGACGGGCGGCCGGCAGGCCCAAGCCGGTGCCGCGACGCGCGTCACGACGGGCCCGGGTCCGGCCGGCGACGCGGCACGGGCTGCCGCCGTCTGAGACGGGGCGTCGGCGGCTGGCTTCAGCGGGCTGGGCGGGTCCGTGCCAGGACGCCCACGAGCGTGACCAGGGCTACGGCCTGCGTGACGACCACCGCGACCACCAGGTTCGCCAGCGAGAACTCGTACAGGAGGCCGGCCGCGGCACCGCCGATCAGCGCCCCCGCGCCTTGCACGGCGGCGAAGACCCCGTACGCGGTGGCCCGACGCTCCCGCGGCACGAGATCGGCGACCAGCGCCTTGACGGTGGAGTCCTGCACCCCCACGGCCGCACCCCACACCAGCGCCCCCGTCACCGCCAGCGGCAGACCACCGCCGAACACCAGGGCGGGAACGGCGGCGACCAGCGCCGGCAACGCGATCAGCACCCACGGCCCGGCCCGGTCGTACAGCAAACCCGTCAGCAGGGCGGCGAGCGCGCCCGCGGCCATCGCCGCCGCGTACACCAACGGCACCGCTGCGGCCGCGACCACGCCCGCGCGGACGAGGTGGAAACCGATCAACCCGAACGTCACCAGACCCGCCGTGCACAGCGCCATCGCCGCCGCGAACACGTGGAACCGGGCAGGCAGCGGCTTCCGGCCCGCCACCGACGGGGGACCTGCCGCGGTGGCCCCGCCGGCCGCCGGCGAAGCGTCCGCCCGCGCGCGGATGGTGAGCAGCAGCAGCATCGCGAGCACGCCGGGCACGGTCAGGACGGCCAGGCCCGGCCACAGCGACCCTGCGGCCATCGCGACCACCGCGGCGACGAGCAGCGGGCCCGCGAAAGCGCCGACCTGGTCCAGCGCCTTGTGGACACCCAACCCTCGCCCCAGGCCGACGCGGCTGGCGGCGTCGGCCAGCAGCGCCGACTTCGCCGGGCTACGGATCGCCTTGCCCAGTCGCTCGGCGAGGATCAACGCGGCGGCGACGGCGAGGCCGGCGCCGCCCAACAGCGGGGTGACAGCGAGCAGCGGCACGCAGACCGCAGTCAGCCCGTACCCGAGAATCGTCAACGACCAGTACCGGCGGGTCCGGTCCGCCAGTGGCCCGGACACCAGCCGCAGCACCAGCGCCGCCGCCTCACCGGCGCCGGTGACCAGCCCGACGACGACCGCCGACGCGCCCAGCGAGGCCAGCAGCGGCCCGTAGATCGAGCGGGCACCCTCGTACACCATGTCCGCAGCCAGGCTCACCACACCGAACCCGACGACCACCCGCCACGCCGACCCTCCACCCCCGGCCGCACCTACCCCGCGCGACGGTAGGGAGTCGACCGCCGACGGCCTACCGACGACATCTGCGGCGTCATCCACACGATCCACTTCCGGAGGCATGCTGGGCATTATCCGTAGTCCTCTACGGGCGGCCGACGAGGCCGCCCGCTCCCGCGGCCGTCCGGGGCGTCGCCCGACGGTGACAGGGCGGCCACTGCAGGTCAGTCGTGGCGGTGACGCACGAGGTGGTCGATGTAGCGGATCGTGTCCTCGCGGTCATCCTCGCTGACCGAGTCCCACAGGTCCGCCAACCAGTAGAGCGAGCCCGACAGCATCCAGGCCCATCCGCGCACCCAGGTCGCCTCATCGAACCCGAGCGCCTCCCGGTAGGCGGCCCGCGCGCGGGCATCGAACAGGCTCCAGCCCGGCCGCACCTCGACCGCCGGATCGCCGCGGCCGAGACCGCCGAAGTCGATCACGCCGGTGAGCCTGCCCCGGTCGACCAGCAGGTTGCCTTCCAGGAGATCACCGTGCAGCCACACCGGCGGTCCGGGCCACTCGTCCGCCGTCATCGCCTCGTCCCACGCCGCGCTCACCGCCCGTCCGTCGATCCGGTCGCCCAGCGCCGCGATCGACCGGCGGGTCAGCTCGTCCCGCTGCGCCAGAGGTACGCCGCGCTGAATCCCCTCCTTGACCGGCCCGCCCATCGGGTCGATCGCGATCATCGCGCGCACGAAGCCGGCGAGGTCGACAGCGAGGTCGACGAGGTCCTGCCCGGCTACCGGATTGCGCCCGTCCAGCCATGGGACGACCGTCCACGGCCACGGATAGTCCCCGCCCGGCCGGCCGACCGCGATCGGCACCGGCACCGGCACCGGCAGATGCGGTGCCAGCCGCGGCAGCCAGGTCGCGTCGGTCGCCACCTGGTCGACCGCCCACGGCGCCCGTGGCAGCCGTGCCGTCAGGGAATCACCCAACCGGAACAGCGCGTTGTCGGTGCCGTTCAACGGCTGCGCAACGATCGGCAGGTCCGACCATTCGGGGAACTGCTCGTCGATCAGGGCGCGTACCTGCTCGACAGCGACGACGATCTCTCCAGGGCGCATCGACGTGACCGTAGAACCCGCTGGATCATGCGGTCAATCGAGTTGTCGTACCAAGCAACACTCTCGCGTCGCTGAGATCAGCTCACTGCCTAGTACTTCATCACGCAATAGACCACGGTGGGATTCGTGAATCGGTACCAGCGGTTCCATCTCTGGTCCCGCGTGCAGCTGTTTCCGTTGGTGGCGCCGGGCACGATGTCGATGACGTGGACGGTGCCCTTCGCCTTGCACTTCGGCGCCCCGACGATCCAGCCGTTGCCCGTCGGGAACTTGTAGCAGCGCAGACGCACCAGGTGGCGCTCCAGGCAGAGCCGATAGCCGCGTTCGGTGAGGTACGCCGAACCGGGGTCGGCGCACTGCCCCTGGGAGTAGTCCACCGAGACGACCCGGTAGGTGCCGATGCTGCCGTTGCAGTTGCCGATGCCCTGGAACTTGCCCGCCACGCTGACGGCGATGCACTGCCCGATCCTCGCCGGCGGCGGGGGCGGAGCCGCCTGCGTCGTGGGGAGGACGGGCGGCGGCGAGTACATCGGCTCGCGCGGAAGCTCCCTCGTCGTCCCGACCGGCTCGGGCAGGGGTCTCGCCGCGGGCTGGCCCTGCTGGCCGCTGTTGGCCCTGATCAGGCCCACCCCGACCAGTGCGGCCCCGCAGACGCCGAGCAGGCAGAGCGCCAGCACCGCGGCGACCACACCGATGATCAGGGGCGTGTTGCGCTTCGGCGGCGACGGTGGCGGCGACATCGGTGGCGCTGGTGGCAGTGGCGATGGCGGCAGTGGCGGCGACATCGGTGGTGGGGCCCCGGGCGCTGGTGGCGTGGAGGTCGGCTGGCCGGGCTCGCTCGGCGGCGGAGGCGACGTCACCCGCAGAGTGTCACACAGCCTCGCCCGGGTGCCCGCCCCTCCGTCCTGTGTGGTGCGTCGCCACGGTCGTGATCTTCCAATCGGTGGCGGCGCGTACGCCCCCGGCCGCAGGTCTCACGCGTCGCGCAGCGCGTCCTGCACCCCGGTCTCGCGGCGGCCGAGCTGCGCCGGATCGCGGCCGGAGAGGAGGTCCAGGGTGGCCTTCACGCAGGCGCCGTACTCACGGGTGGAGCTGATCCGCCACGTCCTGTCGTACCGGCGGGCGGTCTCGTCGCCGACCCCGTTGGCGTCGACGCCGAGCCGCCGGCACACCGTCACGGCGCGGGGCAGGTGGAAGGACTGGGTCACCACCGTCGCCCGCTCCACCCCGTAGACCCGCTTCGCGCGGGCGCACGAGTCGTACGTGTCGAAGCCGGCAGGGTCCAGCACCACCCTGGTCGCCGACACGCCGTTGTCGACCAGCCAGCGCCGCATCGCGGCCGGCTCGTCGTAGTCGGGGTTCATGTTGTCGCCGGAGAGCAGGATGGCGCGTACCTTGCCGGTGGCGAGCAGCCGCCGGGCGATCTCCAGGCGGCCGGTGAGGAACGGCGACGGGGTCCCGTCGGGGTGGACCTTGGTGCCCAGCACCAGGGCGACCGGCGCCTCCGGGACGTCCCGCTCGGCGAAGATGTGCCCGTCCGCCCCGCCGCGGATCCAGTGCACGCTGGCCAGGGTGCCGCCGGTCAGGAGCACCGCGCCGACGACGGCCGCGACGACGGCGCGACGCAGCCAGCGCGTACGCCGGCGAGCGGCCGGGCGCGGCCTTCGGGTCAGCTTGGGGAGTCGGGGCCGCATGGGGCGAGTATCCCAGGGCCGCCCGACGACCGGTCCCGCCCCCGGCCGTGCGCGGTCGCCGGCCGAGCGGTCAACCATGCGATGCCGGAAGCCGGCCCGCTTCCGATGCAGCGAGCCGGCCGGGCGTCTCCGAGGTCACCCCCGGGATGGATCAGGCAGGCACCGTCCCGTTGAGGTACGCGTTGATCTGGTCGATCTCCAGCGCGTTGAAGACCTCAGGCTGGGCGGCGGCCTGGTTCGAGTTGATGATCCGCTTGAACAGGTTGTAGTGCGCCATCGACCGCAGCCCGATGACGCGGTTGGGGGTGACCAGGTAACCGGTGCCGCCGGTGCTCCAGATGAGGTACATCAGTCCATCCTTAGTGACAATCTCGGGGGGAGATCCGGGCGCCCCGGCGTACGGGGCACCCGTGAGAACCGACTCGGGGTTAATTCGCTGACCGTTCGGCTGGAAGATCTCAAGATGCAGGTGCGCGCCGGTGGAGCGGCCGGTCGATCCCACGTTGCCGATGTGCTGGCCGGCGGCGACCTGCGCGCCCGTCCCGACTCTGGGAGCCTCCCGCATGTGCCCGTAGACACTCCGCCAACCATCGGCGTGCGTGATGGTGGCGTTGTGGCCGAGGCCGCTCGCGCTGTACGAGACGCTGGTCACCGTGCCCGCCGCGATCGAACGGATCGGATAGCCGAGAATCCCCGAGTAGCTGTAGTCGGTGCCGTTGTGCATCCTGGACTCGCCAGTGATCGGATCTGTCCGCATCCCATACGAGGACGTGATCGGGACCCATTTGTCGAATGGCCGGTTCCATCTCGGCGTCGCGCCGTACGCGGCTTCCGCGAGCCACGCCTCCGGGATGATGCCGGCCGCCAGCGTGGCGGTGACCAGGCCAAGCAGATGGCGACGGTCGATGCCACGCGACGCCGCCCCATCCCCCGGCGATGTTTCGTCGAACGTCTGCATTCGGCCCCTTGCTCACAATGGATGACGAACGATCCGCACCGGGGAGACCACCGACCGTGACTTCTGCTCAGTTCCGGGCCGCTGGTTCGGGACGGGCTGACCAACCCCTTCGGCGGCGAACCAGCGAGCCCGCGTGCATCTGGGATCTTGGATATTAGGGGATCGAACTCCGTTGGTGTCAAGACTCGGTTTCCGCCCGGGGGGACATCGCGTCAGCTTGTGGCGGTGGCGGTGCGGACGGTTCTGCTGAGGGTCGCGGCGAGTGCGAGCAGCGTGAGCCATCCGGCCAGGACGAAGGTCAGCGTCGGCGCTCCGAGCAGGGCGATCAAGGCACCGCCGGCCATGGCCCCTACTGCCGCGCCTCCGGTGGTGAGGGTGTCGATCGCGCTGGTCACTCTGCCCCGGAGCGCGTCGGGGGTGATGGCGAGCCGGTAGGAGTCAAGCGCGACGTTGTAGACCGGCGAGACCACCGACTCCGCGAACGCCACGACCAGGAGCAGCCACCACGTCGGCGCTGTCGCGTAGAACGGAAAGGCCGACGCCTCGATCCACAGCATCGTGATGGACAGCGCCCCGAGTGGAAATCGGCGGCTGAGCGCTGGTGCCAGCAGGTTCCCGAACAGGGCGCCGACGGCTGCGCCGGCGAAGACGATGCCGACCTGCGTGGGGCTCGCGTCCAGGCGCTGGGCCAGCATGATGATCAGCAGGTAGCCGGCGCCGTACCGCAGGCTGTCCGCCGCGTCGAGCAGAGCCAGCGTCCGGATCACCGGATTGCGCCACAGCCAGGCCAGCCCGTGACCGATGTCGGCCAGGAGCACGCGCGGCGAGGCCGACGTGGCCGATTGTTGCTGGAAGTCGGCGCGGATGGTCAGCAGGGACACGGCCGAGGCCAGGAACGAGGCGGCGTTGATCGCGAACGGGACCACCCGGCCCACGGCGTAGGCGATGCCAGCCACGGAGGCGCCGACGATCCGGAGCGCGTTGGACATCGCCCCGATCGTTGCGAGCGCGCCAGGCAGGTCACTCCTGGCGACGATGTTCGGCAGCGCCGAGCTGTTCGCCGCTGCGAACAGGGTGCTGAGCACACCGTTGAGCAGCGCGACGGCGTACAGCTGCGGCATGCCCAACGCGCCGAGCGCCGCGGCGAGGGGCACGGTGGCGGTCAGCGTCCCACGGCCGATCTCGCACCAGATCATCGTGGATCTGCGATCCCAGCGGTCGACCAGGGCGCCGGCCACCAGCCCGAAGACGATGTAGACCGCAGTCTGGAGGCCGAGCAGGATGCCGGCCTGGGTCGAGGATCCGGTCAGGGCCACGACGAGAAGAGGCAGAGCGAGGAACTGAAGTTGGTCACCCAGATGTGAGACCAACCGTCCGCCGACCAGCAGTCGGAAGTCGCGCTGGCGCCACAGGTGTCGTCGCGGCGTCGAGGTGAGGTTGTCCATGGTGAAGTCCTGTCGATGAATGCGCCTACTCGGCGGGCCGTCACGGGCTCGACAGACACGCGGGTGCGGCGACGCACGGCATCGCAGCGAGAAAAATCACCAGAAGCCGCCGAAAAAGGGCAGACTTCACCCGCGTGTCGCAGCGTGACAGCTAGGACTTACGCGGAGAGGACATGAGCTGAGATCTTAAGGGGCGACGCGACCGCCGGCGACCCGACCGTGGTCACCGAATGGACCACCTGAGCCCGGACCGGACGCGTCCGCGGTCGGCGACCGCCCCGCCAACGGCCACTGTGCGTCCGCAGTGGACGACGCATTGACACGGAAGCGCGTGCCCGGCGAGACTGACGCCACAACTCAATCAGCGCGTATGTATGGGGGAAGTCCGGTCGAAGTCCGGCGCTGGCCCGCAACGGTAGGCCGTCGAGATGCACCTCTGACGGCAAGCCCGAATACCCGACGTACGCGCGGAATCCGCTCCCCCACCCGTCGTGGCCCACGGGTCGGAGTCCCGGTCGACCCCACGCTGCGGTGGTCGTCGGGCTTCTGACGACCGCCGGGCCGGAAAGGCGCTTCCGATGGTCGTCCGCCTGAGCCGGCACCGCCTGCTCGCCCTGTTCTGCGGTGTGCTCACCGCCCTCACCCTCGCGACACCGGCATCAGCCCACGTCTCCCCCACCTCGCCCGCCGGGGTCGGTCGGTCGGAGGCCGCGGCCGGCTGGCTGGCCCGGCAACTCGTCGACGGCGAGCGCCTCGAGGTGGTCTTCGACGGCGTCGCCTACCCCGACCAGGGGCTGACCCTCGACGCGGTGTTCGCCGCCGCCGCCGCCGGCGTCGCCGACGACCCGGGGGCCCGGGCGCTGGCCTGGGTCACCCGACCGGACATCCGCGACGCCTACGTCGGCGACGGCACGACCGAGGCGTACGCGGGCGCGACCGCCAAGCTCGCCCTCGCCGTCCAGGTGCGCGGCGGCGACCCGACCGACATCGGCGGCGTGGACCTGATCGCCCGGCTGCGCTCGCTCCAGGACCCCAGCGGCCGGTTCACCGACCGGTCGGCGTACGGGGACTACAGCAACACGTTCAGCCAGTCGTTCGCCCTCCTCGCCCTGGACCACACCTCGCAGGGCCCGCCCCCGGCGGCCGCCGCCTGGCTGGCCGGCACCCGCTGCCCGGACGGCGGCTACCCGGCGTTGCCCGCGCAACCGGTCTGCACCTCCGACGTGGACGCCACCGCGCTCGCGGTGCAGGCGCTGCGGGTCGCCGACCGCCCGACCGACGCCGCCGCCGGGCTGAGCTGGCTGCTGTCCGTGCAGCGCGCCGACGGCGGTTTCGCCAACGCCGCCGGTACCCCGAACGCCAACAGCACCGGCCTCGCCGCGCAGGCGCTGCACGACGGTCACCGACCGCTGGCCTGGGCACGGGCGCGGGTGTTCCTCGCCGGGCTCCAGGTCGGCTGCGCCGGGGCACCGGCCGACCGGGGCGCGGTCGACTTCGACGGCGGCACCTTCGACCCGGGCACCGCCGCCCGGGCCACCGGCCAGGCCGTCCTCGGCCTGACCGGCACCGGGTACGCCCGGCTGTCCGCGGCCGGCGCCACCCCGGGCACGCCAATCCCCGCCTGCCCGTGACCCGTCCCGTCGCTCACCCGATTCCAGGAGGAACCGTGTTCCGTCACCGATCCACCGTGCGCGCACGACTCGCCGGCCTGCTGGCCGCTGCCGTCGCCACCGTCGCCCTCACCGCCGTCGAACCCGCCCCACGGGCCGCGCAGGCCGCCGCCTGCACCGGCACCTCCGGCGTCACCGTCGTGGTGGACTTCGCCGCGCTCGGCGGCGGCGTCCAGGTCGCCTGTGCCCCGGGCGATCCGGCCACCGGGGTGGCCGCCCTCCAGGGCGCCGGCTTCACGGTGACCGGCACCCAGCGCTGGGGGCTGGCATTCGTCTGCCGGATCAACGGCAAGCCGACCGTCGCGACCGATCCGTGTGTCAACACCCCGCCCGTCACGGCGTACTGGTCGTACTGGCACGCCTCCAGCGGCGGCGCCTGGTCCTACAGCACGTCCGGCGCGAGCAGCTACAACCCGGCCCCGGGCACCGTCGAGGGCTGGTCGTTCGGCGCGGGCGCCCCGCCGAGCATCGCCGCGCCCTGACCGGAGCCGCACACGGCGTGACCGCGGTGCTGCACCGGGTGTCGGCCACCGCCCCTGGCGTCGCGAGACGTGCGGGCGGTACGGTGTCGGCACCCGGTGCACACCGGGTCCACAACTGCATACGTCCCGTGTGGGGGGAAGCCGGTTCGAAGCCGGCGCTGACCCGCAACCGTGAGCGAGGCTTCGGCCTCGCGAGCCGGAATGCCTCGCCCGGGACGAGCGGCTTCCACTGTCGAGGTTCACAGGGTGAAGTCCGGGCCACCGAGGCCCGCTCCACCCCGCTCATCGCATCATGCGAGCGGGGTGTCGCTGTCCCCGGGTGCTTTCCGGAGCTTCCACCGACCGCTCTGCGAAAGGCACCTCTCATGTCCCGGTCCCGCTCCCGGCGTCTCGGTGTCGGCGTGTTCGCCGCCACGGCGGCGACGATCGCCGCGCTCACCGCCGTACCCCTGACCGTCGTGGCCGCGCCCACCCCGGCCCACGCCGCCGCCGCGCGCGACGCCGCCTCCTGGCTGGCCGGTGAGTTCGCCGACGGGGTGCTGCCCGGCCCGCTCGGCGGCCCCGACTGGGGTCTGACCGTCGACGGGATCCTCGCTCTGTCCGCGACCGGGGTGGACGCGCCGGTCCGTCAGGCCGCGACGGCGCAGGTGGCGGCGCATGTGCGGTCCTACAACAGCTACGACGACTGGGGCATCCCGGGCTTCACCGACGGCGGGGCGACCGCGAAGCTGCTGTACGCCGCCTCCGCCGCCGGAGCTGACCCCACCGACTTCGGCGGCTTCGACCTGCGGACGGAGACCCTGTCGCTGGTCGCCGGGGCGGACGCGGGGCACCAGCGGGGGCGAATCACCAGCCGCACCACCGCCGACAGCGGCCCGGACGCCAGCAACACCTTCGACCAGTCCTTCGCGGTGCTGGGCCTGGCTCGCAGCGGCGACGTGCCGCAGGACACCGTCGACTTCCTCGTCCGGCAGCAGTGCGCGGCCGGTGGGTTCCGGCTCTACCCCGACACCGCCGACGGCCCGTCGCCGTCCTGCGACGAGCAGGCCGGCGCCACCCTCGACGTCGACTCGACCGCAATGGCCGTGCAGGCGCTGCTCGCCGCCGCTGCCGACGGCGCCACCGGCGCCACCGCGGCTGCCGGCAAGGCCGCGGACTGGCTGGTGGAGCAGCAGCACGCCGACGGGTCGTTCGGCGGTTCCGGCCCGACCACCGGCGCGAACTCCAACAGCACCGGCCTGGCCGGACAGGCTCTCGCCGCCGCCGGCCGCGACACCGAGGCCGCGCGGGCCGCGGGCGCGTTGGCCGCACTACAGCTCACCGCGGCAGACGGTGGCGCGGCCGCCGCCGACGCGGGCGCCATCGCCTACAACACCGACAGCCTGGCAACGGCCGTCGCGTCCGGGATCACGGACAACGAACGGGACCAGTGGCGCCGCAGCACCGCACAGGCCCTGCTCGGTCTCGTCCAGGTGCCGCTGGGGCGCATCGGCCTCGACCCGCCGCCGTCGTCCCCCGGGCCGACCCCGACCGGCACGGCCTCGCCCACGCCTACCGCCTCCCCGACGGCCACCACCTCTCCCACGCCCACCGGGTCACCGACGCCCCCCGTGCCTGCCAGCCCGACACCGAGCCCGTCCGCGACCACCGGGTCGCCGACGCCGTCCGCCATGGCATCGGCGACCGCCGCCCCGAGTGCGACCCCGACCACCCCCGGCCTCGGCGGGCTGCCGACGACCGGCGCGGCGATCACCAGCTATGTGCTGATCGCGTTCCTGCTGGTCGGGGGCGGGGTGCTGCTCCTCGTACTCGGCCGTCGGCGGGCGGCATGACCGTCCGGGCCGCCCGCGCCGGTCTGGTCGTCGCCCTCACCGCCGCCGGCACGATGGTCGGATCGGGCACCCCCGCCAGGGCCGCCGGCTCGGCCGGCTACTGCCCGGACGCCTCCGGCGTCACGGTGGTGGTCGACTTCAACGAACTCGGCGGCGGGACCGTGGTGCGGTGCGCCCGGGGCGAGCAGTCCACCGGCCTGGCGGCGCTCAAGAACGCCGGCTTCCAGATCACCGGCACGCTGCGCTGGGGCGAGGGGTTCGTCTGCCGGATCGAGGGAAAGCCGTCGACGGCGTCCGAGAAGTGCGTCGACACGCCGCCCGCCAGCGCCTACTGGTCGTACTGGCACGCGGCCAGCGGCGGCAGCTGGACGTACAGCGACAAGGGTGTGCTCAACCGCAAGCCGCCGGCCGGCAGCTTCGAGGGTTGGTCGTTCTCCCTCAACCGCGATGCCAGCGACGCGCCCCGACCGGGCGCGGCGCCGAGGCGGCCCGTGCCCCCGCCGCCGCCCCCTCCGCCACCGGCACCGCCCACCCAGGGCGGTGGCCCGGTCGCCCCACCGCCGGCAGGAGGCGGCGGATCGGTCGCGCCACCCCCTGCCACCGCAGGCCGTCCCGGTGCGGCAGGACCGGTGCCGGGCTCCTCCGGGCCCGCGCTGCTCCCCACCGGCACGCCGACGGCCAGTGGCCTGGGCCCGACACCGATCGCGGGAGCCGCGACACCACCTGCGGGCGGTGCCGTCGGCTCACCGTCGGGCAGCTCCGTCGACCAGCCGGTGGTGACCGAGGTCGCCGCCTCCCGTGCCGGTCGCGGTGTTCCGGTGGGCACGGCGGCCGGCGTGCTGCTGCTGGTCGCGCTCGGCGTGGGCGGCCTGCTGGCCGCGCGGCGACGGCGGGCCGTCGAGCCGGATGACTGACCGGAGCATTCACCAGGCGGAGATGTCCGTCGGAGCCGGCCAAAGGTCGGTGGGCCCGTTGGCGCGACTGCCCCGGGCGCTACACCCCGGCGCGTGGTGGCTGTGGGCGCTCGGCCTGGCCACCGCGGCCAGCCACACCACCAATCCGTTGCCGCTGGGCCTGCTCGTCGCCGTCGCCGCGCTGGTGGTCGTCCGGCGGCGGGGAGAAGCGCCGTGGGCGCTGGCGTTCCGGATGTACCTGGTGCTCGGCGCGGTGATCGTGGCGATGCGGGTGGTGTTCCGGATCGTGTTCGGCGGCGGGCAGGGCGAGCACGTGCTCATCCGGCTGCCCGAAATCCCCCTGCCCGCGTGGGCGGCGGGAATTCGCCTGTTCGGGCCGGTCGCCGCCGAGCAGCTCCTCGGCGGGTTCTACGACGGGCTGCGGCTGGCCACGATGCTGGTCTGCCTGGGCGCGGCGAACGCCCTGGCCAACCCGAAGCGGCTGCTCAAAGCCGTGCCCGGGGCCCTGTACGCGGTGGGCACGGCCGTGGTGGTGGCGCTGTCGGTCGCCCCGCAACTGGTGGAGAGCGTGCTGCGGGTCCGCCGGGCGCGGCGGCTGCGGGGCGCCTCCGGCCGGGGAGTACGGGCGTTGCGGGGCATCGCGCTGCCGGTGCTGGCCGACGCGCTGGACCGGTCTCTGGCCCTGGCCGCGGCGATGGACTCCCGGGGCTACGGCCGCACCCCGGCGGTGCCGGCCGGGCAGCGCGCCGTCACCGGTGCGCTGGTGCTCGGCGGGCTGGTCGGCGTCTGCGCCGGCACGTACGGGCTGCTCGACGCCACCGGACCCGGCTACCTGGGCCTGCCGATGCTCCTCGTCGGCCTGTCGACCGCCGTGACCGGCATGTTGCTGGCCGGCCGTCGGGTGCGGCGCAGCCGCTACCGGCCGGACCACTGGCGGGGCGCGGAACTGCTCGTGGCCGGCTGCGGGGTGGGCGCCGCCGCGCTGACGGTACTGGCCGGTTCGGTCGATCCGGAGCTGCTCTATCCGCCGGTCAGCCCACTCACCTGGCCCGAGCTGACACCGCTGGTGCTGCTCGCCGTCCTGGTCGCGGCGGCACCGGCCTGGTTGGCGCCGCCTCCCGCGCTCGCCCGACCGGCCGCCGCGCGCGACGCCGGCCCGCCGCCTGCACCACGTGCTCCCGTCGGCGCCGCACCGGCGGGTGGAGCGGGTCACCCGACGTCGTCGTCCCACGCACAGGGAGGCCCTTCGTGATCGACTTCGACCGGGTGACCGTCCGTTACGCCGAAAGCGTCCGCCCGACGCTGCGGGACGTGACGCTCCACATCGGCGAGGGTGAACTCTGCCTCGTCGTCGGCCGCACGGGAACGGGCAAGTCCACGCTGCTGCGGGCGATCAACGGGCTGGTGCCGCACTTCACCGGCGGCACCCTGTACGGCAGCGTGACGGTGGACGGCCGGGACACCCGCCGTCATCCGCCGCGTGACCTCGCCGACGTCGTCGGCGTCGTCGGGCAGGACCCGCTGTCCGGGTTCGTCACCGACACCGTCGAGGAGGAACTCGCCTACGGGATGGAGCAGCTCGCCCTGCCGGCGACGGTGATGCGCAAGCGCGTCGAGGAGACCCTCGACCTGCTCGGCATCGCCGAGCTCCGCGACCGGCCGCTGCGGACACTGTCCGGCGGGCAGCAGCAGCGCGTCGCCATCGGGGCGGTACTCACCGCCCACCCGAAGGTGCTGGTGCTCGACGAGCCCACCTCCGCGCTGGACCCCACCGCGGCCGAGGACGTGCTCGCCGTGGTGACCCGGCTGGTGCACGACCTCGGGGTGACGGTGGTGCTGGCCGAGCACCGGTTGGAACGGGTCGTGCAGTACGCCGACCGGCTGCTGCACCTGCCCGGTGACGGTCGGGTGGTGGACGGGGAGCCGGCCGCCGTGCTCGACGGTGTCGACATCGCACCGCCGCTGGTCGAGTTGGGCCGTCTCGCGGGTTGGACGCCGTTGCCGCTGTCGGTACGCGACGCCCGCCGGCGGGCGGCCGCCCTGCGCCACCGGCTCGCCGACGCGGCGGTACCGGCCGACGCGGCGGTCCCGGACGTGTCCCCCGTGCTGACGGCGCGCAAGGTCGTCGTGCGCTATCCGGGGACGGTCGCCGTGGCAGGCGTCGACGTCGACCTGGCTCCGGGGCGGATCGTGGCGTTGATGGGGCGTAACGGCTCCGGCAAGTCCAGCCTGCTCTGGGCGTTGCAGGGCAGCGGCCCCCGCCACGGCGGCACCGTCGCGGTGGTCGGCGCGCGGGGCACCGTGGACCCGAAGGCCCTGCCGGCGGGCCGGGCCCGTCGTCATGTCGGGTTGGTCCCGCAGACCCCCGGTGATCTGCTGTACCTGGAGACGGTGCGGGCCGAGTGCGACCAGGCCGACCGGGAGACCGGAGCACCCGCCGGCACCTGTCGGTCGATGCTCGACCAGCTCACCCCGGGGATACCCGACGACCGGCACCCCCGTGACCTGTCCGAGGGGCAGCGGCTCGCGCTCGCGCTCGCCGTCCAGCTCACCGCCGCCCCGCCGGTGGTCCTGCTCGACGAGCCGACCCGCGGCCTGGACTACCGCGCCAAGCGGCAGTTCACCGCTGTCGTCCGGCAGCTGGCCGCCGCCGGTCGGGCGGTGATGATCGCGACGCACGACGTCGAGCTCGTCGCGGCCCTCGCCGACCGGGTCGTGGTGATGGCCGAGGGAGAGGTCGTCGCCGACGGCACCACGGCGGAGGTCATGCTCGCCTCGCCGGCGTTCGCTCCGCAGGTGGCCAAGGTTCTCGCTCCCGCGCCGTGGCTGACCGTGGAGCAGGTCGCGGCCGCGCTGGCCACGACCGGGGAGCCGGGGTGAGCGTACTGCGGGTCGCCCCGCGCACCGCTGTCGTGCTGGTGCTGGCCTCCGCCGCCGCACTGGCGACCTTCACCTGGCCGTTCTTCGTCCCCGCCCATCCCGAGAGCACGGCCCGCACCGGCGAGGCGCCGCTGGTGTTCCTCGTGGTCCTGCCGGTGCTCGTGGCCCTGGTGCTGGCCGAACTCAGCTCCGGCGGCATCGACAGCAAGGCGTTGGCGATGCTCGGGGTGCTCGCGGCCGTCAACGCCGCGCTGCGCCCGCTCGGTGCCGGCACCGCGGGCATCGAGACGGTGTTCTTCCTCCTCGTCCTCGCCGGCCGGGTGTTCGGGCCCGGATTCGGCTTCCTGCTCGGCTCGACGTCGCTGTTCGCCTCCGCACTGCTCACCGCGGGGGTCGGGCCGTGGCTGCCGTTCCAGATGCTGGCCGCGTCCTGGATCGGTCTCGGCGCCGGCCTGCTACCGGCCAGGCTGCGGGGCCGGGCGGAGATCGCCGCCCTGGCCGGCTACGGCGTGCTCGCGGCCTACGGCTACGGGCTGCTGATGAACCTGTGGTTCTGGCCGTTCAGCATCGGCGCGGACACCCAGCTCTCCTACGTCGCGGGAGCGCCGCTGCTGGAGAACCTGCACCGCTTCGCCGTGTTCACGGCGGTCACCTCCACCTTCGGCTGGGACACCGGACGCGCGATCACCACCGCCGTGGCGATCGTCCTCGCCGGACCCGCGGTCCTCGCCGCGCTGCGCCGCGCCGCCCGAAGGGCCGCGTTCGGCGCACCAGTCACCTTCGCCGCGGCCGATCCACAGCCGCCCACGGCCACCACACCTCCGGCCGACGCAAGCGATGTACCCGTACAACGGCACGACGCGATCGACAGCCGGCAGCCGGCAGCGACACCGAGACCGGGCGAGAGGAACAGCAGGTGTGGCGGGGAGGCCCCAACGCCGCCGCCCGAGACGTGGCCGGCGGCGGGGTGAGCGCGCGAGCCCAACGTAGCAAGACGGTCGCCCTCCGCGACACGGAGCGCGGAGGGCGACCGGGGTGCAGGGGTGAGGGTCACCGGGCGTCGGTGAGGCCGTACGCGCACCCGTCGCGGCTGCCACCGCCGGTCCGTGTGCCCATGCGCCGCAGCATCACCCTCGACGTGCACGATCCCGGGGTGCCAGGGTCAGGCGGCTACGCACCTCCGGCGGGCTGTCGAGGCGTACCTCGTACAGCCGTCCCTCGGCGTGCGCCGGCGTCTGGTCCCCGTAGTGCGGCGAGAGGGGATTGCCCGAGCTGCCGTGGCGGAGCACGTCGCGGATGCGCGTGCTGCCGGAGGGGCCGAACTCGACGACGAAGCGCCACGGCGCGCCCTCGACGACCCGGCCGTCGCGGTCGGGGTACATCAGACAGACGCTCTGTCCGCCGCCGCCGACCGGGGTCGGGGGCGACCCGTACAGCGAACGCAGCGTGTCCGACACCGCGGCCAGGGGATGCTGGTCCGCGATCCGGTTCGTCCTGCCGTAGCGCCAGCCGGTGGGGTCGTCGCCGAACCTGTCGGCGAGTCGACGCGCCGCCTCGGTGAGGGCGTCGGCGACGACGACCGGCAGTTCCTCCGTCTCGCCGAGCCGCCGGCGGGCGTCCGCGTCCATCACCAGGTGGTCCACCTGGAGGGTGGCATCGGTCATGGCGTCGGCGACGGCCGCACCGAGCCGGCTGGAGATCCAGCGCTCGGTCAACACCCGGGTCAGCGCCCCGAAGACCAGGGGTGCGGTCTGATCGGCGTCGTCCCTGCCGTCCCAGGCGGCCAACGACTGATGGCTGAACACGGCCGGCGGCGACTCCGGTGGATTCTCGTCGAGCGCCTTCAGCAGGGTGGGCAGGATGCGCCGTGCCCGACCGTTGCGCAGGTCCATCTGCCACGCGCCGAAGTCGTCCGGACGGGCCGTCGGCGTCGCCGTCAACAGCTCCTCGATCCGCTCGGCCCGGTACGGTCCGCCCCAGTCGCTGCCCAGGTGCGGGGCGACCCCGTCGGGCAGGATCTGGTGGTTGGCGCTGACCACGAAGCCCGCTCGCGGATCGACGACCTCCGGCAACTCGTCGAACGCCAGCGTGGCGCTCCAGCGACCGGCCACCTCGGCCGCGCCGGCCGGGGCGAGGCCCTCCTGACGGTCACGGCGGGGCACGATTCCGGCCGTCCGCAGCGCGACCACACCGTCGCGGGTCGCGACGACGAGGTTGAGCACGGGCACACCGAAACCCCGCAGGGTCTCGCGGAACGTCGGGTAGTCGCGCGCCCGCCACATGCGCTGGCAGCTCTCGGCCTCGGTGGACGGGTGAAGGCCGCTCCAGTAGAGCGCCACCGGGTCGACGTCCGCACCGGATGGGCCCGGCAGGTCGACGTATCCCGTCCCGCCCGCGGCGGTCACGGAGATTTCGGTCCCGCCGCGCACCCGGACGACGCTGGTCTGCGACCACCGTGGCTCTCCCGCCGGGTCCGTCCGCTCCCCCACGGCCAGGTCCTGGGTGTCGATGGTGGAGTTCGTCACCCCCCACGCGAGATCCGGGTTGGCGCCGATCACCAGTCCGGGCACGCCCGGCACCGTCACCCCGTACGCGCGTTCGCCGTCGAGATCCAGTCCCAGCTGGTACCAGAGGCTCGGCTGGGTGAACAAAATGTGCGGGTCGTTGGCCAGCGCGGCGAAGCCGGTGGCGGACCTGGTCCCGGACACCGCCCACGCGTTCGAACCGCTCCCCTGCCGGCCCGCGAAGAGGTCGCCGAGGTGGGCGGCGCCGGCCGCGGAGAGCAGCGCGGTGTCGCCGCGCCGTACCGCCGGCCCCGCCGGGGCGTCGGCCTCGATGGTGACGCTGCCGCCGGGTGGATACTTCGGCGCCAGGAAGCTGCGGACGAGGTCCGGTCGCTCCGCGAGCAGCCGGCTGCGGAAGACCTCCTGCTGCAGGTTGCGACCCAGGTGGAACCCGAGCTGCTTGACGATGGCCAGCGAGTCGCTGACCGACCACGGGCCCGGCCGGTACCTCACCAGATGAAAGTCGAGCGGGAGCTGCCCCCGGCGCCGCATCCGGCGCACCGCGGTGTCGACCCCGTGGGCGAAGGCCGCGAGGTTGGCCCGGGCAGGCGCTGAGAGCAGCGCCTCGCTCTGGCGGGCGGCCCGTTCGAAGGCGAGGGTACGGGCGAGGACGTCCGAACCGGCGGCGCGACCGCCGAACACCTCCGCCAGTCGTCCGGTCGCCCGCCGGCGCAGGACGTCCATCTGCCACAGCCGGTCGTACGCCATCGCGACCCCGACGCCCACGTAGAGATCACGCTCGTCGCCCGCTCGGATCCACGGGATGCCGCGTTCGTCGCGGTCGATGTCGACGGTCCCGTGCAGGGCCGCAATGGACAGTACCCGGGTTCGCCGGAGCGCCCGACTGCTCGGCCAGGCGGCCAGGCGCAGGATGCCCGCCGCGGCTCTCATGACGCCTTTTCGGTCTCCGGGAGTGTGTCATGGCGATTCAGGTCAGGGATGCGCCGGCCGACCAGCAGGTAGATCGCGACGCTCACCATCGCCAGGGCGCCGATGGCGAGGAACATGACCGGCCCGCCGAAGGAGGCGAGGACGAGGCTGCCGAGGAACGGTCCGGTGAACCCGCCGACCTGCGCGAAGGTCTGTGCGCCGAAGTAGGCTCCGCGCCGGTCCTCGGGCGCGATGCGGTCGACGAGCGCGAACTCCGACGGCACGATCAGGGTCTCGGCGACGGTGAACACCACCATCGCCACGATGTAGTGCCACATCTGCTCGGAGATCGCGAAGCCGGCCATCCCGACGAAGGTGAGGATCCCGCCGAGGGTGATGGCGTTCAGCGGGTTGTAGCGCTGCACGTAGCCGGCGGCGAAGAGCTGGAGGATGATCACCGCCACCGCGTTGGTGGTCATGACCGCGGCGAGCACCCGGGCGCTGTCGGCGAAGTCGATGACGAAGTTCTGGGCGAGCAGCACCGAGATCCTGCTGTGCACCGTCTCCAACAGGATCGCGCCGATGAGCAGCAGAAGCAGGCGGCGGTCCGACATCACCGCCCGGGCCGACTCGCCCAGTCCGCGGGCGATGGCGCCCGTGCTGCGGCCGAGCGTCGCCAGCCCGGTGTTCCCGATGGACGGTCGTGGCAGTTGCCGCGTGGCCGTCCAGAGCACGGCGAAGTAGACCAGGTACACGGCGGCGGCGGCGGGGAAGGAGATCCGGGCGCCGGTGAACCCGAGGGCCACGCCGATCAGCGGACCGACGGCGTAGCCGGCGTTGATCGCGAGGTACTGGTAGGAGAACCACTTCACCCGCAGCGCGACGGGGAGCAGGTCGCTGATGAGCACCTTCGCGACCGGACTGAAGGCACTGGTGGCGAACGCCATGGACGCGTTGAAGACGAACGCCGTCACGGCGTCGCGCGCGAAGAAGAACCCGACGAAGCTGCCGATCACCACCAACAGGCAGGAGAGCAGGACCCGGCGGCGTCCCACGATGTCGGAGAGCGCGCCGCCGAGGAACCCACCGGAGATGCCGAAGAGGACGGAGGAGCCGATGACCAGGCCGACCGTCGAGACGGACAGGCCGAGTTCGTTGCGGAGGAAGATGGCGAGGAAGGGAATCGTCACGCCGTTGGCCAGGCTCATCACGCCGGAGCCGCCGACGAGGATCCTGGCCAGTCGCGGTGGGCGGAACGCTGCGCTCGCAGCCGGCTCCCGGGTCAACTCGGGTTTCCTTCCGTCTTGTCCTGCTGGTGCTGGAATTCGATCATTGTCTCGGCGACGGTCGCCGCTCCGGGGTCACGCAGCATGCCCTCGTGGCTGCTGGCCACCACCGTCTCGGTCAGGTTCGGCAGCACCAGGTGCCAGCCCTCGGTGTGCCCGTCGTGGTCGTGGGACCTCTCCAGGCCCGCCACCAGCAGCAGTGCGGGCACGGCCAGGGCAGGCGCGGGCTCGGCCATGATCCGCCCCATCGTCCGGTAGTCCTCGAAGGCCTGGGCGAGTTCGCCGATCGTGGCCGCCAGCGCGGGCGCCGCGGTGGCGGCGGCCCAGCGCAGGAGTTCCGCGTCGGCCAACCCGGCCGCGGACTGCGGGGAGAGCTCACGCCACCGGCGGGTGTGCTCGGGAAACGCGAGGGCGACGTCGGAGAGGAAGGCGACCAGCCGGGTCCGGTGATCCTCGGAGAGGCGCTGGTGGAGACATCGTGGGCTCGGTGCGTCGAGCAGGGTGATGCTCCGCACCTGGCGGCCGGCCGCCCGCATCGCATGGGCGAGGTGCAGCGTCATCGCACCGCCCAGGGAATGTCCGACGAGGTGGACCCCGGGATCGGCGACGGGCAGCAGCTCGGTCAGGCAGGCCTGCGCGGCGACGGCGGAGGACGGCGTGCCGTCCCGCGCCCGGAGCAGGTCGCGGGTGTGCAGGGCGTAGAACGGGCGGCCCCGCACGTGCGTCGACAGCCGCGCCATCGAGGCTGCGATCCCGAAGACGCCGGGCAGCGCCACCACGGGCGCCCGGCCCGCGACGGGGTCCCCCAGCGGCAACAGGTCGACCGGGCGGCGGGACGCCACACCCTGTCCGGCCGGCCGGGCCCGACGGACCGCGCCCGCCACCGCTCGTACCGTCGGCGCCTTCAGGAAGTCGCGCAGCGGGACGACGACACCGAACCGTCGGCGTACGGCGGCCAGCAGGCGGGTCGCCAGCAGGGAGTTCCCGCCCTGCCGGAAGAAGTCGGTGTCTGCTTCGACCTCGGTGCCGGGCAGCAGCTCGGCCAGGATCGCCAGCAGGGACCGCGTGACGTCGTCGACGCCCGCGGGCACGTGTGGCGTCAGGACGGGGCCCGGGGCGGGCAGGGCCGCCCGGTCGAGTTTGCCGTTGGCGGTTCGCGGCAGCGCGTCGACGAGGACGAAGGCGGACGGAACGGCATACCCCGGGAGTCGACCCTCCATCCAGGAGCGAAGCTCCGCCGGACCGCTGCCACCGTCACCGACGACGTACGCCACCAGCCGCGTTCCCGTGCCGGGTGAGGTGTGCGGCACCACCGCGGCCTGCCGCACACCGGGCCGGGCGACCAGGGCGGCGTGCACCTCCCCCAGCTCCAGGCGGTAGCCGCGGATCTTGACCTGGTCGTCGTTGCGCCCGTGGTACTCGTACTCGCCGGACGGCGTCCGCCGGGCGAGGTCCCCGGAGCGGTATCCGCGTACGGGCCGGCCCTGCGCGTCGGTGACGGTGATGAACCGCTGCGCGGTGAGTTCCGGTTGCCCCAGGTAGCCGAGGGCCACGCCCGCGCCCGTGACGATGATCTGTCCGATCTCGCCGTCGGCGACCGGCTGGTCGTCCTCGTCCCACAACAGGAAGTCGAGGTCGGGAAGTGGGGCGCCGATCAGGCTGGTCGTGCCGGCGACGTCGGAGGCGAGGACCCGGCGGTACGACGCGTGGACGGTGGTCTCGGTGATCCCGTACATGTTGACCAGTTCGGGCCCGGCGTCGCCGTACTTGGCGACCCATGGCCGCAGATCTGCGAACCGGAGCGCCTCACCGCCGAAGACCACCCACCTCAGCGGCAGCCGGTCGTCGTACTCGTCCTCCTGGGCTGCCAGCGAACCGAAGGCGGTGGGCGTCTGGCTGAGCATCGTGACCCGCTCCGCCCGCAGCAGGTGCCGCAGGGCGACCGGGTCCCGCATGACCTCGGCCGCGACGACGACGACACACCCGCCGGTGAGCAGCGCCCCCCACATCTCCCACACCGAGAAGTCGAAGGCGAACGAGTGCGCCATGGTCCACACGTCTTCCGGCCCGAACCCGAACAGTGGCTGCGTGGTGCCGATCAGGCGCAGGACGTTGGCGTGGGAGACCTCGATTCCCTTGGGACGGCCGGTCGTGCCCGAGGTGTGGATGACGTAGGCCCGATCGGTGGGCGCGATCGGGCGGACCGGTGCGGCGGGCGGGTCCGGCTGCTCCCCGCCGCCGTCCGAGGCGTCGAGCAGGACAGCCGCGACCGTCGCGGGCAGGGAGCCGGCCAGCGTACCCGTGGTGATCACCAGGGACGGCGCCGCGGCACCGACGATCATGCCGGTACGGACGGCGGGCGCCTCCGGGTCGAGCGGCAGGTACGCGGCACCCGTGCGGAGCACCGCCAGCGCCGCCACGATCATCCGCGTCGAGCGCGGCAGCAGCACGCCGACCGGCTGGCCGGGCGGCGCGACCGTCGCGATCCGGCCGGCCAGGGCCCGGGAGGCGGTGGCCAGCTCCCGGTACGTCAGGGCCTGCCGGTCGCAGCGGACGGCGACCCGGTCGGGGTGCCGACCGGCGACCTCGTCGAAGGCCGCGACCAGGTTGCCGGCGGTGACCGTCGCGGTGGCGGTCCGGCCGAGCGCCGGTGTGGACACCTCGCGGCGTCCGGCGAGCCGCCGACGCAGCCGTAGCGCGCGGTCGGTCGAGGTCATGAGCAGTTCTCCCCAGGTCTCGGATCGCCGGTTCTCACAGGGCGAGCACCAGCGGGACGATCAGCCCTGCCGCTTCGACCCGCGACACGTACGTGCCCCAGTGCGGGGAGTCGATGAGCGTCGCCGTTACGCGGTGGTCGATCTCCAGGGACTGGCCGCTCACCTCCCGCCAGATCTCCCCGAGCGTCCCGCGGTCCTCGTCGTCGGCGAGCGTCGCCTCCTCCACCGGCCGGTCCGGGCTGGCGAGGAAGAACCTCAGCAGCCGGTCGGCCGCCCCGGCCAGCCGGTCGATGGCCTGCGGGGTGAACAGCGACCGGTCGTACTCGATGGTCAGCCCGATCCGGTCCTCGTCGGTGAAGTGCAGCAACAGGTCGAAGCGACTCGTCTGCGCGCCCAGCTGGGTCACGGTCGTGTCCAGGCCCGGCAACGCGGCGGCACCGCGCATCGACCGGGCGACGGAGACCACGACCTGGACCAGGGGGCTGACTCCGGGTCGACGGGGTGCTCCCACGAGGTCCACGATCTTCTGCAACGGCAGGCTCTGGTGGTCCAGGGCGTTCAGGGCGCTGTCCCGGACCGCCGCGACGACGGCCCGCGCGCTGTGCTCCGGGTCGACCTGGTAGCGGAACGGCACGGTGTTGGCGAAGAAGCCGACGAGGTCCTTCGTCTCCGCCGGGTGCCGACCGGCGACGGCCGCACCGATCACCACATCCGACTGCTGGGCGAGCTTGGCCATCAGCACCGCGCTGACGGCGTGCACGACCATGAAGAGGGTCACGTGGTGTTGCTGCGCGAACGCCCTCACCCCGGCGGAGAAGGTCTCGTCCCACTCCCGGCGGTGCTGGCCCGCGGCCCGCGCACGGTCCTCGGTCCGCTCCAGGTCGGTCGCGAGGGCGAGTTCCCCGTCGTAACCCTTCAGGTAGGACCGCCAGAAGTCGCCCTCGCGTCGGGCCGGCGCCGATTCGAGGTAGCTCTGCTGCCAGCGGGAGTAGTCACCGTACTGGATCGGGAGCGGGGCCGGGTCCGCCTCCCGTCCCGCCCGGTGAGCCGCGTACGACTCCGCGATCTCCCGCAGGATCACCTCGTTGGACCAGCCGTCGGTGACCACGTGGTGGCTCGTCCATTCGAGCACGTGGTCCCGGTCGGAGAAGCGGTAGAGGGTGGCCTCGGTCAGCACGCCACCGAGGTCGATGCGCCGCGTCGCCCGCTGCCGGACGTACTCCAGCATCGCCTCGGTGTCCCCCTGCGCGATGACCGCGTCAGTGGCCTGCCGTACCCGCAGGCGCGGCTTCGCATCGGGGTCCACGACCAGCAACGGCACGCCGTCGCGTTCGACGATCCGGCTGGACAACACCTCGTGCCGCGCGACGAGCCGGTCGACGGCCGCCCGCAGCGCCGTCACGTCGAGGTCACCGTGGAGATGCAGGAGGTAACCGTCGGTGTAGGCGCCGTCGGAGTCGAGCTGGTCGAGGTACCAGAGGCTCGACTGTGCCATGGACAGCGGGAACTCCCGCAGGCCGGCGGGCCTCGCCGGGATCGGCACCTCCGCCTCCCGGTCGTCCGTCAGCGCTGCCTCGACCCGGGCGGCGAAACCCCGCAGCGTCGGGTTCTCGAACAGCTCCCGGATCGGCAGGCGCACCCCGAGGCGGTCCCCCAACCGGGCGAGGACCTGCGTCGCGTGCAGGGAGTGGCCGCCCAGGTCGAAGAAGCTGACCTGGGGCCCGGGCCGGCGACCGGACAGCACGGAGGCCCAGATCTCGGCGACGGCCTCCTCCGTCGGGGTCATCGGGGCGGAGTTCTCCCCGGTCGGTTCGTCGACCGGGGACAGGGCTGTCGCCGCCAGCGACCGGGTGTCGACCTTGCCGTGGCTCGTACGCGGCAATTCATCGAGGCGGACGAGGAAGTCCGGGATGGCGTTGCGTGGCAGGACCTGGCTGAGCCCGGCGCGAACCTCCTCGGGCCGCAGGTCCCGGCGGACCAGGGAGCCCTCGGCCGAACCGCCGGCGCCGCCGGAGACCACCTCCGGTACGAAGAATCCGGCGAGTTGCTTGCCGCCGTCGTCGGACCGCCGGACGATCACCACGCTCTCCTGGACGCCCTCGACACCGGCGAGGGCGCGGCTGACCTCGTCCAGTTCGACCCGGTTCCCTCTGATCTTGAGCTGGTTGTCGATCCGGCCGAGGAACTCCAGCGAGCCGTCCGCCAGCCGGCGGCCCCGGTCACCGGTGCGGTACATGATGGCGTCCCCGTCGACGGCGAACGGGTCGCCGACGAAGACCGCGGCGGTCCGGTCGGGGTCGTTGACGTAGCCGCCGCCGACGCAGATGCCGCCGGCGTACAGCTCTCCCGGCGTGCCGGTGGGCACCGGCTCCCGGGTGCCGTCCAACACGTACAGGGCGGTGTTGCGCGCCGGCCGTCCGAGGGGGACGGAGGCGTCCCGCTCGTCGACGTCCGCCGCGACGAGGTGGTGCAGGACGTCGTCGGACGTCTCGGTCGCCCCCCACATGTTCAGCAGCCCCACGTCGGGGAGCAGCCGGCGGAACGCGTTGGCGGACTGCGGGGTCAGCGTCTCCGCCTGCGAGGCGACCCAGCGCAGGCGGAACGGGGCGAACGCGTCGACGCCGTAGAACGCGAGTTCGGCGCACATGATGTTGAGCACGGACGGCGTCACCTCCAGCACGGTGACCCCGTCCTCGGCCACGGCCCGCAGCAGCGACGCCGCGTCCTGACCGATCTCGTCCGGGTAGATCACGGTCGTGGCGCCGACGGCGAGTGGTGCGAGGAGCTGCCAGACGGAGATGTCGAAGGTGGCGGCGGCGTCCTGGGCCAGCCGGTCGCCGGGCCGCAGGTCCAGCTGCTGGATCTTGGCGTCGATGTGGTTGAGCATGCCGTCGTGCCGGATCAGGGCGCCCTTGGGGTCGCCCGTGGATCCCGAGGTGAAGAGGATGTACGCGCTGTCCCGACCGCCCGGTGCGGGGCCGAGCGCGACCGGGGTGCCGGCAGCGGCGGCGAGGACGTCGGCCAGATCGACCAGCTCGAGGTCAGGAATCGCGGCCAAGGCGGCGCGGTGCGCCTCGTCGCACACCACAAGCCTCGCCTCCGCCCGCCCGACCATGCGGGCGACGCGTGCGGCCGGGCCCTGCGGCAGCGGCAGGTACACCGCGCCGAGACGGAGGATGGCGAGGGTGACGACGAGGTAGTCGATGTTCCGGCCGCTCGCCAGGCCGACCACGGTGCCGTGCCCCACCCGCCGTGCACGCAGCCATCCGGCCACCCGCTCGACGTGTGCGGCGAGCTCCCGGTAGGTGATCTCGCGGCCGCGGCAGACGGCGGCCACCTCGTCGGGGAACGTCCGCACCGAACGGGCCATCCGTTCGAGGAAGCCCGTCGCCGTCGCCGGCTCGACCGGCCCGCGTGAGATCGCCAGCAACTCCCGGTACCGCTGCTCACCGAGCAGCGCGACCTGCGTCGGCTCGTCGTCCGGCTGGTCGACGACGCTCGTCAGCGCCCGCAGGAAGATGTCCGCCACCTCGTGGAGCTGGTCCTCCGAGATCCGCTCCATGTTCGCTTCGAGGTCGAGCGTGAGCAGTCGACTGAACGGATCCTTGTTGAACTCGGCCCGCAGGGTGAAGTTCGTCTGGATGTAGCCGAAGCCGTCCACCACCTCGATGCCCGTGGCGTGGGCGAGCCGTTCATAGCCGTGGAAGTGGGTGTAGTTGAACATGATGTCGGTCAGCTCGGACACGCCGGCGAGGCGGAGCATCTCGGCGTGCGGGAAGCGCCGCACCGGCAGCAGCTCCCGCTCCTTGTCGCTGGTCGCCGCGATCAGGTCGCGCCAGGTGCGACCCCGCGGCCGGAACCGGAAGGGTACGAGGTTGAGGTGCAGGCCGATGACCTCGGTGCCGCCCTCCTCCTCGACCCGCCCGTTGGCGGCCACGCCGAGCACGACGTCGTCGCGTCCCGTGAGCACCATCACCACCCGGGCCTGGACGGCCATCACCACGTGTTTGACCGACACCCCGCAGGCGGCGGCGAGCTGGTGCAGGCGGTCGGAGAGTTCCGCCGGAAGGTCCACGCTGAGGAAGCCCATCCGTCCCTCGTGGACGTCCCCGGAGCCCCGGGCCAGGCGGGGCAGCAGGCTCGGCTCGACGTCGGCCAGTTCCTGTCGCCAGAACTCCCGGACCGCCTCGTCGCGGAGCACGGCCTGTTCCTTGGCGATGAAGTCGGCGTACCGGCGCACGGGCAGGGCACGGTCGTGCGACGCGATGCCCTGCAGGTCCTGCCAGTAGTCGACGAGGAGCTCCGCGAGCAGTGAGGTCTCGCTCCACCCGTCGAACATCGTGTCGTGGAAGCTCATGGAGAACATGAACTCGTCCGGACCGAGCAGGTGCGCCGTGAACCGGACCAGCGGCGGCCGCGCCCAGTCGTACGGGTTGCTCATCTCCCGACGTCGCCAGGCCTCGAACTCGGCCAGCTGCCGGTCCTCGTCGAACCGGCTCAGGTCCGCCACGTTCAGCGGGGTTCGGGCCTGCGCGTGGACGACCTGGAGCGGTTGCGAGAAGCCGGACAGGTGGAACGACGTCCGCAGGATCTCGTGGCGCTCGGTCACCCGCGCGAGCGCGCGGCTCATGGCATCGTGGTCGAACCTGACGCGCAACCGGAACATGAAGATGTCGCAGTACATGTTGACGCCTTCGGCGTACGCGCTGTGGAACAGCACGCCGGCCTGGAGGGTGGCCACCGGGTAGGCGTCCACCGTGCCGGCCGGCAGGAGCGCCCGGTCCGCCGGGTCGATGAGGCTGAACGGCTCGACCGGCGGGTCGACCGACTCGTCCGTGGTGACCGCGTACGCGGCCAGCGCACGCGGCGTCTTCAGCTCGTAGATGTCCGCCAGGTCCAGCGTCATCCCGCGGTTCGCCGCCGCCGCACGCAGCTGCACCGCGATGATGGAGTCCCCGCCGACGCCGAAGAAGGAGTCGTCGGGTCCCACCCCCTCGGCGCCGAGCACCTCCTCGAACAGGGCGCAGATCGCCCGCTCCACCGTCGCCGTCGAAGCGTCGGCGACCGCCTCCGTGGCCATCGGCGCCCGGAGCTGGTTCGCCGCGGTCGGTGCGGGCAGGAGCGTGAAGTCGACCTTCCCGTTGGCGTTGAGAGGAATCTCCGGCACCGGGACGACGAACGCCGGCAGCATGTACGACGGCAGGCTCGCCCGCAGCAGTTCCGGGATCTCCCCCAGCTCGCAGCCGGGGTCGTGGGTCACGTACGCGACGATCTGCGTGCGGTTGCTGCCGGTGCCCGACGCCGCCGGCTGCCCGGCCCGGACGAGACTGCGCACCGAGGAGATCCGCCCGGACACCGCTTCCTGCTTCACCACCGGATTGCGCTGCGGCCGCGCCCGGCGGACGGTCACCGCGACCTGCCCGACGCCGGGTACCGCGGTCAGCGCCGCGTGGATCTCCCCGAGCTCGACCCGGTGCCCACGGATCTTGACCTGGTCGTCGGCCCGCCCCAGGTACTCGTACTCCCCGGCGGGAGTCAGGCGCGCGAGGTCACCGGACCGGTATGCCCGCACGGGCCTGCCGTCGACGGTCAGGTCGAGAAACCGCTCAGCGGTCGATCCGGGCTGGCCCAGGTATCCGGTGGCCACCCCTGGTCCGGTCACGACGATCTCACCGGTCCCGCCCGGGGCCACCGGCCGGCCCTGCTCGTCCCAGAGCAGGAAACCGAGGTCCGACAGCGGACGCCCGATGAGGCTGGCCGTGCTCGTCAGGTCGGCCGCCAGGACCCTGCGGTACGAGGAGTGGACCGTCGTCTCCGTGATGCCGTACATGTTGACCAGCTGCGGCTGCTGGTCGCCGTACCTGCCCACCCAGGGCCGGAGGTCACCGAAGCGCAGCGCCTCACCGCCGAAGACCACCCACTTCAGCGGCAGCCTGTCGGGCTGGGAGACCTCGTGCGCGGCCAGGCTGTTGAAGGCGGTGGGCGTCTGGCTGAGCATCGTCACCTGTTCGTCGGCGAGCAACGCCCGGAAGGCCACCGGGTCCCGTGCGACGTCCTGTGCCACGACGACCAGCCGGCCGCCGGACAGCAGCGCCCCCCACATCTCCCAGACGGAGAAGTCGAAGGCGAACGAGTGGAACATCGTCCAGACGTCCCCGGCGCCGAAGCCGAACTGCGGCTGGGTGACCCGGATCAGGCGCAGCACGTTGCCGTGGCTGACCTCCACGCCCTTCGGCCGTCCGGTGGTGCCCGAGGTGTAGATCACGTAGGCGCGGGTGTCCCACGCCGCGGGGCACCGCCCGTCGGTGTCGTCGCTCCGGTCCTCCGCGACCTCCTGCGGCCCCATCACCGGGGTGTCCGGCGACAGCAGCTCCGCCAGCTCGGGAGTCGTCAGCACCACCGAGGGCGTCGCGTCCGCCACGATCATCCTCAGCCGGGCGGCGGGAGTGGAGGGATCGACCGGCACGTACGCCGCGCCCACCCGCAGCACGGCCAGGCTCGCGACCACCATGTCCACCGAGCGCGGCAGGAGCAGCAGCACCGGACGCGACGGGTCGTCGACCCGCGCCCTGATCGCCGCGGCGAGAGCCGTCGACCGGGCGGCCACCTCGGCGTACGACATCCGCCGGTCTCCGCAGCACACCGCGATGCTGTCCGGGTGACGTCGGACGACCTCGTCGAACGACTCCACCAGATTACCGACGGCAACATCGGAAGCAGTCATCATTTCCGCCTTAGCTGAGTCGAACCGGGTCGTGAGCGAGTGGTGTGGACGGCCGTCGGACCAACCGGGCGAGATTCTCGGAGAACCGCCGACACACCTCGGCTGCCGCCTCCGCGGACACGAGGTGGCGTTGATGGACGAGGCGGAACGCGAGTCCGCCCGCGTCGAGGGCGCCGTAGAGGCTCGTCGCGAAGGCGGCGTCCACGGGCGGCATGTCGTACGCCTCGACGTCGTGGGACCCGATCCGCCGCCGCCGGCGGATCCAGGGCACGGACAGTCCCACGTCGCTGCCGTGCACCGGCTGCTGGAGCGTCAGCGTCGCCTGGAAGAGCGGATTCTGGCCGTGCCGATCCGCGGCGAGTGCCCGGACCAGGTCGCTGAAGGGGACGTCCGCGGTCGACAGTGCCGCCCGGAGTTCCCGCCACAGGCGTTGCTCGAGCGCCGACGGATCGGGCCGGTCGGTCAGGTCACCGAGGATGGGCACCATGTTGACCAGGTAGCCGACGGTGCCGGCGAAGCGCTGGTCGGTGCGTCCGTGATGCGGCGCGCCGATCACGATTCGCGGCTCGCCGGTCACCTCGTGCAGGGCTGCTGCGTAGGCGGCCAGCAGGGAGACGAAGGGGGTGAAGCCGCGCCGCGCCGCGTGCCGGTGGAGCGTCCGTACGACGTCCGGGTCGACCTCGAAGTCGATCCAGCCGGCCCGGTGCCGGTCCGGGTCCGGTCGTCGTCGGGGAGACCGGGCTGACGCGGGTCGTTCCGGAAAGAGGACGAGGTCACGCAGTGGCCGCCACTTCTCCGCCAGGGCCGTGACCCGGTCGCGCCAGTCGGGATCGAGCCGCGCCTGCTGCTGAAGCCGGGCCCAGTCGGTGGCGTCCGCCGCGCCCGGTCCCGCCGTGACCGGCGGGGCGTCGCCGCCCGTGATCCGGGGCAGGATCTCGGCGAGCAGGAGCTGAAGCGACCAGTGGTCGACGACCGCGTGATGACACGCCACGAGGAGCACCGTGCCGTCTGGCGGGTACGCCACCCCGGCCCGCACCAACGGGCCCTGCACCAGGTCGAAGGGGCGGTGGGCCCGCTCGTGCAGGTAGGCCCGTACCGCCTCGTCGGGGCCGTCCGGGAAGACCCGGCACTCCCAGTCGACCGTGCCCTGGTCGTGAACGGTCTGGACGCCGGAGCCGAGCGGTCCGAGCGTCGTGCGCAGCGCGGGGTGCCGGGCGACGGCCGTGTCGATCGCGGCACGCAGCAGTTCCTCCTCGACGCGGCCGGAGACGCGCAGGGCGATCGCCAGGTTGTTCGCCCGGTTGCCGCGGGACACCTCGTCGTAGAAGTGCAGCTCGACCTGGCCGGCCGAGGCGGGGCTCACCGCGCCGGTCCGCGCCGGCAGCGGTACGGCGGCCGGGCCGGGATCCGCGGCGGCGGCGACCAGCTCGGCCACCGACCGGTCGCCGAAGAACAGCTCGGTGTCCAGGGTGCCGTCCACCAGCCGCTCGACCGCCGCCTTGAGTTCGATCAGTCGCAGCGAACCGAGTCCCAGCGCCGCCAGCGGCAGCGACGGGTCCCACTCGGAGCCTTCGAGGTTCGCGTACCGCCGGACGAGCTGTTCCACGGCGGTGGACCGGTCGCCGGGGTGGGTGTCGGCGGCGGCCCGCTGGGGTGCCGTGGACGGGACCGCCGGCACGACGAGCTTGAGGCGTCCGCCGACGAACTGCTCCCTGGTGGCACGCCGGCGGATCTTCCCGCTGGAGGTCTTCGGTATCGCGCCGGGCATGACGACGACCACGTCGTCGAGGTCCAGCCCGCACTCGGTGGCCACCCGGCGCCGCAGCCCGCCGGTCAACGACGTGAGCAGCGCGGGGTCCGCGCGCAGCCGCGCCAGCCCACTGCGGGAGGCCTCGACCACCAGCGCCACCCGCTGATCACCGGTCTCCGGTTGGAACGCCGCGGCACCGCCCCGGCGCAGGTGCTCGTCGCCCGCGGTGGCGACCGTCTCGATGTCGTGCGGGTGGTAGTTGCGGCCCGCTCGGATGATCAGATCCTTCTGGCGCCCCGCGACGTAGAGCTCGCCGTCGTACATCGCGCCGAGGTCCCCGGTACGCAGGAATGCCCCCGGCCGGCCGCCGACGGTGGCGGCGAACGTCGCGGCGGAGTCGGACCTGCCCCAGTACCCGGCGGCCACCCCGCCGGAACTCACGCAGATCTCGCCGACCTCGCCCGCGACGCAGGGCTCGCCGTCCGCGCGGCGCACGGCGACCGTCGTGCCCGGTGGCGGGGTGCCGCAGGAGACCAGCGTGACCGCATCCGTCCCTGCTGCTCCGGTCGCCCCGGTCAGCCGGCCCGTTTCGAGAGCGTGCCGATCGAAGGTGCCGGCGCGGTAGCCGGTCGACGCCTCGGGGCCGCTGACGAAGAGCGTCGCCTCCGCCAGGCCGTAACACGGATAGAACGCTCGGCGGTCGAACCCGAGCGGCGCGTACGCGGTGGAGAACGCGTCCATCGTCCGCCTGTCCACCGGCTCCGCGCCGTTGAAGGCGATCCGCCACGAGCTGAGGTCGATCCCGTCGAGCAGCCCGGCGTCGAAGCGGTCCGCCAGGAGCTGGTAGGCGAAGTTGGGTCCACCGGAGAGGGTCGCCTTGAACCGGGACACCTCCGCCGGCCACCGCAGCGGATCCCGGACGAACGCGAACGTGTCGAGCAGGATCGCCGGTATGCCCACGAACAGCGGCAGCAACGTGGTGCCGATGAGGCCCATGTCGTGGTACATCGGCAGCCAGCTGAGCACCACGTCGTCGGTGTTGATCCCGAAGCCGGCAGCGATGGCCCGGTGGTTGTCGGTGAGGTTGCCGTGGCCGACCATGACCCCCTTGGGATCGCCCGTCGATCCGGAGGTGTACTGGAGGAAGGCGAGGTCGCCCGGCCCCGGCCGGTGGGGTCCGACCGGAGCGGCCTGCGCCCGTACCGACTCGATCGGGTGCACCGCCGGTCCGTCCGGCTCGGCCGCCAGCCCCGACAGCGGTTCGACCAGCTTCGCGGTGGTCAGCGCGTGGGTGGCTCCGCAGTCGCGCACGACGGTGGTGACGCGGTCGAGGCGCGTGTTGGGGCCCGGCGGGTAGAGGGGCACCGCGACCACGTTGGCGTAGAGGCAGCCGAGGAAGGCGGTGACGTAGTCGAGGCCGGGTGGGAAGAGCAGCAGCGCCCGGTCGCCCGGTTCGGCGATCGACCGCAGGTGACCGGCCACGGTACGAGCGCCCTCGTCGAGCTGCCCGTACGTGGTGCTGGTCGCCGCCCCGGCACTGTCGACGAAGGTCAGCGCGTGGTCGTCCGCCCGGGTGTCCGCCCAGGCCGACAGGGCCGCGATGAGCGAGGTGTGCGTCATGGTCGTCTCTCAGTGGGCCGGGGCCAGGGACGTTTCGTCGCTGAAGGCTTCCGGGCGGTCCTCGTCGACCAGCAGCCGGACCTGGTCCACGGCGGTGTGGATCCGGCGGATGACCTCCGCTCTGCTGGGGCCCGTGGCGATGACGTGCCCCAGGCGGTCGTAGGCGTTTCGTGGTGGTCGCACGGACGCGCCGGGGGACGCCGTCACGGTCACCTGTTCGACGCCGTCGAGGCGCTCGATCTCCGCCCCGCCCGCGGTGCCCCGCAGCGTCCCGGGTCGGGAAGCCACCAGGAACTCGATCGCGGCGTACCCGTGGGTGGCCGAGGAGAGCCGGGTCGGCGCTCCGACGGCCGCGGCCAGCTGCGCGGCGAGCAGGTCGGAGCCGGTGGCGAGGCGGTAGAGCTCGGGGATCATCCCGCCGGCCGGGCGGGGATTGATCTCGATGATGGCCGGGCCGGACGGCGTGAGGCGTACCTCGGTGTGGGTCGCCCCGTGTGACATCCCGACCGTGGCGAGCGCCCGCAGGACGGCATCCACCATCTCGGTCGCCTGATCCGCCGGCAGGTCCGCGGGGAAGACGTGACCGAGCTCCACGAAGTGCGGCCCGCCGGTCACCCGCTTCTCGGTGATCCCGAGACAGCGGTTCCCGGCGCTCTCGCCGAACACCTCGACGCTGAACTCGGCACCCCGCACGTACTCCTCGACCAGTGCGCAGCGGGCGGTCGGCATGCCCCGGACGTTGACGCGCATGCCCAGGACCGTCTCCACGTGCGCGGTCGCCTCCTCGACGGTGGCGCAGAGCAGCACGGCGTTGGATCCGGAGTCGTCCGCGGGCTTCACCACGCACGGCAGCCCGACCTCGCTCACGGCGGCGGCGGCCCGTGCCGGGTCCGTCACCGCCACGAAGCGGGGTTGCCGGATCCCGCTGTCCCGCAGGGCCTTTCGCAGCAGGGCCTTGTTCCGACAGGCGGCCACGGCTGCCGGCGGGTTGCCCGGCAGTCCCAGCCAGCCGGCCAGCTCGGCGGCGAGCACGGTGTAGAAGTCGCTCGTCGTCGTCACCCCGGCGAGCTGTTCACGACGGAACCTGCCCTGAATGAGCGAGCGCAGGGCCGGCAGGTCGTGCGTCTCGCAGACGAGGACCTCGCAGTCGGTGTCGACGAGCCCCGGGTAGCGGTCGGGACGGTCGGTGAGCAGTACCGGACGCAGCCCCATGCGTCGCGCGACGCTCAGGGCGAGCACGCCGGTGCCGCTCGTGTTCGCCTCCAGGAACAACAGGTATCGCTCGTCGTTCGTACGCGGGACGTCGTCCGTCCGCGACCAGCTCACGGCGACCTCGCCGGGGCTGATCGGGTGCGGCCGGTCCGCCGCGTCCATCTCGTGGAGGCGGTCGGCGGCCCATCCGTCGTCGTAGACGGTCTGCGCGTACCGGTCGCCGCGATCGGGGAAGATGCCGACGATCCTGGTCCCCGGCTCCGCCCGGCGAGCCACGTCCTTCAACACCTGGTAGACCGATCCCGACGTGTTGCCGCCGAAGATCTGCTGCTCGCGGGCCAGGTCACGGGTGGCGCCGAACGCCTCCCGGTCGTTGAGCCAGTGCACCTCGTCGATCTGGCGACGGTCCAGGTTGGCGGGCTCGAGGCTGTTGCCGAGCCCGCCCTGCAGCCTGTTGGGCGCGTCCGGCTGACCGAACAGCACGCTGCCCACGCAGTCCACCCCCACCACTCGCAGCTCGGGCAGCGCGCGTCGCAGCGCACGGGCCGAGCCGCACAGCGATCCACCGGTGCCGACCGCCCCGACCAGGACGTCGAAGGAGGTGAGATCCCCCAGCAGCTCGCCGGCCAGGGAGCGGTACGCACCCGGGTTGTCCGGATTCCGGTACTGCTCGGGAAAGAACGCACCCGGCAGGCCTCCGAGGAGCTCGTGCAGCCGTTCGAGGCGGGCACCCTGCCAGCCCTGGCTGGACATCCGGTCGACGACGTGCACCTGGCAGCCCAGGGCGCGCAGCTTGGCGAGCGTCACGGGGTCGATCCGGGGATCGGTGACGACGTGCACCGGATGGCCCAGGGCGGTGCCGACGAGGGCGACTCCCAGCGCCATCGTGCCGGAGGAACTCTCGACGATCGGCGCGCCCGGTTTGAGCACGCCCAGCCGCCTGGCCTCCAGGATCACGTGGCGGGCGACCCGGTCCTTCATCGCGAAGAGGTTCTGGAGTTCGAGTTTGGCGTACACCTGCACGCGCGGGTCGACATCCATCCGCAGCCTGATCAACGGCGTGTGCCCGATGGCGTCGATGACGTTCTGGAAGATCACGCGCCGGCCCCCGGTCGTCCGTAGGTGCCGACGTCGTTCGCGCCCACCCGGGCTGCTCCGCTCAGGATCGTCATTCTTCCCCGATTCGACGCTTATCGACGCCCGAGCAGCGCCCGAGCGGAACCTCGCCGTTCACGACGGTCGTCCCACTGCTGCCGGAGGACCCGGAAATCGTCCGCCTGGCTGGCGAGAAGGTCGGCCAACGCTTCGGGATTGACCGAACCCGTCGACCGCTTTCCACGAATTGCGCTCTCGATGTCGAAGGCGTTGGCGAGCACGCGTGCGGCGTCGGAGACCTGGTATCCGTGCCGGCCGGCGACCTCGGCCAACAGCCCGGGGTCCCCGGGGTGGGGCGGGATGTCGGCGGAGATGGCGGCGGCGATGTACTGCCCGACGACGATCTGGGCGTCGCGCCAGGGGATTCCGTCGTTGAGGGTCAGGTCGTTCGCCAGTGCGAACGCGCCCAGATACTCCCGCCGGCAGGCTTCCCGCATCCGGTCGGATCGGAAACGCAGGTTGTCGATGACGGTCGAGAAGAGCCGCAGAGCGGTCCGCGTGGTGGAGACGGAGACGTGGAGGTTCGCGGTCGCCTCCTTGGACACCTCCACCATGTTGGAATAGGGCGTCGAGCGTTGGGCGAGGACGATGTCCACACCGAAGGCGCCGAGATGCGCCAGCTTTCCGCGGATCCGCTCCAGGATCGGGAAGTTCTTCTTCTGCGGCATCGCCGCCGAGATGCCGGAAAGCTCGTCGGGCAGGTCGATGAAGGCGTACTCGTTGCTGCCCCAGGTCATGAGGTCGGTGACGAAGCGGCTCAGTTCGGCACCCAGGATGGAGAATTCCGCCATCATCTCCAAGGCCAATGACCGGGACGCCACCGCGGTCAGGGCGTGCGGAACCGGGCCCGCGAAGCCGAGCAGGTGCGCCATGCGGTGACGGTCCCAGGGCAGTTGCTGACCCGCCATCGATCCCGCGCCGAGCGGCGAAAGGTCGTTGCTGTCATAGGTGGCGAGCCAGCGGCGCAGGTTGTGCAGGATCTGCTGGGAGAGGGCGGCCAGGTAGAAGCCGGGAGTGATCACCTGGGCTGCCTGGAGATGGGTGTATCCCGGCATCAGCAGATCGGTCGTACCGCTGGCGAGTCGATGGACGGCCTCACCGAGGCCCAGCAGGTCCTCCGCCGCCCCGCCGAACCACTCGCGTGCCGCGAGAGCGTGTGCGGTCGCCTGAGAGTCGTTACGACTGCGGTCGACGTGCCAGGCCGGGACCGGCTCAATCAACTGACGATGCACCCATTGCTCGATGGCCATCGACGTGTCGGACATGTTGGTGGAGGGGTCGGCGCTGAGCGTGGATTCGTCGATCCCGCCAAGGATGTCCGCGATGTCTCGTCGCTGGTCGCCGGTGATGACCCCCATCCGCTCGTATTCGAACAGGAGAGCCACTTCCACAGCGAGGTAGTGAGGAAGTAGGTGAGCCATGTCGAAGATGAACTGCGGCCGGAGGATCTCGTCATGCACCTGGCGGGACGGGCCGCTGGACAACCGTCCTGACATGAGGGTGGAGCCCTCGGGAACGAGCTGCAACTGAAGACCCCCGTTACGAAAGTTGCGCGGCCGGACTGCAACCAGAATCCGCGCCTCGCGGCGCGTGGCATCGCCTGCGGATCAGACCGCCTCGAATGAAGGACGGTCAGCTGAGGGAGGTACGACGACTTATGACAAAGGCGCGATCGGCAGCGCGGGACGAATTCGACGTCTGCCGTCAGCAGACATCCAATCAACTCCCCCGTGGAGCGACTACAAAATCGTGCAAACAACGGAGCATGAAACAACAGTTTGCGCCAATACCCGGTCTTCGATGGGGCGAGCGTAGCCGCGCACCCCGCGCCAGGCAAGGTACTGCATTCGCGCGCTATGTCTGGTACAGGTCGTATTTGCTCAACCCGGTATCCGGCCCCGAAGTACCCGCCTTGGCACCCTGACGACGATGGGAGCTTCTCCCCCGGCCGGGGCCGCTCCCGGCTATTGATACTGCTGGCAGGGCTGACGGCCCGGACGGACGGATGCCTTTGGCGCCTCGAAACTCGGAACGCGTATGGGGATTCAGACCAGCGGGAGTTAATCCGGACCCATCGTCGGCCGGCACGCGACAGCGCCTGTCTGCATTTGGCCTTCAAGCGGAATTCCAGGTTCCGTCGATGACGCCTGACCGAAAGCAGCCTAGCGACTACCGACCGTGCGGGCGTCACGGCATTGCGACCTCCCGGACGGCGACGACCTCCCCGCACCCGGACAGACCGACGGCGGGCAATGCCGTGTCGTTGGTGGACACACTCAAGGGGTCGGTGAGGACGGCCGGCAGCCACTCCAGCGCCGCGGCGACTGAGCCGACAAGTCACGCCCGCCCGACGGCAGATCCGGCTACGGATGTCGAGATGGTCGGGCAATATCGGTTCGGGGGCGGCTGCCCCCCGCCAGGGCAGCTGGGAGGAGGACGCGATGCAGGCCATCCAGAAGGTCCGCCATCGGCGGGCCGACGTCGACGGACTGGAGGTGTTCTTCCGCGAGGCCGGGCGCCCCGGCCAGCCGGCGGTACTGCTGCTGCACGGATTCCCCAGCTCGTCGCACACATTCCGCACGATCATGCCCACACTCGCCGACGTGGCGCACGTGATCGCACCCGATCTGCCCGGCTTCGGCATGTCCTCGTCGCCAACTGTCGGCGACTACGACTACACGTTCGAGAACCTCTCGTGGACGATCGAGACCCTCCTCGACCAGCTCGGGATCGAGCGCTTCTTCGTCTACCTGCACGACTTCGGCGCGCCGGTGGGATACCACCTGGCCACCCGGGCCCCGGCTCGCATCCGCGGTCTGGTCGTCCAGAGTGGCAACGCGCACGAGGACGGCCTCGGCGAGCAGTGGGACAGCGCCCGGGCCTACTGGGCCGATCCGACCGACGAGAAGCGCGCCGAACTGCCGGACTGGTTGAACTTCGCCGGCACCCGCGACCAGTACCTGGCCGGGCTGCCCGAACGTCTGCGCACCCTGCACGCTCCCGAGTCGTGGCACCTCGACTGGGAGCGCATGAGTCGACCCGGCAACGTCGACGCGCAGTTCGCGCTGTTCACCGACTACGCCAACCACGTCGCCCGCTTCGATGAGCTCGCCGGATACCACCGCGCCCACCAGCCGCCAGCGCTCGTGCTGTGGGGACGGCACGACGCGTACTTCGACGTGGACGAGGTCCTCGCCTACCACCGCGTCCTCGATCGCATGGACGCGCACATCTACGACGGCGGGCACCTCTTGCTGGAGACGCACGCAGCGGAGTGCGCAGATCTCATGCGGGCGTTCGTGCTCGACAACGCGTGAGCCGATCCATCCATGGACGCGACGTTGCTTGAAGCGTAACCATGCTGTTACGCTTCAAGCGTGGACGAGGTAGCGGCCGCGATCGCCGATCCGGTTCGGCGGGAGATCCTGCAGATGTTGCGCGACGAACCGCTCTCGGCCGGCCAGATCGCCGACCGGTTCGTGATCAGCCGGCCGGCCGTCAGCCGTCACCTGCGCGTGTTACGCGAGGCCGGCCTGGTGCGCGACACGGCCGACGGACGCAGGCGTGTCTACACCCTGGTCACCGCGCCGCTCGACGAGCTGGCCGGGTGGCTGGGACGGCTGATGCGCCCGTCCGGCTGGCAGCACCGCCTCGACGCGCTGGAGACCGAGGTCTACCGCGCCCGCCGCGAGCGGCAGACAGCCGCCGGGCGGCACCCGTCCCAGAAGGAGACCGCATGAGCCCGACACCCACCGGCCGACTGATCGGCGACGACCTCGTGCTGACCCGCACATTCCGCGCTCCCGTGGCTGACGTCTGGGCCAGCCTCACCGATCCGGCGCGCACGGCACGCTGGTTCGGCCCGTGGCAGGGCGACGCCGGGCCGGGACGCACCATCAAGGTCCAGATGGCGTACGAGGAGGGCGAGCCCTGGATGGACATGACCATCGACGTGTGCGAGCCGCCGCGCCGGCTGGCGGTTTCCGCGGTGGACGAGCACGGTGGCTGGCATCTGGACATGGTGCTGGTCGAAAGTGCGGGCGTGACCGAGCTCCGGTTCACGCAGCACCTGACCGGCACGGAGGGCGTCGGCGAGGTCGGACCGGGCTGGGAGTACTACCTGGACGCGTTGACAGCCTCGCGCGACGGCCAGCCGGCGCCGGACTTCGACGACTACTACCCCGCGATGAAGGAGCACTTCGAAGCGCAGCGATAGAGACGCTTGTCGGGTGCGTTCGCCGGCACAGTCAGCGGTCAGTGGCAGATCCGGAGGCGTCGGATCGTCACGGGCCGTGCGGGCGCCCGGTAGGTTTGCCCGCATGCCACCGATCCCCACGCCGCTGCTACCCGAAACCCGACGTGCGCTGGTCCACCGGCTGGCCACTGGTCAGGTAGCGGGCCGGGCGCCTTCGGTCGTCGCTGCCGTGGTGCGTGATGGCTGTCCTGTGTGGGTGGACGGGCGGGGAACGGTCGACGGCAGGGTGCCGGATGGCAACCTCCAGTACCGGATCGGCTCGATCACCAAGACTTTCCTGGCGGTGCTGGTGCTGCGCCTGCGCGACGAGGGACGACTCGCGCTCACCGACCCGCTGGCCGAGCACCTGCCCGGCACGGTGGCGGGCCAGGCCACGGTCGGTGCCCTGCTGGCGCACACCGCCGGGCTGATCGCTGACGCGCCCGGCCCGTGGTGGGAACGGACCCCGGGCGCGCTGCGACCCGACCTGGCCGACGTGCTGGGCAGCGATCCGCAGGTGCATCCGGCCGGACAGCGCCAGCACTACTCCAACCCCGGCTATGCGCTGCTCGGCGCGCTGGTGCAGCGGGTTCGGGGTCAGGCGTGGGGCGAGGTGCTGCGGCGCGAGGTGCTGGAGCCGCTCGCGATGACCCGCACCACCCTGCTGCCGGTCGCGCCGCATGCCACGGGCTGGGCGGTGCATCCCTGGGCCGATGTGCTCCTTGCAGAGCCCGCCGTGGACACCGGCCTGATGGCGCCTGCCGGGCAGCTGTGGTCGACCGTGACGGACCTGGCCAGGTTCGCCGCGTTCCTGATCGACGGCGACGACCGGGTGTTGCATCCGGACACCGTCGCGCAGATGCGCGACCCGGCGAGCCCGCCGGAGGCGACCGGCTGGGACAGCGGCTACGGGCTCGGCATGCAGCTGCTGCGCCGCGACGGCCGACTGTTGGCCGGGCACACCGGCTCGATGCCCGGCTTTGTTGCGACCGTGTGGGTCAGCCCCGATGACGCTCTGGGCGCGGTCGTCATGGGTAACGTGACCGCCGGCCTGTCCGCCGGCGCTCTCGCCGCTGATCTGCTGCAGACGGTCGCCGAGCGGGAGCCGCGGATCCCTGCGCCGTGGCGACCGCTGCCCTCGATCGACCCGCAGCTACTGGATCTCGCCGGCCCGTGGTACTGGGGGCCGGCCCCTTATGTGCTGCGCCCGCAGGCTGACGGCTTCGTGGAGTTGGCCCCGCTGTCCGGCGGGCGCGGCACCCGGCTGCGCCCCACCGGCGACGGCGGCTGGGTGGGAATCAACGGCTACTTCGCCGGCGAACGGCTACGGGTGCAACGCGACGCGGCTGGCGCCGTCAGCCACCTCGATCTTGGCACCTTCGTCTTCACCCGGCAGCCCTACGACCCTGCGGCGCCGGTGCCCGGCGGTACCGACCCGGACGGTTGGCGGGCCGGCTGACCTCACGAACGCGCTGACCGGGCCAGCTGGGGACGAGCCCGCGGCTGTCCCGGTCAGTGCGGCGTACCGGCACCGTCAGGTTGGTGCACCGACCGAGGTCAGTCCACCAACGTGACCTGCCCGTTGTCCAGGTCGTACCGGGCGCCGACCACCTTCAGCGCGCCCGCGTGCACCCGCTCGGCGATGATCGGACTGCGTACGGTCAGCGCCTGGACCTGGGCGCGGACGTTGGCGCGGACGCCGTTGTCGACCTCGTCCCCGGGCTGCCCCAGCACCGGCGCCACCACGGGCCGCAGGCTCTCGACGATGGTGCCGATGTGACCCGGGGCGGAACCTCCGGTGCGGATGGCGTCGATGGTGGCGGTGATCGCCCCGCACCGCTCGTGACCGAGCACGACGATCAACGGGCTGTGGAACTCCTCCACGGCGAACTCGATGCTGCCCAGCAGCAGGTCGTCGACGATGTTCCCGGCCACCCGGTTGTCGAACAGGTCGCCCAGACCCTGGTCGAACAGCACCTCGGGGGCGACCCGGGAATCTGCGCAGCCGAGGGTGATGGCGATCGGGTGCTGACCAGCGGCCAGGCGGCGCAGGTCGGCCAGGCTCTGGTGCGGGTGCCGGCTGTGCCCGGTGACGAACCGGTGATTGCCGTGGCGCAGCCGCCGCCACGCCTCGGCCGGGGTGACGACGGGCAGCTGGCTCGGGGCGGCCGTCGCCGGCCGGGAGGCGGCGAGGCCGAGCGCGACAGCGGTGGCCCCGCCGGTGGCCAGCAGCGACCGACGGGACACGACGTTTCGCTTCACGATGATCTCCTGAGGTGAGGTAATCGCCTGCTTTCTACCACCGCCGGAAGAGCCACTGTGTCCCTTTCCCGACCCGGTCCGTTGCGTCACAACAGCGCTTGCCCGCCGGCCTCGGCAGGACGCCAAGGCGCCGGGTCCGCGTACCGGGCCCAGTTCCGTGCCGCGCGCAGGACGGCCGTCAGCGGGCGGCGGGCCGGTCGACGTCCACAGCCAGGTACGTGCATCGCAGGCCCCCATGCGTACCCTCGGATCGCTCTTCAGCGGTTCTGTCGTTCGATGCCGCGCCGGATGAGGCCGCGGACGCCGGGGAGGGTGATCGCTCGGATCGTGACGTCGTTCATCCAGACGTGGAACCGGCTCGGTGGCGCGTACTGGTACATGCCGCGGCGCGCGAGCGCCTGCCGCTTGACGACCTCGGGTCGCAGGCCGGTCTCCCATTCCGCCAGGGCTGATGAAATGTTGTCGCCGTGCCGCTGCAGGGCGGTGCCGAGCTGGTCGGCGCCGGCGAGTGCCAGGGCCGCGCCGTGCCCGGCGAAGAGCGTGACGCACCAGGCCGCGTCGCCGAGGAGCGCGGTTCGCCCGGTGCTCCATCGTGGCATGTCCACCTGGCTGACCCGGTCGAAGAAGACGCCGGAAGGGTCGGCCTCCAACTGACCGATCGCCTCGGGCACGCCCGCGGCCAGGTCTCCGAACGCTGCGCGAAGCGCATCCACCGGTCCGCGTTCCAGTTCCCGGCCCGCGTTCGCGCAGCGGTACGCGAAGAAGGCCGAAGACCGTCGCGGGCCCAGGTTGACGACTGCCGCCGTGCGCCCGGGGCCGATGAAGGTCGTGGCGGACGACTCGCGTACGGCCGCCACCGGATGCGCGAGCGGGAACGCCGCCACCACGTACGGCAGATCGACCCGATGATCGGGGCCGAACATCGCAGTCCGGGTCGCGGAGTGAACGCCGTCAGCGCCGATGAGCAGGTCGGCGTCCTCGATGGTGCCGTCGCTGAGCCCGACCCCCACCCGGTCGGCGTCCTGGTCGATGGAGGAGACGGTGACGCCGAAGCGGATCTCGACGCGGTCGCGTACCGCTTCGTACAGTGCGGTCTCGAGGTCGCCTCGGAACACCGTCATGGTGCGGGGGCCCAGTGCGGCCTCGGCGACGGCTGAGGGCACCGTGAGCTTCGGCCTCCCGTCCGCTCGGACCAGCACGGTGGTGAACAGGCCCAACGCGCGGGCGGAGAGGGCGGGGATCAGCCCCAACCGCTCGGCGGCGTCGTAGCCCCCTCCGAGCAGGTTCACCAGGTAGCCCCCGCTACGCCGGGCCGGGGCGCGTTCCACGACGAGCGTGTGCCACCCGTCCTGTGTCAGCCGCAGGGCGGTGGCAAGACCGGCTATACCGGCGCCGACGATCACCGCTCGTTTCATCCGCACTCCCCAACCAGAATGAGCATCCGCTCAAACAGTATGAGCAGATGCTCATCCAGGCGCAACATGCTTAGACTTCGGGCATGCCACGCGGAGTCGCCATCGCCGAACCTCGGCAACACCTGTTCGCCGCCGCGGAACGCGTGATCGCCGCAGCAGGCCCCAGCCAGCTCACCAGCCGAGCGGTGACCCGCGAGGCCGGAGTCGCCACGGGGCTGCTGTTCGCCCACTTCGCGAACTTCGACGACTTCCTGGTCGGCTACGCGGTCGACCGGAGCTTCCAGATCGCCAGCGCCGCGGCCGGCCTTTCCGGCCGCGCCGGCACCGGTACGGTCGCCGCAAACCTCACCGAGACAGCCCTCGCGACCCCGATGATCACCCTGCTGGCTGTCACCCGGCTGATCGCCTCCCGGCCAGCGCTAGCCGCAGAGGTGGAAGCGGTGCTGGGCAACGGAAGCGCCGCACTGCAACCACTCGAACGTGCCGTCGTCGCATACCTGGTCGCCGAACAACAACTCGCACGGATACCCACAGACGCCGACACCGAGGCGCTTGCTCTGGCCGTGGTCGGCGTTCTCCACCACGTCGCGCTCACCGGCGGAACCGACCCGGCGGCAGACGGCCGTATCCGCCGCGCCATAACCGCACTGACCGACGGCTCCCAGGCCGTCACTTCCTGACTCGATCCCCGCGCGACCAGGGCACTCCGCCGCCCATCCGGGACGAAGACGCCGGCCACACCCGCCGGCTCACCCCAGCTCGGAATGATCAACCGGATCGCCGCCAACCGCGTCGGTGGATCAAGACTCAGGACTGTCGGTTATCCCGTTGACGGACGTTCCGGCCATCGGACGCAAGCGCAAGAAATTACATCCCATCGGTCATTCCCGATAAACCATCGGGCATCCGTGACCTTTGCGTAACCCTGTGTTCCCCCAAAATCGGTAAGGATCCATGTCACTGTCTAGAGAACTGGAGCATGCGTGTCTTCGATGAACAGAAGGAAGCTGATCGCGCTCGGCGCCGGCGCGGTCGCCGCCGCGGCGACCGGCACGGCGGCACAGGCCGCACCGTCCACCGACGGCGCGCTGGCCACCGCCCCGTCCGCCGCCGAGCTCGCAGCCACCCTTCCGGGGGGTTTCACGAGCAGGTACGCGGCGGTCAACGGAATCCGGCTGCACTACGTCGCCGGTGGGCGCGGGGAGCCGCTGATCCTGCTGCACGGCTGGCCGCAGACCTGGTGGGAGTACCACAAGGTGATGCCCGCGCTGGCCACCCGGTACCGCGTGATCGCCGTGGACCTGCGCGGTGCCGGCGGCTCCAGCAAGCCGGCGTCCGGGTACGACAAGAAGACCATGGCGGCGGACATCGCGGCGCTGGCCGGGGCGCTGGGCTACACCAAGGTGAACGTCGTGGGTCACGACATGGGGGCGATGGTCGCCTACAGCATGGCGGCGAACCACCCCGCAGTCGTCAACAAGATCGCCATGCTGGACGTGGAACACCCGAACAGCAGCTACTACGAGTTCCGCATGCTGCCGGCGCCGGGTGTCCCGTTCCACCCCTGGTGGTTCGCCTTCAACCAGGTGTCACAGCTGCCGGAGCAGCTCATCACGGGTCGGTCCCGCTTCCTCGTCGACTGGATGTTCGACAACCTCCTGGTCAACAAAGCAGCCATCAGCGACTTCGACCGGGCCGTCTACGCCCATGCCTACTCGACGCCGGACGCCATCCGGGGCGGCAACGGCTGGTACCAGGCGCTGGGCCAGGACATCGCCGACAACGAGACATACGCGCCGGTGACCACCCCGGTCCTGGGCATCGCCCACGACGTCTTCTTTCCGAGGTTCGCTGCGACGCTCAGCCAGCAGGCCGTCAACGTGCAGCTGGTACAGATCGCCAACACCGGGCACTACTTCGTTGACGAGCAGCCTCAGGTGCTCACCCAGCACCTGAGATCGTTCTTCGGCTGAGGCCGGGCCGAGCCGGGGCTCCGAACGGGACGGTGGGCGACGGCCGATCGAGCCGTCGCCCACCCCTGCCGCACTCCACCGACGCCGGCCTGGAGACCGCCGCATCGTCGGGACGCCGTGATGACCGCTGCGCGTTGGACATGTCCCTGCATCCCTGGCCGCCGGCTTCCACGTGCGGCGCGCGTGGGACGGTCGCGCTGTCCTAGGCATTCGACGACGGCAGCCGGCGTATCGGCCTGACGCATCGGGAACGCGCGGTCCGGGATGCCTGACGCAAGGCGCCCCCGCCCGTCGTGCTGGGCCGGTCCATGCAGCGTGATGGTGCGACGCGGACGGTCGCGCGACGGACGGCGTCGACACCGGCGGCGGCACGACTGACGCCGACCTGACCGCGGGTACGCCGACAAGCTGCCGAAACCTCGGAGCACGCGACCGCGGATAAAGCGCCGACACTTCGCCCCGGGCCGCAATCGCGGAGGTGCGGCAGGACTCTCCGGCTTGAAATCATCTCGGTGCGTGACCATATCGCGCCGAGATCTGCTCGAACCACCCATCAGGCCTGAAGCCACCCGATCGCCGTGACCATGTGCCGCAGCACGTGGCGACGGACGCCCGCGAAGGAGAATCACGATGGAGATCACCCAAGCGCCGCCCCGAGCGGAACTCGTCCGCCGCGCCTCCGAGCTCGTCCCGCTGCTGCGGGAGAAGGCGGTCTGGATGGACGAGAACCGGCAGCTCCACCCGGACGTCATCGAGGCCATCACCGATGCCGGGCTGCTGAAGATGCGAGTTCCGGTCCGCTACGGCGGCTACGAGTCCGACATGGGCACGGTCGTGGACGTGCTGGCCGAGCTCGGGCGGGGTGACGGCTCGACCGCGTGGACCGTCGCGGTCTGGTCGATCAGCACGTGGTTGACCGGGCTGTTCCCCGACGAGGTGCAGGACGAGGTGTTCTCGACGCCGGACGTGCGCGTCTGCGGGATCCTCAGCCCCGGCGCGATGGCCGTGCCGACCGACGGCGGTTACATCGTCAACGGCAAGTGGTCGTTCAACACCGGTGCGCAGCAGAGCACGTGGAACACGACGGCAGCGGTCACGCCGGTCGAGGGCGGCGGTTTCGCGCCGATCATGCTCGCCATTCCGGTCGCGGACCTGCAGATCGTCGACGACTGGCACACGTCGGGCCTGCGCGGTTCCGGCAGCATCACCACCATCGCCAAGGACCTCTTCGTCCCGGCGGAGCGTGCGCTCCCGATGGGGCCGGTGCTGCAGGGTCAGCACAGGTCCAAGCTGAACGCCAACGCACCGATCTTCAACGCGCCGTTCATGGCCACCGCCTGCTCGATCGTCAGCGCGCCGGCTCTCGGCCTGGCCCTGGCGGCGAAGGACGCCTTCCTCGATCGGCTGCCCGGCCGCAAGATCACCTACACCAGCTACGAGAACCAGAGCGAGGCCCCGATCACCCACATCGAGGTGGCCGGCGCGATCGTCGCGATCGACGAGGTCAGGTTCCACGCACACCGCGCGGCGGACCTGCTCGACACCAAGAGCCAGGCGGGCGAGCCCTGGACGCTCGAGGAGCGGGCGCGCATCCGACTCGACCTGGGCGCCGCCTGCCAGCGGGCCGAAGAGGCGATCGGCATCCTGGCCAATGCCAGCGGCGGCTCGTCCGTCTACCGGGACGTCGCGATCCAACGCATCCGGCGGGACGTGCAGGTGCTCAACCTGCACGCCATCCTGCACCCCAACACCAACCTCGAGCTGTACGGCCGGATCGTCTGCGGCCTGGACGCCAACACCCTCTACGTCTAGGACGGCTGTCGAGGTTCCCGGTCGGGCCGGGGCGGCGCCCAGGCTCGACCGGCAGGGCGGAGGTGGGGGCCGGCCCCCGCGTACGGGCCCTCCACCCCCCCCCCCCCGCGCCCAACCCCCCCCCCCCCCCCCCCGGGCCCCCCC
>NZ_JBNCKV010000004.1:209742-473400 GCF_049841695.1 Micromonospora sp. DT178
TGTTGTTCCCCGGGGGGGGGGGGGGGGCGCCCTGCCCCTCCGGCCAGGGGGGTGGGCGGGCCGCCCCCGGTGGCCGGCCCCGACCTCCCACGCCGCCGGCGGCGATCCCGACCCCACCGCCACCGGGGCCCGCCGCGGACCGGTCGGGGGACTTCGACACACGCCCTGGCGGACAGCGAAGCGTGGCCAGCCGGCCGCACCGCCGTCGCCGCGTGACCGTGCCCGGCAGGTCCGTCTGCCGGGCACGGTCACGGTCAGCCGGCGATCACCGCGGTCACCCTTCGCTGTGCCCCGCGACCAGGAGATCCGGGAGTGGCAACCGGACGGGGTACGCCGAGATCGCCCCACGAGTGACCGACACAGGGATCCGGAAGCGCAGCCATGCCGCGGTTGAACCCCGCCCGAGCAGTCACCTCCCTGCTCCCCGAGCCTGGTCCCAGGCGCGTGTACGCGTTGGCACTGCTGGTCAACACGTTCGGCACCGGGCTGCTGATGGTCAGCCTGCCGCTGTACCTCATCCGGATCGTGGAGCTGTCCGCCGCCGAGGTCGGTGTCGGCCTGACCATCGCATCGGCGATCACCCTGCTGGTGGGCCTCCCGCTCGGCGACCTGGCCGACCGGCGCGGTCCGCTCGGGATGACCAAGGCGATGCTCCTGGTGCAGTGCGCCGCGACGGTCGGCCTGCTCTTCATCGACAGTTTCGCCACCTTCGTGGTCGTCGTCACCGTGGAGATGGTGGCCGGGAGGGCTATCGTCACGGCCGAGGGCGCGCTGTTGCGGCGGGTGGCCGACGACAGTGCGGCCGGTTTCCGCTCGCTGACCCACGCGATCACGAACGTGGGCTTCTCGCTCGGCTTCGCCGGTAGCGGCATCGCGCTCCAGATCGGCACACCGACCGCCTTTCATGTCGCGATCGTCATCAACGTGCTGACCTTCGTGGGCGCCTGGGTGATCCTGCACCGCGGCATGCCGCGTTACGAGCCGCTGCCGATTCCGCACACCGCCCTGCGCTGGAGCGTGATGCGCGACAAGCCGTTCGTGGCGTACGCGGTGGTCGGCATCGCCTTCAGCCTGCAGTTCAGTGTCCTCCTGCTGCTGCTTCCGATCTGGGTGGTCGACCACACGAACGCGCCGGACTGGACCGTCTCGGCCTCCCTCGTGATCAACACCATCCTGGTCGTCGCGTTCCAGATCCGCCTGGGCGCCAAGGTGCAGACGCTCCGGCAGGGCGGACTCGCGTGGCGGCGAGCCGGGTTGGCCTTCCTGTGCAGCTGCGCCGTGATGGGCTTCGCGGCCGGACTGCCCGCCTGGGCCGCGCTGCTGATGATCGTGGTGGCCGTGTGCGTGCACACCGTCGGCGAGATCTGGCATCTGGCCGCCGGATTCGCCCTGGGCATGGGACTGCCGCCGGCTCACGCCCAGGGCCAGTACGACGGCTTCGCCAGCATCCTCGGCGGCATCGGCGTGGCGATCGCTCCGGCGCTGCTCCTCGGGCCCGTCCTCAGCAACGGCCGGGTCGGCCTGATCGCGCTGGGTGCCGTCTTCGCCCTGACGAGCATGGTGATGCCGGTCGTGGCGCGGTGGGGCGAGCGGACCAGGCCGACGTCGCCGGACGTGGGCGAGACGGAGGCCGCCGGCGCGACGGCGTGAGCGGCACCCGGCGCCCACCGAGGCAGCCGTACGCATTCCCGCCGCCGCACGTAGGCCCGACCGCCGCCCCGGCGAATCACGGATACCAATCCAGCACCCGATACCGGCATCCATGCGCCATGACTCCACGGCGCTTCGCGGCAACCTCTTCGCGATTACTCCGGCCACGCGCCACGCGATCCGGCATCGGCATCCCAACGGGTTCCGGTCAGCCCATAGCGCGACCTGCACCGATCTGGTGCAGGTGGCAGGGCTCATTCACCGTCAGTCGCTCCCCCGCGGTCCGTGCTGTCCGGGACGGTGGCGTGGTCGAGCACCTCCGCGGCCTCGCGGCCGACCGCCTCGCGTGGGGCGCGCCGGTGGGATCGTCGTGGCGCGGGGTCGCCGCCGCGCCTCGACGGTGGTCGTCTCGCGCCCGGGGATTCACGCCGGTCGGGCGGCTGCCACGGTGCGGAGGCGCCACGATCGCCCCCGAACTCACCCTCGCCCCGGACGAACATGCCGAACCGGGCGGTGACGAGGGGCTGACCGTCGGCGGCGTCGACGGCGACGCTCTCGAACTCCACCAGCGCGCCCGAGCCCTTGTCGTACATCCCGGTGACGGTCGAGGTGACGAGAACCGTGCCAGCGACCGGCAGGGGCCGGTGCAGCTCGATGTGTGCTCGGCCTTCACCAGCACGGCCCGGTCGAAGACGCCGATGCTGCGCGCCACCGGAGCGCTTGTCAGCAGCACGCCGTAGGTGGGCAGCACCTTCTGCTCGACGCCTTCGCTGTTGTCCGTGGTGAAGGCGAGCCCGCGCAGCGGGTCGCCGAGACCCGCTCCGACACCCACGGCGTACAGCAGCGCGTCCGTCGAGGTCCAGGATCGCTCGTACGGTTCGCCGGGCACTCCGACGAGGCTGCGATCGAGCGGCGTCAGGAGTCAGCCGGCGACCAGGGCGGGGACGGCCACGATCCTCGCCCCACTCACGCGGTCGCCAGTTCGAGCCGCTCGGGCCCACCCCTGAGGATGTCGAGGAAACACTCCTTGATCCGGTCGGCGAGGCTGGCGTCGTGCATGTCGGTCCGCACCTGCAGGGCGATGTCGAGGCCCTCCGGGATCGGCGACACGATGAGCATGGCGGGGAAGTGGGACTGCGCGGAGAGCGCGCCGCCTTCGGTCACGAGCGTCCCGGCAGCGTCGCCGAAGGTGAGCTCGGGTGTCGGGACGTAGTTGAGAGCCACCAACCGGTCGAGCTGGATCGTCTTCTCGGAGCCGCCGAGTGCGCTGCCCAACTCCTCGGGGACGACGAGGACATCGCGCGCGGCCATCGCCCCCAGATACGCCTCGCGCGTCCGCGCGAGAATGTTCGCACCCGAGTGGGACGGGCCGTTCGGGCGCAGCACGATGTTGGCTGCCCGGTTGGTGACGGTCCCGTCGATCACCTTGCCGGACCTGTTCGCGACGGCGACCATCACGCCGAAGTCAGGCGTCCCGCCTGCCCGGACGAGGGACTCCACGTACACCGCCGCCACACAGACGGATGGCGGCATGCCCTTGTCCCGGGCGTACTCCTCCCAGCTCTCCATCTGCGCCTGCGGCACGACGAACTCGCGCAGGGCGGACGGCCCCGGGAGCGAGTAGCGCGAGCCCTCAGGCATCGGGGGAAGCTCCGACACCCCGTCGCTGCGCCCGGGAAGCCGGCAGGGCGGGAGCTCATGGAGCTCGTCGCGCCAGTACCGGCGCTGCGCCTCGGTGTCCGCCGCCGCGAGCTGGTGCCGGAAGTCGCACGCCATCTCCGCGAGCGACGCGGTCCGGCTCGGCCACTGCGGCGCCTTCCCGGCTGCGCGCGCCGCGTACGCCGCGGACAGCTCTGCCGTCACGATGACCAACGAACGGCCGTCGAACCCCGCGTGGTCCGCCGCCAGCCCGAACAGGGTGCGCCCGCTCTGCCTGCTGCGCACGACCGCGCACCGCCAGATCTTTCCCTCGTCGAGCCGGAGCGGCCTGCGCAGCGTCCGCCGCAGCGTCTCGAGCGCAGCGTCGTCACTGCCTTCCTCGCCCAGCCGGTGGAACTCCGCCTGTCCCGGATCAGCCGGCACCTCGGCCAGCCCGAGTTCCGGCCCGCTGAGATATCGGGCGTGCAGCGCCTGGTGCCGACGGTGGACATCGGTCGCGGCGCTCTCCAGGACCGCGTCGTCGACCTCGCCGTCGACCCACCAGGCCATCTCGACCACGATCTCTTGCGGAACCGTCTCCGCCTGCACCGGAGTGATGGCCACGAGCTCGTCGCCCTCGGCGGCGAGCGGCTTGGCGGGAGCGTCCTGTTCACCGCTCGCGTCGCGGGCCGCGTCGATCCACGCCGCGAGCTGCGCGATGGTGGGGGTTCGGAAGATCTGGGTGAACCTGACCCGCACCCCGGTGATCTGCTCCAGGCGGGCGCAGGCGATCGTCACCCACATCGAGTCGAGCCCGAGATCGAACAGGGAAGCCGCGCGCGGCAAGCCAGGGAGGTCGAGCATCTCGGCGAAGACGCGCTCGACCATGACCTCAGTCTCGCCGTGGGGGCGCTCCCCACCGGCGACATCGGACGACGGAGCGGCGTGGGAGGTCTCCATGGCCTTCTGCTGGGTCATTTCCACTCCTCGTAACGGATGAAAAGGGCTGGCAACGACGATTGGCCAGAAGCTGAGGATTGCCTGTCCTTCGCCGGCGTCGCACCTCTCGGGTTGCTCCCCCGCGTCCCGGCGCCGATCGGCCGGTGGTCGAGGCGGGCGCACGTGCGGAAATGCTGTCGAACGGCCAGCCCCGCCACGGTGGGATTCTGCGAGGAATGTTCCGTTCCGGGCTTGCGGATGGGGAAGAAGATGGGTACCGCTCGGGCGCAGGCCGGTTGTCGAAGTAGCCCGGCCCGAACCCGGAGACCGCCTGCTGCGCCGGGGTCAGGTGGTCGGTCGTCATCAGAGTCACCGACGGTCGCGAGAGCACCCGCTCGCCGCCGTGGGCACCGCCGGCGAGCAGCGCCGAGGCGAAGGTGAGGAAGTCGTCGGCGGTCGAGACGAGGCCACCACCGCCGCTCTCGAACGTCACCGGCCGGCTGAACCGCCCGTCCGGCGGGTCGCCGACGACCGCCTCGCCGGTGGGGGCGCTGTCCCTGGCGTACGACAGCGGATCGCTGATAGCCGCTGCCCCACCGTCCGCCCCCGGTCATCACCGGCCGGACACACTCAGGTGACGCCGGGGCCGGAGGTGACCGCCTTGCCCGACGACCGCCGCAACGCTCGGTCACAGGCGGCGAGATGCCGGCCGAGGGCCTCCTCGAAACTGGTGGTCGCGGCGTCGAACATGAGCTGCCGACGGATAGCCAGTTCGGTGCCCGAGAACGTTCTCGTCATCGCCGCCACGGCGACCAGCGCGTGGGCCGGATCCTCGGCCAACTCGTCGATCAGGCCCAGTTCGACGCCTTCGGACGCCTCGATGGCGGCGCCGAAGAGAATCGCCCGGCGCATCCGCGTCCCGCCGACCTGCTGGGCGAGGCGGAAGACCGCCATTCCCGGCCAGGTGGCCTCCCCGTACACCGACAGCGACAGGCGGACGTCCGGCGTCGCGATGCGATAGTCCGTGGCGAGCAGGGCGTCCAGGGCCACGCCCCCGCAGTCGCCGGAGGCGATCGCGACGGTCGTGACGCCAAGGCGCTCGAGTCGGCGCAGGGAACGTTCCCACTTGGTCACCAACGCCACGTCGAGGCGGCTCGTCCAGCCCGCGTCCGGCGCGCCGGACACATGGACGGGGAGGATGGTCGCGGCCTCGACCGACTCGACCGCTGCGCAGATCGCCTCCACCGCGGCGACGCATGCCGGCGTCAGCGGTTTCGAGCCGTTGATGTGGAGTTCGAGGTCACCTCGTGCGCTGTCCACGGCGCCGGCGGCATGGTGGTCGTTGCGGCCGGTGCGGACCGTCTCCGCTGTCACCACTGGATCAGCGCCGTCTCGATCGTGGAACCTGGACCCATGGTCATGAGCACTCCGTAATCGCCTGGGGCGGTGACGTTCTCCTGCTGGAGACGTTCATAGGAAAAGAGGAACGAGCCGCTCGACAGGTTGCCGTAGTCACGCAGGACCCCGGTGGTGTGCCGGACGTCGTATCGGGTCAGCCCCAGGTTCACCATCACGGCATCGACGACCTTCTTGCCGCCCGAGTGCACCAGCCAGTGCCTGATGTCACTACGCAGCAGGCCGGTCTTCGCCAGCAGGCGGTCGATGACGAGTTCCGCGTGGGCGCCGACGACATAGGGCACCTGTGGATCGAGGTAGAAGCTGAACCGGCTCTGTTCGCGGTCCCAGTCGTAACGCATGGCCTCCATCGCGTCAGGGATGAGGCAACTGGCGAACTTGAGGATGCGAGGCCGACCAGGTTCGCCCAGGGCGCCGGAGCCCGGGCCGGCGACGACCGCGAGCGCGGCGGCGCCGTCGCCGAACAGGCTGTTCACCACCGCGGTCCGCATCGTCGAGTCCAGCGCGTACGCGGCCGAGCAGGCCTCCGTGCACACCATCACGGCCAGCTCGCCGGGATTGGCCATCGCCCAGTTCGACACCGCGTTCAGTGCGTTGAGTCCCGCGTTGCAGCCCATTCCGACGACATCCGTGCGCGCGCAGTGCCGGTCGATTCCCAGCTCGCGAATGAGCAGGGCGCTGATTCCTGGCGTGAGGAATCCTGTCGAGGTGACGCAGCACAGGTAGCGGATGTCGGACACCGCGGCGCCCGCGTCGTCCAGGCACGCGCGCAGCGCGCGCACGCCCATGTCCACGGCCAGCGCCTTGTGTTTGTCGAGCAGGTCGCCCTGCGCCTCCGGCAGCCGGGTGCCGTCCTCCCCCAGCGGCGGCAGCGCCAGAAAGCGCCGCTGGATCGCGCTGTTGAGGAATATCGAGCGTATTCGCGGATCGGAGATGTCGAACGCGTCCAGCACGTCCTGCTGCGAGAAGGACGTGGACGACACGGCCGAGCCCACGCCGGCCATCGACGAGGCGTACGGGCTGGACGGGAACCACGGAGAATCTGCTGCCTGCGTCCGGCCACCCACGATCCGGGTACTGGCGACGTCGACCGTCATTGGCAAGCCCATGATTGCTCTCCATCTCTGCCGACGGCCGGTAGCTGGACAGCCGTGCGCCCTGACCGCATCCGAGCCACCCATGGCCTTCCGGCCAAAGTTGCGTTCGCGCCCATAAGTCGACAATGGGGCCCGAGACGCGGCGGCCGCATCTCGGAGGTTGCCCGGGCTCGCGTCGAGGCCGTGACCGGGCTGTCCAACGGTTGGAAACTGATCCTTTTCCGGTATCCGGCAGGGCAGCGTCGCAGTCATCGTCGGCGCCTGCGCCGTGGCGGGCATCTTCCGCTGTGCGGTGCTCTCGCCTCGTCACCGTCGACACATGAGTGGCGTGCGATTCAGGCAAGCGGGGCCAGTCAATTCGTCCGGGCCGATACAGTACTTCCGCACCGTCCGAGGCCTGGCTTCCGTTCCGTGATCAGCAGCCGGCGAACGGCGCAATGACCTCCTTGGCTGCCCGATTCCTGCTGGTACCCTGACGCGATGAAACCGCTTCGGTATTCCATCAACGTCACACTGGACGGGTGCTGCGACCATCGTGCATCACCCGGAGGCGAGGAAATTCATCGGCACTATGCCGAGAACCTCGCCCGGGCCGATGCCCTCATCTTCGGCCGGGTGACCTACGAGATGATGGAGGAGGCGTGGCGGCCGGCGGCGGGGCCGGGAACGCGACCTGAATCGACGGACCACTTCGCCCGGACGATCGACGCGGCGAAGAAGTACGTCGTGTCGAACACCCTGGACCAGGTCGACTGGAACGCCGAGGTGCTGCGTGGCGACCTGGGGAAGTCCGTTGAGCAACTCAAACAGGAGCCGGGCAATGGCTTGTTCCTGGGCGGCGTGAAACTTGCGCTCGCGTTGGCAGAGCTGGATCTGATCGACGAATACGAGTTTGTGATCCACCCGAGAGTGGCGGGGCACGGACCGACTCTGTTTGCGGGGCTCCCGAAGTCGCTCGACCTGAAGCTCGTCGACAAGAGGCAGTTCGAGTCGGGCGCGGTCGCGATGCGGTACGAGCCGAGGAGATGACAGAAGCGCCCTGGGATCTCATTCGAGAGATCTTCATGCGGACGGTATTGAGCCCTTTCCATCCTGGTGGTGCTGGTCAGGAGAGACATACGAGCGAGGCAGGACAGGGGTCGACATGAGGGGATGCTCCGGTAGGACCTTGGCGGTTTCAACTGCCGCGGACAACGCGCGCAGGCTCGCGCTGGAGCCGCCGCCCGTGGCACCGACATATGTCGAGGTTCGACGGGACCGATGATTCCGCGCCGCGGAGCAAGGCAGAAGACCCTCTCAGTTGGGCCGACCAGGGTCGTGCCGAGGTTCGGTTGTGCCGTGAACGCCCTACCGGGCTGACGTCGCCGTTCTGCCGCGAGCGAACCCGCTTGTCTTGTTGCGGCGCGCTGCGGAGGATCGGCGGATGGATCTCCTCACCGCGGAACGGCAACTCCAAGCCGCCCAGCGCGCCGCCGACGTCGAGTCCCTCGACGCGCTACTGCACCCGCAGGTCGTGGGTGCCGGACCGGACGGCACGGTCTTTACGAAGGAAGACGACTTGGAGAGCTACCGCTCCGGTGCACTGCGAATCACCAGCCTGGTGGAGGAGTCGCTCGACGTCCAGGAAGACGGTCAGACTGGGGTGACTCGCATGGTCGCTGCGGTGGATGCCGTTCAGGGCGGTGCCGCCATGTCCGCGCGGTTGCGCTACACCCGACTTTGGGTGCGTGAGGGCGGCGACTGGCGGGTGTTGGCCGCCACCTTCGTCCCGGTCTAGTGAGCCTTTCCAACTGCCGTGTACCGGGTTCTCGAGGTGATGAAGGACGAGGATGGAGTTCACGATCGTGGTGGCGCGGCGTGGGCAGCAGCGCAGCTTCGTCAGGACTTTCCAGGTTCTGAGGGTGGTGTTGGCGCGTTCACCGCTGGCGCGGATGCGGGCGTGAGCGCGGTTGACCTTCTTCTGCCAGTGGGACAGTTTCGGCCGGTAGGGGTGACGTTTGGCCGCCGCCGTCCGCGGGCAGACGGCCAGGTCGACGGCCGCGGTGGGGCAGCCGGCAGCTGATCGACCTCGTCACCACCACGGGCGCGAAAAGGCCTCCGGTGTGGGATCCGATCAGACGGAACCTCACACCGGAGACCTCTTCAGTTCTCGATCACCGTCGCGCCTCGACCTCGAAACGCCCGGCCCGGCTCACGACACACACCCTGACCCGGCCGGTGCTGTCGCCAGCCTTCACACGGCACTGGGGATCGTGCCGCGCTGGTCCACGCCGGGCAGCGGCGCCTGGCTGATGACGCCGTTGACCGAAGGGTTGGCGAGGAAGGTCTTGAGGGTGATCTTGATGCCGTACTGGTCTTCCAGCCGAGCCAGCAGGACGGCGGCCAGCAGGGAGTGGCCGCCCAGGTCGAAGAAATTGTCGTCGACTCCCACCCGGTCGACGCCCAGCGCCTGGGCGAACAGCTCACACAGCTTCGCCTCGAGTGGCGTGGCCGGGTCCTGGCCGCTGGACGCGGCACTGTAGTCCGGCGCCGGCAGCGCCCGCCGGTCCAGCTTCCCGTTCACCGTCAGCGGCAGCGCGTCCAGCACCATCACCGCCGTCGGCACCATGAACTCCGGCAGCGTCCTGGCGACTTCCTGCCGTGCCGCCGCCGGATCCACCCGGCCACCGGGTTCCGGCACGACGTACGCCACCAGCCGCCGGTCACCGGGCCGGTCCTCCCGCGGCACCACCGCGGCCTGGCCCACCCCCGGCTGCGCGACCAGCGCCGCCTCGATCTCGCCCGGCTCGACCCGGAACCCCCGGATCTTCACCTGATGGTCGGCCCGCCCCACGAACACCAGCAGGCCGTCGTCGGCCCACCGGACCAGATCGCCCGTACGGTACATCCGTTCGCCCGTACCGAACGGGCACGCCACGAACCGCTCCGCCGTCAACTCCGGCCGGTTCATGTAGCCCCGCGCCATTCCGGCGCCCGCGATGTAGAGCTCGCCCGTGACCCCCACCGGCACCGGCTGCAGCGCGCTGTCGAGCACGAACAGCCGCATGTTGGCCATCGGCCCGCCGATCGGCACCGGCCGCGCCGCCTCCTCGTCCGAGAAGTCGGCCATCATGTGCAACGTCGTGAACGTCGTCAACTCGCTCGGCCCGTACCCGTTCACCATCAGCACGCCCGGGCACCGCTCGACCACCCGCCGCAGTGCGACGCCGGACACGGCGTCCCCGCCGACCACGACCATCCGCAGCCCGGCCAGCGCCGACGGCTGTTCCACCGACACCGCGTCGAACAACGCCGAGGTGAGCCACATGGCCGTCGGGGCCGTCGAGGCGATCACCTCCGCCAGGTCGGCGATGCTCATCTCCTCCGCCGGCGCCGCCACGCAGGTGCCTCCGCGCAGCAGCGCTATCCACAGCTCGTACGTCGCGATGTCGTACGAGTGCGGCGAGTGCACCAGCATCCGCTCGTGCACGCCGTCCGGCCACGCCGGGTCCAGCACCATGTCGACCACGTCCCGGTGCGCCACCGCGACTCCCTTGGGCACCCCGGTCGACCCGGACGTGTAGATCACGTACGCGAGCTGGTCCGGGTGCCGCACCCCGTGCGGGAGGTCCACCCGCGTCCCGGTGTCGGCGTCCCCGGCCGTGGCCAGTACGACCGGCGATTCGGGGCTCGCCTCCTTGGCGATTCCCGTCAGATCCTCGTCGCACAGCACCGCCACCGCATCCACCTCGTCGGCCACCAGGGCGATCCGGGACACCGGCCAGGCCACGTTGGCGGGCACGTACACCCCGCCGGCCTTGAGCACGGCGAGCAGCGCCACCCACAGCTGCGCCGACCGTTTCATCACGACGAGCACCGGCGACTCCGTCGTGACACCCGCGGTCGTCAGCACCGCCGCCAGTCGGCTGGACCGCTCGTCCAACTCCCGGTACGTCAGCCTCGTCCGGGCGTCGACGACCGCGACCGCGTCCGGGGTGCGGGCCACCTGCGCCGCGAAGGCCTCGGTTATCGTCGTTCCGGGAGCGTGCTGGGCGGTGTCGTTCCACTGGCGCAGGATGAGGTCCCGCTCAGCCGGCGTCAGCAGTTCCAACTCGCTGATCCGCCGGCCCGGGTCGTCGGCAGCCTGGCTCAGCAGCCGGGTCAGCCGGCCGGCGAGGGCCTGCACGGTGGACGCGTCGAACAGGTCCAGGGCGTACTCGAACGCGCAGCGGATCCCGGTCGGCGAACCGTCGGCGGCGTACTCCCCGCGGAAGAACATGGTCAGGTCGAACTTGGCCGTCTCGCCCACCACCGGCTCGGTCTGCGCCAGCAGACCCGGCACCTGCCAGTGCTTGCTGGTGTCGTCATCGGAGGTGAGCATCACCTGGAACAGCGGGTGCCGCGAGGCGGACCGGACCGGGTTGAGTTCCTCCACGAGGCGCTCGAACGGCACGTCCTGGTTGGCGAACGCGGTCAGGTCCAGCTCCCGCACCTGGCCCAGCAGCTCGCCGACGCTCGGGTTGCCCGACAGGTCCACCCGCAGTACCAGCGTGTTGCCGAAGAATCCCACCAGATCGTGGACGGCCTCGTCGGTGCGGCCCGCCACCATGGTGCCGATCGGGATGTCGGTGCCCGCCCCGCTGCGCGACAGCAGCACCGCGAGCCCGGCCTGCAGCACCATGAACAGCGTCACCTGGTGCTCGCGCGCCAGTTCCTCCAGCCTGCGGTGCAGTTCGGCGTCCAGCTCCAGCTGGACCATGCCGCCGCGATGCGTGGGTTGCGCGGGCCGCAGCCGGTCGGTCGGCAGGTCCAGCTGATCGGGCAGGCCCGCCAGCGCGGAGCGCCAGAACTCCAGCTGCCGCGCCAGCACGCCGTCGCCGTCCCGGTCCTCGCCGAGCAGCCGACGCTGCCACAGCGTGTAGTCGGCGTACTGCACCGGCAGGTCCGACCACTCCGGCGCCCGCCCGGCCACCCGTGCGCGGTACGCCTCGCTGAGATCCCGTACGAGCACCCCGGCCGACCAGCCATCGCTGGCGGTGTGGTGCATCACGACGAGCAGCACGTGCTCCGCGGGCCCCAGTCGGTACAGCCACGCCCGCACCGGCAGCTCGTTGGCCAGGTCGAAGACGTGCCGTACGGCCCCCTCCAGCAAGCCCGGCAGGCTCGTCTGATCGGCCTCGGCCACCGTCACCCGCGGCGCCGCCACCGCCGCGTCCACCACTTCCTGGTACGGCTGCCCGTCAGCGACCTGGAAGACCGTGCGCAGCGCCTCGTGGCGGCCCGTCACGTCCCGCAGCGCCGCGGTCAGCGCCTCCGCATTCAGCCCGCCGCGCAGCCGCCACGCGAACGGCACGTTGAACATCGCGTTCGGGCCGTCGTACTCGTTCATGAACCACAGACGCTGCTGCGCGAACGACAACGGCAGTCGCTCCGGCCGGTCCTCCACCCGCACCAACGGCGGCCGCGCACCGTCCGCCCCCGCCAGCGACCGCGCCAGCGACCGCACCGTCGGGTTCTCGAACACCACGCGGATGTCCAGCTCCGCGCCCAGCACCGACCGCACCCGGCTGATCAGGCGGGTCGCCAGCAGCGAGTGCCCGCCCAGGTCGAAGAAGTTGTCTCCGACGCCGACCCGGTCGAGGCCCAGGACCTCCGCGAAGAGCTCACCGAGCACCGCCTCGTGCGGGGTGGCCGGATCCTGGTCGCCGACCGCGGCGCCGAAGTCCGGCGCCGGCAGCGCTCGCCGGTCCAGCTTGCCGCTCACCGTCTGCGGTAGCGCGTCCAGCACCATCACCGCGGCCGGCACCATGTACCTCGGCAGCGTCCTGGCGACCTCCCGCCGTACCGCCGCCGGGTCCACCCGGCTGCCGGGCGCGGGCACCACGTAACCGACCAGCCGCGCCTCACCGGGACGGTCCTCCCGCATCACCACCACGGCCCGGCCCACTCCCGGCTGCGCGGCCAGCACCGACTCGATCTCCCCCGGCTCGATCCGCAGGCCCCGGATCTTCACCTGGTCGTCAGCGCGTCCCACGAAGACGATCTGGCCGTCGTCGGCCCATCGGACCAGGTCTCCGGTGCGGTACATGCGCTCCCCCGCATCGAACGGGCACGCCACGAACCGCTCCGCCGTCAGCCCCGGTCGGTTCAGATACCCCCGCGCCAGCCCCGCGCCCGCGAGGTAGAGCTCGCCGGTCACCCCCGCCGGAACCGGCCGCAGCTCCTCGTCCAGCACGTACACCCGCGCGCCCGGTAGCGGGCGGCCGATCGGCAGCGGTCCGTCGCCCAGTTCGAGCTCCGCCGCCATGTCCCCGGCCGTGGCGTACACCGTGGCCTCGGTCGGCCCGTACGCGTTGACCACCCGGGCGCCGGGCACCGCCGCCCGCACGGCCCGCAGCACCGGCGCGGTCAACGCCTCGCCCGCAAGCACCACCGTCTGCGCGTCCGCGGACGCGGAGGAATCCGCCGCGGCCAGCACCCCCGTCATCGCCGAGGGCGCCGTGCTGATCAGGCTGCCGGACCAGCGGCCACGCGCCAGCACCAGCACGTCCCGCACCACTTCCACGCAGCCGCCGCAGGCCAGCGGTCCGAACACCTCGAACACCGACACGTCGAAGCTCAACGACGTCGACGCCAGCACCCGGCTGAACTGGTCCGGGCCGAACGTCGACGCCGCCCAGGACGCCAACCACGCCGCGGAGTGGTGCTCGACCACGACGCCCTTGGGCCGCCCCGTCGACCCCGACGTGTAGATCACGTAGGCGGGGTGGCTGGGCAGCAGCGGCGCGACACGGTCCGCATCAGACAGGTCGGTGGCGGGCAGGGCTGCCACGGCAGCGTGGATCGCCGGGTCGTCGACCGCGATCACCCGCGCGCCGCTCACGCTGTTCGATGCCAGGCCGAGGGTGGTCGCGGCCACGGTGCGCGAGGCGAGGATAGCCGTCGGAGCGGCGTCGGCGAGCATGAAGGCGATCCGGTCGGCGGGGTAGGCGGGGTCGACCGGCAGGTAGGCGGCACCGGACTTGAGGACCGCCAGGACCGCGACGATCAGCTCCGCGGAGCGTTCCATCGCCACGGCGACCAACCGCTGCGGTCCGACACCCTGCTTCACCAGGTACCGGGCCAGCCGGTTCGCCCGCGCGTCCAGCTCCGCGTACGACAGCACCGTGTCCTCGAACACCACCGCGACCGCATCCGGGGTCCGGGCCACCTGCGCCGTGAACAGCTCACCCAGGACCTCCCTCGCAGGAGCAGAAGAATCCGCCGTCACCTGGTCACTGATGTTCATCGTCACGATTGCTCCGCTCACCCACGGTTGGCTTCGATCAAGCTCTTGGGCCGCATGTCGGTCCAATGCTCTTCCACGTACTTGAGGCAGTTCGAGCGCGAATTCCTGTCGTACGCGGTGACCCAGCCGTCGGGAACGGCGATGGCGGCGGGCCACAGGCTGTACTGACCCTCGTTGTTCACGAGAACCAGGTACAGGGCGTCAGGGTCTTCGAATGGATTAATCATGGCATCTCATTCCGCTAGTCGGTGACGCCGACGGATCGTTTGCCAGAGTCACAGGCAGACCCGCCTGTCGCACCTTCACGATTGCCGACGGGGTGACAGCCGTTTCCTGGCGAGTCCGTGCGTATCTCGGAAAGCGCGCGGGGCGCCACTCGCCCGCCCGTTCCGGTCGAGCTGTCAGGACAATCGGGCGGGCCCGATCTGAAAAGGCGCTACTGGCTCACGCTGAGATAGCTGTGGAGGCGGCGGACGCCTTCGGCGACCGTATCCTCGCCCTTCGCGAACGCGATCCGGATCTGCGGTGGGCGCGCCCGGTCCGTCGAACCGTAGAAGCACTGGCCGGGCACGACGCCGACGCCGGCCTCCCGCAGCAGGCGCTGGACCAGTTGCGATTCCCCCTCCCCCGGCAGCGCGAAGGAGGTGGCGTCACACATCACGTAGTAGGCGCCGGCGGGCCGCTGGAACTCGATGCCGCATTTCTCGAGTCCGTTGACCAGGATGTCCCGTCGCCGCCGGTAGACGTCCCGCAGCTCGTCGAAGTAGCTCTCCGGCAACGAGAGCGCCGCGACGCCGGCCGCCTGGAAGGGAGTCGGGGCGGCGATCGTGAGGAAGTCGTGCACCCGGGCGACGCGCTCCATGAGATTCTGCGAACCGGTCACCCAGCCGACCCGCCAGCCGGTCACGGAGAACATCTTCGAGAGGGCGTTGATCGTGATCGACTGCTGCTCCATGCCGGGGACGTCGGAGACCCGGGCGGGTCGCTCACTCGTGAAGTAGAGCTCGTCGTAGATCGCGTCATGGATGACGACGAGGCCGAGCCGCTGGCAGACATCGGCCAGACCCTGGATCTCGTCCCTGGTGAAGACACGCCCCGTAGGATTGTGCGGTGAATTGACGATGACCGCGCGGGTGTTCCGGTCGGCCACGGCGGCGACAGCTGCGGAGTCGAGCTCCCAGTCGGGGCCCTTCAGCTGGACGTACCTGGCTTCCACACCGATGAGTCGCAGGTTGACCGCGTAGGACTCGTAGGCCGGCTCGACGATGATGACATTGGACCCCCGCTCCGCCACGGCGAGGAGCGCGGCCAGCATTCCCTCGGTGGCCCCGCAGGTCACGCAGATCTGCTTTTCCGGGTCGTAGGGCTCCGGCATGTTCCAGCGGCGCTGCTCGAATTCACTGATGGCCTGGAGGAACTGCTCGCTGCCGCGGGGTGAGGTGTACTGGTTGTCGTTCGACCGGATGGCGGCGACGGCGGCCTCTTCGAGGCTCGACGGAAGCGGGTAGCTCGGTATTCCCTGCGCCAGGTTGACGGCGTTCGCGGTCTGGCAGGCGCGGGTCATCCCGCGGATAACCGACTCGCCGACAGGAATGTTCGCTGGCGACCTGAACATGGCGTCCAGGTCCGGCGTTATCGACATGAGCTGATTCCTCTCCTGACATGGACGCAGCCTTTCGGCGCGACTGATCACGGTGCGGTTCGGCGAACTGATCGAGATGCCCGCCGGACGTCACGGGCGCACCCGGCGGTCCGCATACCGCCGATCGCCGTCCACCGGGGACCGCCGGTCGCGGACGGCCGCGGGACGCGCTGTGCCACGCGAGCGGACGGCCGTGCCGCGGTCGCAGGTCGCGGACCTCACCGGCACGGCGCCGACGTCGGGCGGCAGAGTCGACGCCGGTCGCCACCCGGGACGTCCAGCCGCGGGTCGAGCCGCTCGGCGGTCCCGTCGGGACCGGGAGTGCGGGCCCACGGTTCAGTCGAGCTGAGAGCAGATCTCGTCGAGGAGGCGGTACTCCAGGGCCTCGTCCTCGTCTCGGCCGCCGAGCATGTAGTAGCCGAACTTCATGTGCTCCGTGACGCCGTTCAACTCGGCGATCCCGTTCCTCAGATCGGTGATCGCGGCCTCGACGTCCTCGAGTTCCACCTCGGTGTTCTCGCGGATGTACAGGGCCGTCAGCCGCCTCGCCGGAAGGATCTCACCGTGCGAGGCCCGGACCTGGGGATGCGTCTTGTAGCTCTCCCAGTACATGCGCGAGCCGGGAATGATCCCGGGTGGTGCCACGGAGATACTGGTGATCAGGTCGCGATAGGTCTCGGCCATCGAGAGCCAGCTGTTCACCTCGCTGCGCAGGTTCTCCATCGTGGTCCCCGGCAGGCCCATGATCCCCGACGCGAAGAGCTTGTAGTCGAGGGAACGCGCCAGCTCCAGCGCCTCCGAGATCCGCTCCGGCCCCTTGTTGATGCCCTTGGAATCCGCCTTGAGCAGCTTGGGGTCGAATGCCTCCAGCCCCACGTTCCACGTACGCACGAACCCCTTGCACAGCTCGGCGGACTCCAGGAACTCGTACACCAGCCCGTAGGCCAGCATGAACCGCTGCTTCTGCAGGATCGGAGACTTGGCACAGGCCTCGGCCATGTCGTTGAGGTAGGAGATGTTGCCGTCCCACTGCTCGCTGGAGAAGCCGAGCGTCGAGTCACCGCAGGCGTAGACGTTCGCGCCGAGATCCCCGACGATCGTCTCCAGCACCGGGATCGCCGACGCGACGTCCACCGTCTTGGGGGTCAGTCCCTGGATCGAGCAGTGCATGCACCGGCGCCCCGGCCGCTTGCCCCAGGTGCACCCGCCGTCGAGCGGAACCGTGACCATCCGCTTGAGGTCGTAGTGCTTGGCGTACCAGACGTTGAACGCGCGGTCGTAGTGGTTCTCGAGCTGGTCCAGGATCAACCGGTAGTCGGGAAGGATCCGCCGGTTCAGCGGGAACGTCCCGGCGTCCTGGTTCACGACCTCGCCACCGGGCACCCGGTACGCCAGGGACGGAACCTTCCGCAGATCCAGCCCGCCCTGCAGGTGTGTCAGCAGACCCATCATCGTGAAGGGGCCGTTGTTGCCGGTGCTGACAAAGTCCACCACGCGGCTGCCGTACTTGCCGGTCAGCGTCTCCTGGTAGAGGATCCCGGCATGGTCGTTGCCGAACACCACGACGGCCTTGGGGTTCACTCTCTTGATCTCTGCCGCCACGATCATCGCCCACAGGGTCGTCGCGGTGTAGACCGAGAACGCCGCCACGTCGGGCGGGTCCTCGTTGATCGCGGCCCGCACCTCCGGCCAGCCCAGATGCCCCATGTCCATGTAGCGCCAGGCGATGTCCGGGAAGCACCTGGCCTGATAGGTGATCATCTCGACGAGGCTGGCATGCGGATACACCGAGCCCTCGTTGCGGTAGCGGTCCTCCTCGGTCAGCCCCTCGCCCAGGGCGTCACCGGCGTTGTGGGCGTCGCGGTGCGCGGAGGTGAGCGGCAGACCGAAATACCACACCGAGCCGAGCTTCCTCAACGGATTCACCGCTCCCGGGCTGGGATAGTCCCAGTGGTAGCGAGGATCAGCGCCGACGAATTCCTGAACGGGCTGAAGACTCATCTTCATCGCCAGAACCTCCAGCTGTTGATTCGTGAGCCGCAGGGTTCTCGGCGGACAGTCGGTTCTCGCCAGGGCCAGGGCTCCCCGTTCGGACGTACCGGGGAATCGGCCGCCGAACCCGGCGGCCGGGGAGTCCCGGACGTCCGCGGCGACCACCCGCGCGGACGCCCTGCGATCTTCTGTTCCTGACCTGCCAGTGGAAGAACTCCCGGCCTCGTCATCGTCCTGCTCTCCTTCACCGACGGTCGTCGCGGAAGCGTGGATGGAACACCACGGGGCTGGCCGCTCCCGGCGACCGCGCGTCCATCTTCGACGCCCCGGCGGGCGCGTCGCCTCTCTGAGCGTGCGGAGGTTCCGGCCCCGACGCGGAGGGCGCTCCCCCGGCGGGACGGGACGCGACCAGCGCTTGTGGCCGGCCAGCACGGAGAGAGTTGGTCGGTCTCAGCACCGGCCCGACCATGAAGCGGTGACCTACGACGCTGTTGTGGTTGGGGCGCGCTGTGCGGGTGCGACCACGGCGCTCCTGCTGGCCCGGGCGGGACACCGGGTGCTCCTGCTGGATCGCGCGAGGTTCCCGAGCGACACCCTGTCCGGGCTCTACATCCATCAATCCGGCGTCGAGCGGCTAGCTCGCTGGGGCCTGCTGGACCAGGTGCACAAGTCGGGCGCCCCGCCGTTGCAGACCGTCACCTACCGCGTCGCCGACGTCTGCCTGAGCGGGCCGGCACCGACGCTGCCGGGCGTGGTCGGCGCCTACGCGCCGCGTCGCTACGTGCTCGACACGATCCTTGCCGAGGCTGCCGCGGCGGCCGGCGCCGAGGTGCGCGACCGCACGACGGTCACCGGCCTGACCACCGACGACGACGGCCGGGTGACCGGCGTACGCCTGCGGACGGCGGACGGCGCCGAGGTGACCGAGCGGACCCGCCTCGTCGTCGGTGCCGACGGCATGCGCTCCACGGTGGCCAGGCTGGTCGACGCACCCCTGTACGCCGAGCACCCCAACCTCACCTGCGTCTACTACACCTACTGGGCGGGCGTGACGGGGGCCGACTTCCAGATCTACGAGCGCCCCGGCGGCTGGGTGGCCGCGCTGCGTACGCACGACGACCTCACGCTGATCGCCGCGTACCTGCCGCAGGCGCAGTTCGACCGCGTCCGGCGCGACGCCATGGCCGCCTACCGCGCCACCATCGCGACCACCGCACCCGACCTGTGGCAGCGGCTGGCCGACGCGACGATCGCCGACCGGCTGTACGGGACCGGCAACCAACGCAACTTCTTCCGCCGCGCCGACGGCCCGGGCTGGGTCCTGGTCGGCGATGCCGGCCACCACAAGGATTCCATCAACGCCCATGGCATCACCGACGCGTTCGTACAGTCGGAACTGCTGGCGGGCGAACTCGGCGGCGGCGACCCGGCAGCGACCATCGGCGATCCGGCCCGGCTCGACGCCGCCCTCTCACGCTTCGCCGTCGCGCGGGACGAGCACATGGCCCCGAACTATCAGACCAACCTGGTGACGGCGCGCCTCGACCCCACCCCCGACCGGATCTCCATGCTGCGCGTCGTCCAGGACTCGCCACAGCTCACCGAGCGGTACCTCGCCGTGGTGGGCGGAATCCTGCCCCCGGAGGAGCTCTACACCAGAGACCTGCTCGCCCAGTGGTCTGCGCAGGCCGGGGACCCGTTCGCGCGAGACCACATTGCCCGATGAAAACCTGCGCGCCGGCGCAGGGAGAAATTACAGCACCGTACGCCAGCACGAGCGAAGAGGCGACATGACGCATTCAGAGATCGACGAACTGTTACTCCGGCGGCTCAGCGCCGGTGACGCCAACCCCATCCTGGTAGCGGACTTCCAGGCGTTGTCCCTGGCGCCCCGGATGAGCGAGATGCTCAGCGAGAGCGTTCAGGGCAGGCCGGTGTTCCAGATCGACCCGATCGGCGTGCTGACCGGAGCGCGCCGCTATGTCCCGCTGCCGGAGCTGGCAGCGACCTGCGTGGACGAGTTCCTCAGGTTCGGTGCGGACCGTGGCCCGGCCTTCGTGGTGTCGCACTGCAGTGCCGCCGCGCTCACCCTGCGCGTCGCGGACCTGCTGGCGTCCAGCCGTCCGGTCACCGCCGTCCTGGTGCAGCCGGCGTGGCCCGACGACGAGCTCGTGGCCGACAAGTTCGCCGAGTACCTCAGCAAGTTCGGCAAGGCCACCCGCGCGTGCCCGGAGCTGAACGGCGATCCTGAGCAGGTCGTCGCCGAGATGGAGCAGATCTTCCGTGACGAGATGAACGCCCTGGCGGCCAGCAGGGACCTCGCCGGCTCGATGGCAGCCTTCTCGGACCTGCTCGTCTGGTACCGCGGCTGGCTCGCCTTCCTGCTGGCCTGCCGCAACGACACGTCGACCGATCGGGCTGCCGGCCGGGCGGCGGTGACGGTGATGTCCGACTCGCCGTCGACCGTCACGGTCAGGGGCCTCAGCAAGGACGCGTACCAGGTGTGCGAGCTGTCGACGCCGCAGCCGGCGGGTAAGGTCACCCGGGAGCTGGCCGACATCGTCGCCGAGTACATCGAGTCACACTGACAGCGCGTCTGCCCCCCGGCCCCGCAGGTGCTCAAGGCGACCGGCGGGTCCGCCTCCGGGCGGCGACGCGCTGCCCGGAGGCGGTAGGTCGGTTCCGCTGTGGACGCGTGTTGGTTCGCCAGTGGTGACCGGTGAGGCTGGTCGCCCCGGTGCGGCTGGACAGATGGCGACCCGGGCGGGGCGCTTCCAGTGAGTCCGCCGTCCCGTTCCGGGGGTCGGGGCGCCGGCCCCCGCCCCGCTCGGTGGCGTGACCAGAAGCTTGCCCCGCCCGTGGCTGCGGGTCGTGGCAGGCCGCCGCGAAGGCCACGGCCGCGAACCAGGACGACCGGACCAGCGGCGAGACGACCTGACCAGCGGCGGTCGGACAGCTCCGCCACAACCGGCTCGACCGTCGCCCGCGAACAGACCGGCGGCGGACGCACCCGCGCCGATGACGCGCTGGCCGTGTTACCACGCACCTCGGCGTCGCGCCCGCCGCGCCCACGTTCGGCGCCCTCGCTGGAGCAGCACCGCTACGAGGCGCCCGGCCATCGACCGCGACAGCGCCTCAACCGACCTCGGGCCCGCGTCGCCCGTGGATGTCCGGCGCCGCGCGGCGTAGGTCAGGCGGCGGGGACTGCCGCGCCGCGGTAACCGCCGTTGCCGCCGCGCTCCGGCCTGCCGGCGAGCGGACCGGCCGGTGTCCGCGCGAAGCCGGTCTGGTCCGCCCCGGGTACGCGCCCGGCCATCGACCGCACGTCCGGCAGAGCCAGCAGCACCGGGGGGTCGAGGAAGTGGACCGGACGCAGCCGCAGGTCGGGCAGGGTCAGGTCGTCATCGTCGCGAAGCTGCACGGGCCCGTGCCGCAGCAGGTACGGCTGCTCGTCGCCGGCGGCCGGATCGCCCGCCTCGCCGGATCGCAGGGAATGCGCCAGCAGGAACCACGATCCGCCCGGCACCTTGTCCAGCAGGAAGGGACCGGGACGCTCCAGCACGGTGTAGCTCACCGGCCGGCCCTGCGGGATCGGCTGCGGGAACAGGCCGACGAACGTGTGACCGATCGGGGCGCCCGGGGCGGAGAGGACCGTGCCGCTGACGGTCGACGACGGAATCCGCGCCGTGTCCGACCGATCGTCGACGGCTACTGCCGGAACGCTACCGCCGAAGCGGCGGTATGCGGTCGGCGATATGCCGACGCTGCTGGTGAACCGGGTGCTGAAGGTGCCGACACTGTTGTATCCGACCAGGTGACTGATGTCGATGACATTCAACGAGGTCGAGACGAGAAGCTGCTTTGCCTTTTGCAGCCGCAGCGCCGACAGGAATCTCCTCGGCGACAGGCCGGTTACCCGTTGGAAGACCCGGGAGAAATAGAACTTGCTGAACATAGCGGTACGGGCCATGTCATCGATGGTCAGCGGTTCACCGAGGTTTTCCTGCATGGATCTGACGACTCGGTGGACAGCTTTCTCGACTGACTGGTCCATATCCCCTCCTGGCTCCCGAAGTGCCTGCTCCCGGGTGGCGTACGGCACTCTCGGGATGGACGTGCGGCACCGGCACATCGACTAGGAAACGCAAACAGGAACCGGGTCACGAACCCCGGACAGGAAGCCCGCAAACACCCGTGTGTCATCCCGGAGTCGCTGACTGATCACACTGAAGTTTCCTGTCCTGCCGGCTGGAACTGCACCTTTAAAAGTGCCGTCGGCGCGCTGCGGTTTCCTGCCACTTCCTGACCAGCGATGACGGCAGGGCGGGCAGGATCCACACGGGACGGTCACTCCTCACCTAATGGGTCCGGTGCGGCGCCTTCGCCCGTGTGACCGCACCGTTTCCGAAGCACGGCGGAAGGTGACCGGCACGCCGCGATCGCCGATGCTGGCTTGAACCGTGGCTCTGCCGAAGCTCGTGGCCGCGGAGGAGAAGGAGATCGAGATGCCTGAACAGCTCGTACCTCGCGCTGTGGTACTCGGCGGCAGCTTGGCCGGCCTGCTCGCCGCCAACGTGCTCTCCGAGGTGTACCCCGAAGTCCTCGTGGTGGACCGTGACGAGCTGGCGGGAGTGGAAGGCCCCCGGCGCGGCGTCCCGCACGGCCGTCACGCCCACGGTCTGGTCGCCCGCGGTCAGCAGATCCTGGAGAAGCAGTTCCCCGGCCTCCTGGCCGACATGGAGGCGGCCGGCATCCGGCCGGGTGACTTCAGCGGCAACATCCGCTGGTACTTCAACGGCATGCGGCTCAGCCCGGCACAGACCGGGCTGCTCTCCGTGCCCTGCACCCGGCCGGTCATCGAGCGGGTCGTCCGCAGCCGGGTGCAGAAGGTCGGCGGCATCCGGTTCCTCGAGCAGTACGACATCGTCGGGTTGGAGACGACGCCCGACGCGGGCCGGGTCACCGGCGTACGGGTGCAGCCGCGCAACCGGAGCGCGGACGTCGAGGTCCTGCACGCCGATCTGGTGATCGACACCACCGGCCGGGGGTCACGCACGCCGGCCTGGCTGGAGGAGCTCGGCTACTCCCGGCCCACCGAGGACAAGGTGGCGGTCAACCTGGCCTACACCACGCGCCACTTCCGGGTGCCGCGCGACCCCTTCGGCAGCGACATCGCCGTCATCGCGGCGGCGACCCCCTCACATCCGCGCGGTGCGTTCTACTACCGGCTGCCCGGCGACGACGGCCGCGTCGAACTGTCGCTCACCGGCGTAGTCGGCGACCATCCGCCGACCGACCCGGAGGGCTTCCTCGACTTCGTCCGGTCGCTGCCCGTACCGGAGATCTACGAGTCGATCCGCGAGGCCGAGCCAATCGACGACGCGGTGATGTTCCGCTTCCCGGCGAGCGTCCGGCGCCGCTACGAGCGGCTGACCCGGTTCCCGAGAGGTCTGCTGGTCATCGGCGACGCGGTGTGCAGTTTCAACCCCGTCTACGCCCAGGGCATGGCGGTCGCGGCCATCGAGTCCCGCATCCTGGCCGAGCAGCTCCGCAAGGGCCCGGTGCCGGAGCCGCAGGAGTTCTTCCGGGAGATCGCCCGCCAGATCGATTCGCCGTGGGACTTCGCGGCGACCGCGGACCTCGGCTACGCGGGAGTGAAGGGTGACCGCACTCCCAAGGTACGCATGATCAATGCCTACGTCGCGCGGCTCCAGCGGGCCGCGGTCCACGACCCGAGCCTCACCGAGGCGCTCATGCGGGTCGCCGGCCTCATCGACGAGCCGACGGCCCTGCTCCGTCCCGACAGGATTCTCCGGACATTGCGGCACTCCCGCGCCCGGGGAAGCCGGGCATCCGCCCCCGCGCCGCTGCACGCGGCCCGCGACTGACACAGGAAGGTTGTGAGATGCGTCCATTCCGCATCGACGTTCCGCAGGCCGATCTCGACGATCTGCACCGGCGGATCGATCAGACGCGCTGGCCGGACGAGATTCCGGGCGTCGGCTGGGATCGTGGTGTGCCCCTGGGATATCTCCGGGAGCTGGCCGAGTACTGGCGCGACAGTTACGACTGGCGGGCGGCCGAGGCGCGCCTGAACGCGTACCCGCAGTTCGTCACCGAGATCGACGGGGTGAACGTGCACTTCCTGCACGTCCGCTCGGCCGAGGAGAGCGCGACGCCGCTGATCCTGACCCACGGATGGCCGGGCACCGTGGCCGAGTTCCTGGACGTCATCGGGCCGCTCACCGATCCCGTCGCGCACGGCGGTGACTCCGCCGACGCCTTCCACCTGGTGATTCCGTCGATTCCCGGGTACGCGTTCTCGGGCCCGACCGGTCAGGTGGGCTGGGACACCGGCCGGGTGGCCAGCGCCTGGAAGGAGCTGATGAGCCGCCTGGGCTACGACCGGTACGCGGTGCAGGGCGGCGACTGGGGAACGCCGATCTCGCTGCGGCTGGGTCTGGCCGATCCCGAGCACGTCATCGGTGTCCACCTCAACATGTGCGTGGCGTTCCCGCCGCCCGACCCCGCGGCCATGGCCGGCCTGGGCGAGGCCGACCTGGCCCGCGTGGAGTTCACCGGCAGGTTCATGCAGGACGGGACCGGTTGGCAGCGGATCCAGTCCACCCGGCCGCAGACGCTGTCGTACGCGTTGACCGACTCGCCGGTGGGGCAGCTGGCCTGGATCGCCGAGAAGTACAAGGAGTGGACCGACTCGGCGAAGGTGCCGGAGGACGCGGTGAGCCGCGACCACATCCTCACGGCGGTCTCCATCTACTGGCTGACGGCGACGGCCGGATCCAGCGCCCAGCTCTACTACGAGTCCAGCCACATGGACGCCGACTTCATCCGTACCTGGGCCGGGCCGTGGCCGCTGACGATGCCGGTGGGCGTCGCGTCGTTCCCCAAGGACGCGGTGCGGCCGGTGCGCCGGTTCGCCGAACAGATCCTGCCGACCCTCAGCCAGTGGACCGAGTACGACCGTGGCGGACACTTCCCCGCTCTGGAACAGCCCCAGCTTCTGGTCGACGACATCCGCAGGTTCGCCCGCTCGCTCGCGCGCTGACCGACGGAGAGCCAGGACACCTGGTGGCAGAGCGCGGCGGCATGCCGCAGCCCGCGCGGGCCCGGAGGCCGTTCGTGCCTCACCGGGCCCGCGCCGGTGTTCCGGCGTCGGACGGGCCCGGTTCGGCGGCGCCGGTCAGGACGTCGTGCATCGCGCCGGTCAGCTCGTGGGGCGCGGCCATGACATTCGCGATCCGCGACGCCTGCCCGGGCGGTCGCGGCACGCCGCTTGGTTCCTCGCCGAACATGGCCCTCCTCGCCAAGGCGGGCGTGGCGGAGCCGCTGCGCACCTGGCGCGAGGTGACGGAGGCCTGCCAGGCGATCAGGAAGATGGTCGGTGGCACCCACGGTCATCACCTGGCCGAACTTCTACTGGCCTTCCTGCAACGGGGTGAGTGGCACGGCTTCACGGTCGGGGCGGCCCCTGCCCTACAACGACGCGGTCCCGCTTGCCGGCAACGTGCTGGAGGGCTTCACGCTCTGGCACGCGGCCGGCCTCGACCCGGCCAAGCGGGACGGCGCGCTGGCACGTTCGGTCTCGGCGGGGAAGTCCCACGGCATGCAACATCTCAACAGCCCTCCGCGCAACGTCGCCGACCGGGCGAAGCACCCCTACCGCGCATCCCGATCCCCCGCGCGGCGGTCGACGTCCTCGACCAGGAGGGCTGGTTCCGTCGCCATCCATACCTGCGCGTGGCCGGCGACCAGCTCGAAGCGGCAGACGGCTCACCGGGGCGCTCGTACCGCTGACCGGACGAACCGGACCGCCCCGCGCCCCGCTCGATGCCGCCGGAGCCACCCGGCCGCACCGACCTCTTCTCGGCGGACACGCCGAGATCATGGGGGTAGGCGAAGCCCCGGTACGCGGCCGGCGTCGACTCGACCGCGGACGCCGCCTCCGGCGGACCGTCCGCCTCCCCGGCGGCCGCGAATCCATGCAGGAACGAACTGCCGACCGTTTCGAGGCGGTCGCGGGCCTGTTCGCCCTTGAGCTGAAATCCACGGTACTGAGTTTCGTCTGCCCCAGATCGGGTCATAAGCCGGCGTCGAAGCTTGTTCCAAGCAGTCATCGTCTTCTCCGGCCCGCCCACTGGAGGCCTCAACGTTACGCACAGGTGGGCCGAAGATTCTTCCGCATGGCGGCCACAATCGCCACGACGACCGCGTCAGCGATCCGCAAAGAAATTGACTCCGAGCACCGCCGCAGAGGAAAGTGGAGAGCGGAAATCACCATCTTCCGCAGGTCAACGCAACGCAGGAGATGGACGCGGAGGCCCCGCCGATACCACGACGGCCACCATCGGTCCCATCCGGAAGCGCCAACCGGACCTCCGCAAAGGAGCGTGAGCTTCACGATTGCGCCCCGTGCTGGACCCGTCATTGACGGTGTTGCCATCGTCCGAGGGCTCGGCTAACCTCGACGCCAGCAAAACCCGCCCGTCCCGGGAGGTAGGAAGAGGCCATTCACGGATACTCCCAGAAGCTCTGGCGGTCGTGGCAGCCGCCACTCTACCGACACACCTAGCAAACCGGACTCACCAGGGCCGTCCGCTATGCAGTGTCAACATGACGACATTTGCCGGTCATCGGGGGAACCGCTGTGGACGATCCAATCGAGAAGGCTGTGCGGCGGGCTATCGCCGCCATGCACGAGAAGCTCGGCGAGCAACTCACGGTCGACGACATGGCCCGCGCCGCCATGCTCAGCAAGTTCCACTTCACGAGGGTCTTCCAGCAAGTCACCGGCGTGACGCCGGGCCGCTTCCTGTCCGCCCTGCGCCTGCAGCGCGCCAAGCGCCTACTCGTCTCCACCTCATTGAAGGTCGCCGACATCAGCATGCGGGTGGGATACAGCAGCGTCGGCACGTTCAGCTCCCGATTCACCCGGAGCGTGGGGATGCCGCCCACGACGTACCGCCGGCTGGCCGGCTTCGCCGCGCAGATCGCGACCGACCCCGACTACCGGATGGGGCACCCGCACAACGCCCGCGTGCACGGCCGCGCCCGGGCGCCCGAATCGCACGCGGACAGCCCGGTGTTCCTGGGCCTGTTCCCGGACCGCATCCCGGAAGGGCAACCGGTGCGCTGCACGATCCTGCCGCGCCCGGGCCCGTACCAGCTCGACTCCGTACCGCCGGGTGAATGGTTCGTCCTCGCCCAGTCGGTCAACGGGGAACCGGACGCCGATGTGGACGCCGGCGACGGCGACCAGACCGTCTGCGTCGCCACCTGCGGGCCCCTGCACATGCGGGGCGACGGCGTCGTGCACGCCGACGTCGACCTGCAGCCGGTCCGCGCGATGGATCCTCCGGTGCTGCTGGCGCTGCTCGACCAGCGCAAGCTCGCGCTGGCCCGGGTGGCCGAGGAGCGGGTGGGCGCGGTGTCGTCGATCGGCGCCAGGGCCGCGTCGGGCCGCTCCGCCGCGTGAGCGGTCCGACCTGACTCAGACCTGACGAGGTCAACGGTCCCAGCCCCGACCACGTCAGGCGGGCTGGCCACGGAACGACCGGACGAAGTGCGACCGGATCGTGGCGCGCCACGACTCCTACCGCAGCAGCCCGTCGCTTACCCGCCCCGCCCTCGCCGCCGCGTCCGCCTTCGCCGCGAACACCGAGCGTTGCCACAGGCCCTGGTCCTGATATCCGCCGTCTTCCCCGCCCACCGCCGCGGCGCCGCCTTCGGCATCTTCACCGCGGTGGCCGACGTCGCCGCGGTCAGCGGCCCCACCCTCGGCGGCCTGCTCGACACCGAGGCCGGCTGGCAGTCGGTCTTCCACCTCAACGTGCCGGTGGGTCTCGCCGGGCAGCTGCTCGCGGCACGTCACCTGCCCCGCGTGCGGCCGGCCCGGGCGCACCGGTTCGACGCGGTCGGCGTCGCGCTCGCCACCGGGGGCAGGACGCCGTCCGCTCGCCCTCGACGAGATCCGGTCAGCCTCTCGTTGACGTACGGCCTGCTGGCCATCGTGTACGGCCTCGTCGAAGGCCAGCGCTACGCGTGGGGCCGCGTGCTGGGACCGGTCGGCGTCCCGCACATCCTCGTCGCTGGCGTGGCGCTGCTCGCGCTGTTCGTGTGGTGGGATCGGCGGGCCGCCGAGCCGCTGCTGCCGTCGCACCGGTCGCCTGCCGGCTCGCCGATCGGGTGGGTGGCCGGATCCTCCTCCTGGCCGGCCTCGCCGTGCAGGCCGGCGCCGCGCTCGGTGCCGCGCTGATCGGCGCCGTGCTGCAGAACCGCCTGCCCGACTCCACGCACCGCACCGCACCGCGCCGCGTTCCGCGACGGCCGGCCGTCCGGCGCTCGCGGTGGTCGCCGGCGTGTTGCTTGCCGGCGCCGGGCTGGCCGCCACGATGCGGCGCCGCCGGCGGGTACCGGTGCGTCCCCGCAGGCCGGGAGGGGTTGCGCAAACCGCAAAACCGAAGGTGACGAACGTGCACCCCGACCCGTGCACTGGTTTGGCAGTGCTGTCGACAGCGGGGAGCCTGATGCGTATCTCAGATCTCAGTAGGCAGACCGGCGTACCAATCGCAACGACAAGGCTCTTCCGCCGGGAGCGCCTGCTTCCCCCGGGCACCCCAACCGGCCGACGGATGGCCCCGGAGCACCACGCGACACTGCGCTTCGGCGCGATCGCGCATGTCAGCCGCGCACTGTTGCGAACTGCCCCGGCCGACGCCCCGGGCCGGCCGGGCCGCGGCGACGGAACCGTGGCGACGACCACCCACCTCGACGAATGTGAGCTCTCATGATCGTCACCCAAGCCGGCACTGCGAGCGTGCGCCCGGTCGAGCGAGCGATCGAGCTGCTGCGGGACAGGTACGTCTTCCCGGAGCGAGCGGAGGCGGCCGCCACGACACTCCGGCAGCGGCTGGCCGCCGGCGCGTATGACGGTCTGGACGAGTCGACGCTGGCCAGACGCCTCACCGAGGACCTGCTCGACGTGTGCCCGGACGCGCACCTGTGGGTCCGGGTGCGTGACGAGCGCCCTCCCGCCAAAGCAAGCATCCGCCGGGTCGAGGTCCTCGAGGGCAACATCGGATACCTGGACGTGCGCCGCATCAGCGGCTCCACGGACGGCGGCCGGGCGATCGTCGGCTCGATGGAGCTGGTGTCGCGTACCGACGCGCTCATCCTCGACCTGCGTGGAAACGGAGGCGGCTCACCGGACGGCGTTGCGCTGTGGAGCAGCTACTTCCTTCCGGCCGAACCGACACACCTCAACAACATCTACGACCGGGTCACCGGCCAGACCCGGCAGTTCTGGAGCCTGGCGTGGCTGCCCGGCGAGCGATACCTCGACCGCCCGCTGTACGTGTTGACGAGCGACCGGACGTTCTCCGGCGCCGAGGAGCTCTGCCTGAACCTGAAGGTGCGCGGCCGTGCCAGGCTGGTCGGCGAGACGACGCGTGGCGGAGCGAACTTCGCCACCATCTTCGCGCTGACGCCGACGATGGAGATCGCGGTGCCGCACGCCTATTCGATCAATCCGATCACGGGCGGCAACTGGGAGGGCACCGGCATCGAGCCCGATCTCGCAGTGCCGGCGGCGGCCGCGTTGGACGTGGCGTACGCGGAGCTGCTTGAGCGCGCGCCGGGAGAGCAGGAGCAACGCGGGCACTGAGTGACGGCGCCGGGGATCAGCGGCCGGCCCTCACCCCGCCAACTGCTCGGCGGCCAGCGCGGTCCCTTCGATCCGGGCGCGTACCTTCGCCCACGCCGTGTCCCGCGATGTGGAGACGTCGTCGCTGAACGGGGCGAACCCGCAGTCGTCGCACGTGCCGAGCCCGGTCGGGCGGGATGTGGGCTCCATGCGGCTTCGGCTCCCCGGGCCTCGGTCAGGTATCGCCCCGTAGTTGATGGGCGACATGCCCTGACAGTCGCTGCGCCGGCGGTGACCCGGCGCCCGCCCACCTGCCGGCCGGGCACCAGTCCGATGAGGACGGCTGTGCGCCGACCGGGACCCCCGGGCGGAGTAGCTCCTCGACGGGGTGGAGACCGATCCGTACGAGGCGCTCGAGCTGCCGCGCCCGCGCGCGGTGCCCGGCCTGGTCGACGGCCAGGACGCGGTGCTCGCACCCGGTCGAGGCACTGCTGGCCGCGGCTCGGTCGGTCGGACGGTCGGCCCGCCAGCCGAATTCTCATCTCCTTTCCCCGCAACTCGGTGTCGCACCTTTGCGGGATGCGCTGGGCGATACCTGGCACCACTGAGCGCGGCAATACCGAAGGTGCACCGATGCGGTCGCGGTGCGACTGTCGTAACGTCGGCGGCCGCCGTCTGTGCCCGAATACACCGAGGTCCGCGCACCACGCTACGGCCGAACGAGCCGCCACCATCCTCACGGAAGCGAGAACGGCATGACAACGAAGAGCTCCGCACCTACCGGCGCCAAGACCGCGGACCAGACTGCGGCTCAGGCGGCGGACCAGGCCGAAATCGCCGCCCTGCCCGCCCGCATGATGGGGACGTGGGCAGCGCACGACACCGAGGGCTTCGCCGATCTGTTTACCGAGGACGGGACGCTCATCCTACCCGGCGTATACAAGAAGGGCCGCGCGGAAATCCAGCAGTTCATGGCGACCGCATTCGCAGGCCCCTACAAGGGCACCCGGGTAATCGGGCAACCCATCGACATCAAGCCGCTCGGCACCGGTGTGGTCGCACTGATCACCCAGGGCGGCGTCATTCCGGCTGGGGAGACGGAACTGCCCGAGAAGGCCGCGATCCGCGCCTCATGGATTCTCGTGAAGCGCGACGGGCAGTGGCGCCTCGCCGTTTACCAGAACTGCCCGCGCAACCGTCCGGAGTAGAGCGACCAGGCCTGGGAAACTGCCCGCGCAACCGTCCGGAGTAGAGCGACCAGGCATGGAGAACGACGACGCGCCGTGCCAGCACCGCGCACACCGCGACCGCGAGGAGGCCGGTCAGCGGGTAACGCACCCCGCGTGGGTCGCGGGGATCCGGGACTGCCGATATGGCTCGCAGCAGTCCCGCTGTCTCACCATCGGTGCCCACGGGGGTGGTGGCCTGGCAGAGGTGCCGGCGAGCGTGGACGGTCCCGGGATCGGACACTTGATCTGTATCTCCGTCCCGTCCGCATCGTGGCGCTAGTGCGATCGTGATTCCTCGCGACGGCGGGCACCTCTGTGGTGTCCGCCGCCGGCTTGCCGGCACGCACCGTCACCGAAAGCAATCCGGTCGATCGGGCCACGCTCGCGACAGCACCCGACGCGGTCGAGGTGACTAGCTCCGGGACGCCCGACGCCGGCCGGTCCCACATGGTCGTCGTTTCCGACCATGGCGGGTGATCTCAACTCCAAGCCGACGGCCGTGTTCGCGGCTGGCGTCCGGCACGGCCCGCCAGGGCAGGCCGGCAATTGGCGGTGCGGGCGGCTGATTGCCTTTGGCGGTCAGGATCCAGTCGGCGCCGCGTTCAGCGAGGTAGGCGACGTGATCGCGTTGGCAGTGCAACGGCCACGGGTCGCGCTGCCGGCCCTCCTGCCGGGCCACCGAGGCGCGTCGACGGTGATCACGGTCTCGCGCAGGTCGCCGATCTGGTCGAGCAGAGGCGGGAAGTGGGTGATCTCATTGGTCATGCCGTCGACGTCAGTGCTCGCGAGGACGACACCGTTGTCCTGGTCGCAGGCTGCGAGGACGTGCCGGGCGGTCATGTCGGTGGTTCGTGAGCCGCGCAAAGTCTTGCCGTCGACCGCGATCGCTCTTATCGCGGCTCGTCGCCCGGTCGCGGCCCCGGTGGCGAGCCAGGCGCCGATGGCCGCGGTGAGCAGGTCCGGGTCCAGAGCTTGCAGCAGCCGGCGGATCATCGCCTCGGACGGCCGGCGGTCAGGATCGATACACCAGAGCGATCACGGTCACGGCCGGGAGGTCGTCGACCCACGGCCCGTCAACGACCCCACCCGCATCGCCAGCTCGGCAATCGCGGGTGTAGGAGCGGTAGCCGCCGCCGTGACTGACATCGACCCGCTGGGCGGCGACGGCCACCCGGTGGTTTCCGGCCACGACAGCGCAGACCGCTGCGCTCACCACGACCGGTAGGCGATGCCGCACACCACGACGAGCGCGTGGATCCGGCAGATGAGCCAGCGCCGCAGGTAATCCGCCGGTGTCGGGCGTGACGACACCAGGCGCTTGACACCACTGGGCAGAGATCAGCGACTATGGTGGCGCGGGCAGGGGCTCACTTCGGACAGATCAACAAGCCTCGAAGACCTCGATGATCTTCTGAACCGTCATGCCCGCCCTGCCGCCACCGACAAGGGCGCGTCTCCACCAGTCATCCCAAGCCGGGGCACACCCACGACTTTGCCGGAGCCCTGTGGTTCCGGCGACAGTGACCACGGGGTGATTTCGAAGGCCTGACCGACGATGTCGTGTGGTGCGCCCACGGCGTGCGCACGACCTCGGGTATGGAGAGTTCGACGACGAGATCGAGAATCCGGCGTTCGAGGGCAGCCCTCAGTTGACCGTCGAGCGGACGATTGAGGGGCCCGACGTCGTCGTGGCGACGGGCACGGGTGTCGGCCGCCACCGTGAGGCCGGGCCTTTCACATTCGCATACAACGACCTTTTCACGTTTCGCGACGGCCTGATCGCCGAAGTCGAATCCTATGCAGTCCCCCTGCCCTGATCGTGTGGCGGTCGAGCCGGGGCCGCGCTGACGCGAAAGGCTCCAGGATCAGTCTTCCGTCGTTCCGGACCCCGCCCTGATCAGATCCATGACCGCCGAGTCCAGAAGCGTGCTGACGTCGCCCAGCGTGCGATTCTCGGCGACGTCCTTCAGCAGGCGTCGCATGATTTTGCCGGAGCGGGTCTTGGGCAGTTCGGCTACGAACGTGATCCGGCGGGGTTTCGCGATGGGGCCGAGGGTCGTGGCCACATGGTTGCGCAGGTCGACCTTGAGCTGGTCTCCGGTCTCGTCAGCGGTGTCCACGTCGCTGCGGGCGATGACGAATGCGGCAATGGCCTGACCGGTCGTAGGGTCGGACGCGCCCACCACGGCCGCCTCTGCGACCGCAGGGTGCGATACCAGCGCGGATTCGACCTCGGTGGTGGAGATGTTATGGCCAGAGATGATCATGATGTCGTCGACCCGGCCGAGTAGCCACAGCGCGCCGTCCTCGTCCCGTTTCGCGCCGTCGCCAGCGAAGTAGATCCATTCGTCGCCGGAATTGGCGCCGGCGCCGAATCGGGACCAGTAAGTGTCGACAAAGCGTTCGTCGTCGCCCCAGATGGTACGCAGCATCGCGGGCCATGGCTCGCGTAGCACGAGGTAGCCGCCGCCGCCGTTCGGCACCGACTCGGCCTCGTCGTTGACCACGTCGGCGGAGATGCCCGGCAGCGGGGTCATCGCCGAGCCGGGCTTCGCGGCGGTCACGCCGGGCAGCGGCGAGATCATCATCCCGCCGGTCTCGGTCTGCCACCAGGTGTCCACGACGGGGACGTTGTCGTGGCCGACGTGCTCGCGGTACCACATCCAGGCCTCGGGGTTAATCGGCTCGCCGACGCTGCCGAGGACGCGCAGCGACGACAGGTCGTACTTGGCCGGGATGTCGTCGCCCCACTTCATCATGGTGCGGATGAGGGTGGGCGCGATGTACAGGGTGGTGACCTTGTATCTGTCGACGATCTCCCAGAACCGGCCGTGGTGCGGGGTGTCCGGGGTGCCCTCGTACATGACCTGGGTCGCGCCGTTCGAGAGTGGACCATAGACGATGTGCGAGTGCCCGGTGATCCAGCCGATGTCGGCTGCGCACCAGTGCACGTCGGTTTCGACCTTGAGGTCGAAGACGGACCAGTGGGTGTACGAGACCTGGGTCAGGTATCCGCCGCTGGTGTGCAGGATGCCCTTCGGCCTACCGGTCGTGCCCGAGGTGTAGAGGATGAAGAGCGGATGCTCGGAGTCGAATGCCTGCGGCTCGTGCTTGTCGTCCGCCTGCTCGACGGTCTCGTGCCACCACAGGTCCTTCTCGCCCCAGGCGACGTCCTCACCGGTGCGGCGGACGACCAGCACGTGCTCGATGCTCGGGCATCGTGCGACGGCGTCGTCAACGGTGGGTTTGAGCGCCGACGGTTGGCCGCGCCGGTAACCACCATCCGCGGTGATGACGACTTTCGCGCCCGCGTCCTGGATCCGGGTGGCGAGCGCGTCCACCGAGTATCCGCCGAAGACGACGCTATGAGTGGCGCCGATGCGGGCGCAGGCCAGCATCGCGACCACGGCCTCCGGGATCATCGGCAGGTAGATGGCCACCCGGTCGCCGGCCGTCACGCCGAGCTCGGTCAGCGTGTTCGCCGCCTGGCTGACGCTCTTGAGCAGGTCCGCATATGTGATCGTGCGGGTGTCGCCGGGCTCGCCCTCCCAGTGGATGGCGACCTTTTCACCCTTGCCCGCCTCGACGTGGCGGTCCACGCAGTTGTAGGCGATGTTCAGCTCACCGCCGATGAACCACTTGGCGAACGGCGGATTGCTCCAGTCGAGGACCTGATCCCATTTCTTCACCCACGTGAGCCGCTCCGCGTGCCGCGCCCAGAACGCCGGCGCGTCGGGGGCGGCGTCGTCGTAGGTGTCCGCCGTGGCGTTGGCATCGGCGGCCAACTCAGGCGGTGGTGGGAACGTCCGCGTCTCGGTGGAGAGATTCTCCAGCGGCGTGGTCATGGTGGCAGCTCCTCCTCCGGTTTCAGCGCGCGCCCTCAGTCCAGCCGAAACGTCGCCAGTGGGCATCTTCGAGCGTGCTGGGCGCCCGGGATGGTCCAGCGGGGCCGCCGTGGGCGGGCTTCCGCTGGACCACGACGCGATCACCCGGGCTTGCGGCCCCAGGCCTGGACGTACAGGTGCGAGATCACGGTGGTGCCCGGATCGACGAGGTGACGGCGCAACGCCGCGTGAAGATCGTCGAACTCTTCTCTGGTGATCAACTCGCTCGAGATGAGCCGGTCACGCAGGTTCTCGGCGAAGTCAGCGAGGACCACACGCCGCGGGTGTCCGGGCTCGTGGTCGATGTAGACGACGGGTCGCACCTGCACGTCGACGAGGCCTGCGCGGCGGAGCAGGCCGGGCAGCCGCCTGCCGACGAACAGGTCGATCGTGTTGCGGTCGGCGTACCGCTTGAGGACATCCATGAGCCGGGTCCACGACTCGGCGGGCGGGTCGCACACCTGCCCCACCCGATCGCCCTCGTGGAACGCGACCCATCCTCCCGGGCGGGCCAGCCGTACCGCCTCGGCGACGATCTCCTCAGGCCTCGGCACGTTGTGCAGGATCAGCCGCTCGGTGACGAGGTCGAAGCTGTTGCCGGGGAGGCCGGTCGCACGCGCATCGCCGTGCCGGACGTCGACGTTGTCCAGCGTGCGGTCCACCACGAACTTGCGCGCGAGCTCGACCGACTCCGCCTCGCGCTCGACGCCGATGACGGTTCCGGCCGGCCCCACCCGTTCGGCCAACTCGTCCAGGCAGCCACGGGGTCCCACGCCGAGTTCCACGACGGTCTTACCGTCGAGCGGTCCGACCTGGTCGAACAACCAGGCCGCCTCGGAGCGGAAGTCCTCCGCCTGTTCCCGTAGCCGCTCGTGCTCCGCGCTCCGGTAGCCAAGAAAGTACTGGTCCTCGAGAATCATCGATGCTGACTTCCCTCGTTGATCGGGGCCGCGGCGCGGCCGGTCGAGTTTGGACCCGTTGCTGAAATGTCGAAGTGCCGTGCCCAGAACGCCGGCGCGTCGGGGCCTGACCGCGGCACGTCACCATGGCGTGATCCCGCGCTGGTGAGGTTCGGGGTGCCTGCTGCGCCGTCTGACAGACCATCGAAGACCAGCGCTGACGAAGGCAAAGGCTCAGTCATGAGCCCTGGGTTTGCTACCGGCTGGGGGATGAACTCAAATGCTGACGGTGTAATCACGAGGGGTCCGACGAGGTGGCCCGTCGCAGTATGAGTTGTAAGCTTCGAGGATCTGTTGAGCCTCTTCGCTCGCATTGGTGAACCTGGCGACTGGATCGGCGCCGTTGAGCAGCACGTCATGCATCGCGGAGGTCAACTTGCCGACGATGGCGGCGTGGTCCCCCATGAGAGGCCCGAGCGACGCTGGCGAGCCGTCCGTTTCCTCGGCCTGCTCACTGGCCGGTTGAAGGTTGGGATTGCGATCGAACCAGTCCTCGGCGGCGAGGACATCGATCGACGGCTTGGTGATTGGAATGCGCCAGTGGAGCTTGGCCCACTCCGCGACGTTGCGCGGGTTGTTCAGGTACTGCATGAAGGCCAGTGCGCCGTCCTGCTTCTCCTTGCTGAGGCCCGAGGCAAGCCAGAGCGAGAACCCGCCTAGGCTGTTGCCCGCGAAAGGAACCTCGTCGTTGTACGGCATACGACTGGCCTCGACGGTGAATCCGTGCCGCTCGCCTCGCTGTATCAGATGCGTGGCATCGACGGATGACGTGATGAGTAGCGCAACCTCCTGGTTCTCGAATGCCTCGAAGCAGCCAGGAAAGTCCCCTATTACTCCCGTGTACAGATAGTGGCCGTTTTGGTGTAGGCGTTGCCACCACTCGACATAGGCCATCATCTCGTTCGAGGCGAGGTCAACCTTCTCCGGCCGCGCGGACCGGCCGTTGTCGTGATCCGCGATCAGCCCGCCTTGCTGTGCGACCGACTGAAGGAAGAACCAGTAACAGTTCGGCCACGCGATACCGTGCGATGGTCCATCGGAGAGCTTCGCCACCGCCTCGCACGCGGCCTCCACCTCGCGCCAGGTGCGCGGTGGCTTGGTCACACCAGCACGGTTGAGGATAGTCATGTTGGCGTACAACACCAGGGTGGACGCCGTCCGGGGCATGGATATCAGCTCGCCGGCGTAGCTGAAGAAGTCGCGCGCCGCGGGCAGCATGCTCTCGAGCACGACCGGCTCACCGAGAATCTCGGTTCGCCCCGCGATGGCTCGCCCGACGGGCGTGAACAGGGGCGCACCATCGCTTCCGAGTGCGTCCATCATGGTCCGCGTCAGAGTGAAGTGGAACTCCGCGACATCGGGCGGATCTCCCTGCTCAGCGGCTTGGGCCACGATTCCGGGCATCGTGTAGAAGTCGTGCGCCTTGATTTCGACCAGATATTCCGGGTGCTTCTCGTTGAACTCGCGGGCAGCGGTCACCGCGATGTCTGGCTGATCTGCCATCTTGTAACTGGCAGGATCACTCAGCCACACGCTGATACGGGTCTTCGTGGCCATACACTAACCCTCCATCATTATGATTGCGGGCCAATTCTACGGTTACAAGAAGCTAGCTCCGGCAAGCGTCTCAGCAGCGCGGCACTGGCCGCAACTTCGAGTTTGCTGGGCTTACGGCTCAGCTGTGTGGCGCGGCTCCCGCATTGTTGGAGATGCGATTCGGCCGCCTCGGCATTGCCGACGGGCACGTCCCGACTAATGAGCCTTTCCAACCTGATCTTGCACCGCAAGGCGGGTGTGGCGAGCCCGAAGCTCGATGAGGGCGAGGCTCCCAGTAGGACAGCAGTCGACCACCGAAGCCCCGACGGGGGCCTCGCCTGCCTGTCTCACCCCTCTACGATCTCGCTGTCCAGCCGAACTCTGAACCACCTCGTTGACCTCATCCGAGCGCGCCGCAATCGGCGTCGATCCCGGTGGCGGCGTCTCGGTCCGTGCCGACAGGCACTGCTCGCCCTGGCCCACCTGCAGCGCGTCGGGTCGATGTCGCCGTGGACCGAGCCAGCTGTAACACCTCGCCGCCGGGTTCGAGATCGGTGTCGCCACGGCCTGGCGCTACGTGCAGAAAACGATCATCCTGCTCGCAGCGGTCGCCGAGGACCTGGCCCCCCAACGGTGCTGCCGGGCTCGGCGCACGACCTCACCCCCGCTGGCATCCACAGCATCATCGACGCGCTGACCAGCGCGGACGTGATGCCCTTCGCCGACAAGGGCTATCAGACGCCCGTGGCAGCGTGCGCACCCCGTTCAAACGGCGCCGATCTCCGACCGAAACTGTCGCGCCGGCAGAAGGGAGGATATCTTCGAAGCAGCTCGTCACGCTCGCGTCGGGTTCGGCGGCGGGCACACCTCGTTGACCAGCCCCAGCTCGTGGGCGCGTGCGGCGTCGAAACGGCGACCGGTGATCAGATGCCCGATAGCGACCGGTAGGGCACCTGCCGGGCCAGCCAAGGACCCCGCCCGCCCCAGGAATCGGAGCGTGCCTGGCCTCGGTGGGTCCGAAGGTCCGACCGATCCGAAGCGACGATGACGTCACAGGCCAAGGCCAGCTCGCAACCACCGCCAAGGGCGCACCCGCGGCTTGACAGGACCGAACCGCTCGGCAGCCGGGGCCAGCCCGGCTTGCCCCGGCTGCCGAGAGTGGACGGAGCGGCCTAGCCCAGTTCAGCCAGTGCCACCAGCTCCTTTGGATCCTGCCCTACCGAGAAGGCCCGCTCCCCCGCTCCGGACTGCACACCGACCAGATGTCGTCATCGACTTCGAAGTCGTCCCAGATCTCGGCAATGCGTACGCAGATCATCGCGTTCAGCACATGTCGCCGGTCCAGGATCACGTAGGCGACGCGTTCCTGCTTCCGATACCGGACGTTCACATCGGCACGATCGACAAAGCATGGCGGAACACATTCTGGGGATCGTATCGCTTCTTGATCTGCTGCAAGCGCGGATAATTGGACTTGAAGTAGAGCTCCGCCCACGACGTCCCCGACGTGTTCCAGGCCGGGTCGGCGAGATCGGCGTCCGCATAGTTGATGTAACCTCCGGCATTTATCGCGTTCGGCACCGGAACCCCGCCAGTCTCCGAATAGACGTCGCGGTAGAGCTCGCGAATCCATTTGATGTTCTTCGCGTCATCGGCGGCCGCGTTCCATCGGCCACCCGTGAAGTATGCCCGCAGGACCGAGTCCCGATCTGCCGTCGCGGTCGCACCTGGGGCCACTGCGTTGATTTTGCCGCCGTACCCGGACATGGTAAACGCCGCGCCCGCATTTGTGGGCTCTGGGTCAGTCAGATGACGATAGATAGTCGCAATTTGACTGTCCGAATATCCTTTGCGCAGGTTGGCGGCCTTGTCCTTGGAACGCGCATAAGGCTGGTGTTGCCAGTTCCGGTCGTCCAGGTACGGCGCGAACTCGGTGTTGTCCGCCACGGGTTGCACTCCCACACCGGACATGACCGCCTCGCAGTGTGCGTCGATGAGACTCTGGGCGCCCGGCACCCCACTGTCGACACCCACGATAAAGCCGACTGGCCCCGCCGACTGGTGGAAAGCGAAGAACCCACCCCAGAGATTGGCATTCGGAGAATCGGGGGCGCTGTTCTGCTCGTACCAGTTGCAATAGTTTCGGAAGTATTTCAAGAACGATGCGCTGGTCAACTGCTCCCAGGTCATCGTGAGTGACCTTCTTATCATGGTTGCGGGCGCTCGAGGCAGCAGTTCGGCGGGGTCGTTGGAGTTCACACCCGGGGACCGCAACCAGTATCGCGTCACGACGCCGAAGCTTCCGCCTCCGCCACCGGTGTGCGCCCACCAGAGATCCCGATTGGGATCTCCCTGGTCACGCGTTGCGACAACGATTCGACTTTTTCCCGATCCGTCGACGACCACGACTTCCACAGCGTACAGGTGGTCGGCCGCGAGACCGTACCGGCGCGACAAGAAGCCGTAGCCGCCGCCGGCGATGTGGCCGCCGACACCCACGCCGGGGCAAATTCCTCCTGGGATGGTAACGGCCCATCCTTTGACGAGGGCATTGTAGACCTGGCCGAGTGTTGCGCCGCTTTCGACGGCGAACGCCCGCCGCTTGGGGTCGTAGTAGACATCCGACATCTGCGAAAGATCTATCAGTTCCTGGATGTCAGGAGAAGAGGTGAAGTTCTCAAAGCAATGCCCGCCGCTGCGTACCGCAATTCGCTTGTTCGCTCCGACAGCATCGCTGACAACATCGGCAATCTGCTTTGCCGTTCGCACGAGGTGTACGTTTTGAGGATTTCCCTGGAATCGCCTGTTCCAGGGGGTGATGAGACTCGGATACCGCGGATCATTGCTACCGACTGCCACCGCTGCAGGAGGCGGCGCACAATTCCCGGTCAACAATGATCCTGCGTGGGTGTCCGGCTGTGCCGCACTTGCGCTATTCCCGTTGAGCCCGAGGGTGATCCCCCCGGCAACCGCACCTGCAAAAAGCCCACGGCGACTGATCTCCGCCATCTTCGGTCCCCCCAATCGTCGCATCAGCGAGTACATGCTGACAGCGGCGCCCCCCAGCGGTCTACTTCAAACTTGCTCAATTTGCCGATTCACTCGGCTTTTTTGGAGGTGCATCGCGGAGGTCGGCCTGCGACAGTGACAAGCGCGAGTGGCTTCTCGACATGTGCCCCAACGCCCAATCAAGGCCGAGTGCGAAGGAGTCGGGCGACCGTGACACCGAGCATCAATGGCCAGGTAACGTCCAATCCCCACCCAGCGGAGGGGATTTTGTGTGGGCTGTTGGCAGCGCAGGCGGCACGGACTCCCCAGGTGGCCGCAGTGGTGTCTGAGACCACGTCCCTGTCGTATGCGGAGCTGGACGTGCGGGCGAATCGTCCGGCCCAGTACCTGAAGATGCGTGGAGCCAGGCCACAGCGGCTGGTCGCGGTCGCGATGGAACGGTCCGCGGAGCAGACCGTCGCGGTCTTGGAGGTACTCAGGGCCGGCGCTGCCCTACCTGCCCGATCGACCTGGCCTGTCCCGCCGATCACATCGCGTTCACGTTCAGCGACGCCGCTCCCGCTGTCATCCTCATCTTGCGGACCATGGCCGCGACCGTGCCCGGCGAACTGGTGGTCGTAGTGGATGACCCGGCAGTCCAAGCTACCGTCGCCGATCTGCCTGGGACCGGCGTGTCTGACGTAGACCGATTCGGACCGTTGCGGCTATGGCATCCGGCATGAGTGATCTACACGTCGGGGTCGGCGGGGCGACCCAAGGGTGTTGTCGGGGAACACCGTCCGGCGGTGTGGTTGGTGTCCTGGGCGGCCTCGAGGTTCGGCGCGGACCGGCTGCGCCGATTCCTCTCCACCACGTCGCTGAGTATCGACGCGTCGCTGTCCGAGCTGTTCTGACCACTGACATGTGGTGGGTATGTGGAGGTGGTGCGGGATGTTCTGGCACAGGCGCAGAGCATCTGGCCGGGAAGTCTGATCAGCACGGCGCCGACGGCGATGACAGGGATACTGGCCGACCCGGAGGCGTTCCCGGTCGCGCAGACAGTCGTCCTGGCGGGCGAGGCGTCGACCGCGCCGGTACTCCGGGCGGCGCGGTCGGCGGTATCTGGCTGCAGCGTGACAGGCGCGTACGGGCCGGCCGAGACCACTGTGCATGCCACAGCCGGGGACGCGACGGAGGGACCCGATCTGGGCGATGGCCCGGTCCAGATCGGACGCCCGCTGCCGGACGCCCGGGTGTTCGTTCTGGACGATGCGCTTGGCCGGTACCGGTAGAAGTGGCGGACGAGCTCTGCATCGCGGGTGCGGGACTGGCGCGGGGATATCCGAACCGGCACCCGACTTCAACGCCATGGGCGGCCAGGGCCCGACCACACCAGAGGAAGCAGCAATGTGCGAGCTGTTCGCACAGATCCTGGGCGTCGACCGGATCAGCATCGACTACAACGTCATGGATCTTGCTGGCAAGCTCCGGCCGGACGTACGTGAGTCGAATCAGAGCAGAGCGCACGGGTGATGGGTCCGGATGCTTCTCCGATGCCGCTGTGAATTTCACTTTGGTCGACGTTGGGGGTCGCGTCCTGCAACACAGGAGATGCGCTTACATGGATGGTCACGGATAATTGGTGGCGTGGCCGTCATTTCCGGGCATGCCGCGAGTCGACCTTTGATGGAGGTTCGAATGTCTGAAAAGCTAGCCATCGACGCCTGACCGCCGAGGCCGACTCCCCCACTACGTGGACGAGCTGTTCCGTCTCGCCTGTCGATTCGAGAAGGCGCACGTCGAGTGCAGCAGCCGCCCAATATGAGCAGCGTTCTCACGCCCTGATGCTCACTCGTCGATCGCCTACTCGGAGGAACGATATCGTGGATCCGAAGAACATGAATGAACCGCGGAAGACACGGCCGATGACTGGCGCCGAGTACATCGAAAGTCTGCGTGACGACCGGTGTCTCTATCTCTACGGTGATCGCGTGAAGGATGTGACCAGTCATCCTGCCTTCTACAATCCAGTACGGATGACCGCGCGGCTTTACGACGCATTGCACGACCCAGGCATGCGCAACGTGCTCACATCGCCCACCGACACGGGCAGTGACGGTTTTACCCACAAGTTCTTCACCACGCCGCACACGGCGGAGGACCTGGTCGAACACCAGAAGGCCATCGCCGCGTGGGCCCGGATGAGCTACGGCTGGATGGGGCGCAGCCCCGACTACAAGGCGGCCTTCCTCGGTACGCTCGGCGCAAACGCGGACTTCTACAAGCCGTTCGACGAGAATGCGCGGCGGTGGTACGCGGAGTCCCAGGAGAAGGTCCTTTACTGGAATCACGCGATCGCGCATCCGCCGGTCGACCGGAATCGCCCTCCGGACGAGGTGGGTGATGTCTTCGTACACGTGGAAAAGGAGACGGACGCCGGACTCGTCGTGAGCGGAGCGAAGATGGTCGCCACCGGCTCGGCGCTCACGCACTACAACTTCATCGCGCACTACGGCCTGCCGGTCAAGGACAAGAAGTTCGCGCTCGTGGCGACTGTCCCGATGGGAGCGCCGGGGCTGAAACTGATCTGTCGGCCGTCCTACACAGCCAGTGCGGCTTTGATGGGAAGCCCCTTCGACTACCCGCTCTCCTCACGGCTGGACGAGAACGACACCGTCCTCGTGCTGGACAAGGTGCTCATCCCGTGGGAGAACGTATTTATCTATGGCAATATCGGTAAGGTTCAGTTGTTCACCAGCCGATCGGGCTTTTCCGAGCGTTTCACGTTCCAGGGCTGCACCCGCTTGGCGGTGAAACTCGAGTTCATCGCCGGCCTGCTCGCGAAGGCGGTGGAGCTCACCGGAGTCAAGGATTTCCGTGGCGTGCAGACACGGATCGGTGAGGTGCTGGCCTGGCGCAATCTTTTCTGGGCGTTCTCAGACGCGGCGGCCCGCAACCCGGTGCCTTGGCATAACGGCGCGGTCCTGCCCAATCCTCGGTACGGTCTGGCATATCGGTGGTTCATGCAGATCGGCTACCCCCGAATCAAGGAGATAGTCCACCAGGACATCGCGAGCGGCCTGATCTACATCAACTCCAGCGCCGAAGACTTCAAGAACCCGGAGATCCGGCCGTACCTGGACCAGTATCTCCGCGGCTCCGACGGCAGCGACGCGGTCGAGCGCATCAAGCTCATGAAACTGTTGTGGGACGCCGTCGGCACCGAGTTCGGCGGGCGCCACGAACTGTACGAACGCAACTACGCGGGCAACCACGAGAGCACCCGGATCGAGCTGCTCTCGGCGCAGCTCGCGAGCGGTGAGATCGATGACTACAAGGCCTTCGCGGACGAATGCCTCTCCGAATACGACCTGGACGGCTGGACGGTGCCCGACCTGTCCGCGTTCGAGGAGCTCCACGAGGTGCGGGACCGGACGCTGAACGGGTGATGGCGGCCGGGGTTTCTGGTGCACTCGTACGCACACCTACCTACCACGGTTGAACCCGCGTGTCGCCCGATTAGCCAGCTCAACCACGTCCACACGCGACTTTGCCGGAGCCCTGCCGGGGCCGCGGATCCGTTCTGCACTCAACGCTTGCGCGGAGCACGACAGCGCCTACACCAGGAGCGGGTGCCCAGTTCGCGGCGGCGCGCCGAAAGCAGACCAACCAGGAGCCACGTCAGTTCGCGCGGCACATCCAGAATCGAGGGACAGGCAATGATGGAGCCGTAGCACCCAACACGCTGGGAGAAGAATTCGGGTAGGCCGATCGATAGGGTCTGGATATGCGATTTGGTGTCCTCTTACCTCAGGGCTGCAACCTCGACCTTGTCGATATACCGGTGACCGAGCAGTGGTCCACGATCCGTGACATCGCCCAGGCCGCTGATGCCGGGCCGTACGAGTCGATCTGGGTCAGCGACCACTTCCACACCGTGCCGGCACCGAGCAATGAGTCGACCTTCGAAGCGTGGTCGATGATGGCCGCGTTCGCGGCCTGCACGTCCAGGGTGCGGCTCGGGCAGTTGTGCACGTGCATGGGCTTCCGAAATCCGGCGTACCTGGCCAAGATGGCGGCCTGCATCGACGTGATGAGCGGCGGCCGGTTGGAGATGGGCGTCGGCGCGGGCTGGTTCGAGGACGAATGGCGTGGCTATGGCTACGGCTTCCCCAGTGCCGCCGATCGGCTCGGCATGCTCGATGAAGGCGTGCAAATCATGCGACAGCTGTGGACGACCGGCACGGCCACCCTGGCGGGACGCCACTATCAGGTTGATCGCGCGATCAGCCGGCCACTTCCGATGCAGGATAGCGGGATTCCGCTGTGGATCGGGGGCGCCGGGGAGAAGAAGACGCTGCGGACAGCGGCGAAGTACGCGCAGTATACGAACTTCGGGGCGACGACCCTGGACGTATTCGTGCACAAGTCCCAGATCTTGGCCCAGCACTGTAAGGACGTGGGCACCGACTTCGACGCGATCACACGGTCGGCCTTCTTCCTCGTGACCATCGGCGAGACCGAGAAGGACGTCGCTGACAAGATGGCGAGGTTGAAATCCCACTACAAGCCGCTGATGCCGGCCGATGCGCTCGAGCCCTGGCTGGGCGAATTCGCCCGCGGCCTCGTCGGCACGCCCGAGCAGATCGTCGAGCGGCTGACCGAGGCCGCTCAAGCCGGGGTCGGCTATGTGATCGTCTACTTCGCGGACGCCGCCTATGACCGGACGAGCATGGACCTGTTCGCCAGCAAGGTGATCCCGGAGTTGCTCGGTTAGCGGACTGTCGATCACGCGTGCTCTACTTGTCAGATGGCGCTGACCGTATTGGCCACTCAGGGGACAATAACGGAATCTGGACGACCTCCCGAGCACGCCGGCCTCGTCGGTGTCAGGCACACCGATCAACTGAGACCCTTGGTGGATTTCCTCTGGGGTAAGAGGAACAGTCAACCAAGGCTTCGTTCATGATCAGCCGGGTGACGCCACCAAGAGTCACGCCAGACTTACCGGAAAGGGGTGCCCTCGGCGTCGCCGTGGGCCTTGCGCCAGGGCCCCGGCAAAGTCGTCAGGTGATGCCGAGTAGGGCCAGCAGGCGGGTGCTGTCGCAGGCGGATGTCGGTTGGCGGCGGCGATGTTGGTGACCCCGGTCAGGCGCAGGGCGCCGATGGCGGCGTTGCGGAGGGCGGCCATGACTTCGGGTCCGGTGCCGGTGCGGATCTGGGATCGGTCTTCGTCGTAGGTGACCCCCGTACCAGTGGATCTTGTTATCGATGTTCCAGTGGCCGCGGATCCACGCGGCCAGTTGTGCCGGTTTCGCTTGGTGCACGCGCAGGTCGGTGATGGCGTAGACGGCCTCGGCGGTGAAGCGCTTTCGGCTGGTCCAGGCGCCGTCTGCGGCGGCGGGTCCGCAATGCTTGGGCGGCGTGGGCGAAGTCGATGCCGGTGGAGATCGTCAGGGCCTTGAGGGCGCGGATCTCGCGGCGGCTGTGTCCGCGGTCGGTGTCGCGGAAGGCGTCCGGGACCGCTTGCCAGGGCAGGCCGGCAAGTTGGCGGTGCAGGTTCGGCTGGTTGCCTTTGACGGTCAGGCTCCTGTGCGCGCCGCGTTCGGCGAGGTGGTCGAAGCGCTCACGCTGGCAGTGCAGCGCCACCTGGGCGATTGGCTTGTTCGTCTCGCGGACGATCCGGGCAGCTCCCTCACGGAACTCCCGTCGAACCGCCGCCTCTTCTCCGGCATGGCACATGATCCTCATAGTCCATGCCTCCACGGTCGTGGGGGACCCTCATGCATGAGAGGTTCCCCCACGATCGTGGGGGAACCTCTCATCCTGGAAACGGCCTCATAACCGTGATCGCGTCACCGGAGCGTGCCATTCTTGTCGGATCACCTCACTCAGCTACGCTGGCGCGGCCTCACGAGTCGGCGAATCCTCCGATGCGGGCCTGGTCCGCTCGCCCCACCGTGCCACGGCCGGCGCCAGCAGGCCCACCAGGGCGAAGAACACGCCGATCCCGATCAGACCTGGCCTGCCGAGGGTCAGGATGAAGCTGAGGAACAGCAACGGGGCAAACGCCTCGCCGATGCCGGCGCCGATTCCGAGGAAGCCCATGTACTGGCCCTGTGCGTGCGCCGGCGGCAGACCGAAGTTGAGGGCGAACGAGCCCGCCATGTACCACAGTTCGCCGTAGGTGTGCACCAAGACGGCCGCTACCAGGAGTATCACCGCGGCCCAGCCGGGCAGTCCGTTCGCAAAGCCCATCGCGGAGCAGCTGACCAGGAGGATCACTCCGGCGCGCCGGATCGCGACGCCGCCTTGTCGGATCGTCTGCACCTTGTTGCCGACGCGGACCATGAACAAGACGATCAAGGTGTTGTTGATTAGGTAGAACACCGCAACCGTCCAGGTTGGAGCCTTCGTGGCGTCGACCACCCACAACGGCAACAACATATTGATCATGAAGAGCTGGAGGTTCATGGCGCCGGCCACCGCCGTGTACGCGACGAAGGGCCGGTCGGCCAACACGCCCCAGCGTGACGCGGTGGCCGGCTTCGGCAGTGGCGCGTAGTCCGGCAGCCGGGTGAAAACCAGCAAGGCGACCAGGAAGCTGAGCGCGTCGAGAGCGATCATCACCTGATACGCGGTAGGAGTGCCGATCTGGATCACGACGGCACACCCGGCAGTTCCCAGGCCCATGGCGACGAACTGGATCGCGTGCATCCGAGAGCGGAAGCTGACCGCGTCATCGCCGGCCACCCGGCGCAGGAGCGATTCGGATGCCGCTACGGACGCCTTCATCGCCAGCATGTCGAGGGTTGCCGCGATGACAAGTTCGGTGAAATTGTCAATGAAAATGAAGTAGGTAGCCGTGCATGCCTGGATCACCAGCATGACCTTGACCGTCTTCACCGGACTCCACCGGTCGGCCAGGTTGCCGACCGGGACGCCGCTGACCAGGCTAATGGCGACACCGATGGTGAGGGCGGCTCCCACCTGCGAAGCGGGCAGTCCCACGATCCGGGTGAAATACAGGCTCATGCTCACGACCAGCAACCCGAAACCAAACATGTTGATAAAGGTCGCCAGCGCGTACACTCGCTTTGGTCCAGCCTCGGGGATAAGGGACCTGAGTTCCCCGATTGGGTTAAACTTCGGCATGCAGAACCACCATTCCTCGCCGTCCGCCAGCGGATACTACCTTGTCGGAGCCGACGATACTACAGTTTCGGAGTCGAACTCCCGGCGCAACTCCCAGATTGCTCTCCTTCGGATAAACGAGACGTGCTCCTGTTTCCATCTGCTCCATGGCGTCGGACTTCCCCGGGCAAGCCCCTGACCTGGGCAACAAGACAAAGAAGAGTCGCTGGGTTCTTGTCGGTTGACCTACCGGCCGAGCGGTGACTTACGATGCTGAGCCTTCTTAATCGCGATCAAGGACGGTTGACCAGGCAGGCGGCATCGGCGTGTCGATGCTCCGGATAGGAGAAGCTGCCGGTAGGACAGCAGTCGACCAAGGCGCACTTCCCACGGGAGCTTCGTTGCTGACCTGTCCTGTCGGCATCCCGCTGTCCACGCGCAGCCTGACCCGCCTGACGAGCTGATTCGCGACCGGCGCCGCGCGGTCGGGGGCCGCTGGCGATGGTTGCCTACGCAGTGGCAGGCGCTGATGGCTTTGGGCACAACTGCGCAACGGCGACACCTCCACCCGCCTCGCGGCCGGCTTCGAGGTGTCGGTCAGCACCGTGTGGTGCTACCTACGCGAGGCAGTCGACCTGCTCGCCGCCTGCGTCCACGGCCTCGCCACCGCGATGTGCCGGGCTGCCCGGCTTGCGTACGCCATCCTCGACGGCACGCTGATCCCGATCGACCGGGCGCCGACCAACGCCCTACTGCTCGGGCAGACACAAGCGCCACGGGGTGGACGTACAGGTCCTGGCCGATGCCGCCGGGCGGCTGGTCTGGGCGTCTCCTGCACTGCCCGGCGCGGTACACGATCTCACCGCCGCCCGCACCCACAGCCTGATCGACACGCTGACCAGCGCAAACGTGCGTACCTTCGCGGACAAGGGCTATCAGGGAAGGTCCTGGTCAAGCCGCGTTGCTGTCCCCGCCGCGCGACGGCGATCGCGCAGGCCATCGTCGTCCTGCACCACGCCCAGACCAGCCCTTGCTCAGGATGGAGATGGCTCGCTGTTGTGGTTGGGGCTCCTTGTGCGGATGCGACGACAGCGCTCCTGCTGACTCGGGCGGGGCATCGAGTGCTCCTGCTGGATCGCGAAGCTCCCGAGCGACACCCTGTCTACGTCGTACATCTGTCAGCCCGGCTGGAGCGACTCGCCCGTTGGGCCTCCTGGTCCTGGTGCTTCAGTCGGGCTGCCCGCTGTTGCGGGCCATCTACCCACCGGTACGTGCTCGACGCGATTCTGGCCGAGGCTGCCGCGGCAGCCGGTGCCGAGGTGCCCGACGGGACCGCGGTGACCGGCCTGACCATCGATGGCAAGCGGGTAACCGGCGTCCGTTACACGACAGCGGAGGGCGAGGCGACCGAGCGGGCCGACCTCATGGTCGGCCGATGGATTGCCCTCAACACTGACGAGACCGGTGGACGCGCCTTGTATGCCGAGCGTCCCAGACTCGCCTGCACCTATTACCCCTACTGGGTGGACGTGCCGATCGACTTCGAGATCTATGAACGCCCCGGCAGCTGGTGGCCCCGCTTCGCACGCACGACGATTTCCACGCTCGCGGACGAGTACATGCCGCAGGCACGATTCGCGCACGTCCGACGCGACGCCAAGGCTGCATCTCTAGCCGGCATCGCGGCCACCGCGGCGGCTCTGTGGCAGCGGTTCAGGGTCAGTCCCGGACGCCATACGCCACGGATCCGCGGTCACTGGTCCACCGAGATCAAGGTCCACCGGGTCCACGACGTCACCTACGACGACGAGCCATCCCAGATCCGCACCGGCACCGGACCCCAAGTCACGGCCGCCCTCCGCAACGCCGCCATCAGCGCACCCCGCACCGCCGGCATCACCAACAACGCCGCCACCAACCGCCACCACGCCCGCGGCAACCACCCGCCCACTGGCACCACTCGGCATCACCTGACGACTTTGCCCGGCCCCTGACTGCAGCCCTGTCTACAGGTCCCAAGCCCTGGAAACACGCGCCAATAACACCGGTCAGGCTGCACCCGACCCGTCTCGGACCACCACTGGGGCACCGGCACACACCGTCCGCGACTGCCCCGACTGTGGTCAACCCATCGCCGTCGTCGCCCCGGCCCGACCGCCGCACGACATCCGATAAACCCCAAACCGCACACACACCACCGGATAGACTCAACCCACGCAAGTGGGAATTTTGCGGAGTAACTACGGTTCACCTACCGGCCTCATCAACGAGGCTGACGGGCGAGGCGACCGGAGATCCCCCAGTGGCTTCCCGAACATCTGGCGCACCCAGCGAGGAGGGTCGGCGCCAAGCGTGCACCGAGCTGGACGGCACGCTGATGAATGTCCGGGCTGCCGCAGCTGATCATCGAGAGGTAGAGGCATGGCAAAGCTGATTTACGTGACGAACGTGTCGCTTGACGGCTACATCGAGGACGAACGCGGCGCCTTCGACATGTTCCCAATCGACGACGAGGTATTCGCGTACCACACCGACCTCGTGCGGTCGGTGGACACGTTTCTCTACGGGCGGCGACTGTACGAAGCGATGGCCGTCTGGGAGACCGACGCCGCTCTGGCCGCGAACTCCGACCTCATGGCCGACTTCGCGAACGCCTGGCAGGCGGCGAGCAAGGTCGTCTACTCCGAGAACCTTCCCGCAGCGTCAACTGCCGACACCCGACTCGAACGCCGTTTCGACCCCGCCGCGATACACGAACTGAAGGCCACGGCCAGCGGCGATCTCCACGTAGGAGGTGCCAACCTCGCGACGCAGGCTTTCAAGGCCGGGCTGGTCGACGAGTGCCAGCTGTTCATCCTGCCCGTTGTCGTCGGCGGGGGCAAGCCAGGGCTGCCGACCGGCATGCGTGAGAACCTCGAGCTCCTCGATGAGCGCCGATTTCGAAACGGCGTCGTTCACCTCCGCTACCGCTCTCTCGGGCAGTGACCGACAGCCTGTCCGATCGCCGACGGCACCTGCATGACAGGCGGAGCGCTGACGACTGATTCGGCCGGATGAGGTCGCCCATCACGAACTCGGGCTCCGGTCAAGTCGCAGTGTGCGGAGACATCAACCGCCGTGTCGGGACGACGGTGGCGGCAGCGAACCTCAGTCGGGGGTACGCCCCGAGAACTACACCCTTCGGATGTCCGTCGGGCATGCCAGCCGCACGCTGGTCGACCGCTTCCGACGCAACCGCTCATCGGCAGACCAATGCACACTGGGCTGTCGATGCTCAGGCGGGATCACGGTGCTCAACGGGGCAGTCAGGCTCGGCGGACCGTTCATGGTGACCGCGCCGTGAGCACGTACCCGGGTCTCGATCAATCCGGCCGCGATGACCGACATTCGAAGCCTGAGGCGGGTGGGCATCCAACCGGGGCTGGCGGGTGTTCGACGCTGGCTGCGGAAACGGCGGGTTCCTGCCATAGGTCGCCCAGCTGACCGGGGCCCAGCGGTCGCGTGCACGCGTCGACCTCGCGTCGGAGCACGTCACGCTCGCGTTCGAGCGGGCGGGACTCCTGGCGGGCCCGGTCGAGATCCGCGAGGGGCGCCCCGCTCGCGCTGCCGTACCCGGACGCCTCGTTCGACGCCCTCTGGTGCGCCAACGCGGTCCAGTACCTCTCCCACGAAGACCTGTCACGCGCTCTGGCCGAGATGGTCCGCGTCGTCCGCCCCGGCGGCCTGGTCGCGGTCAAGGAGTTCGGCGTCGGCCCGATCACCATCCGGCCCGGGCCGGGGATTCTGGTCTCCGACTTCTTCCGGGCCGCGGGGCACCAAGCCGGGGTACGCCGAGCAGCTGCTGCGCGGCGCCGGCTCGGCAGGCGGCGGGGCCGGGGATGGACGTGGACGCCTGGAGCGCCCTCGCCGACCCCGACCACCCCGCCAACCCGCTCAACGACCCGGCGAGCGTACGTTTTCGAGAGCCTCACGCTCGCCACCGGCACCCGCCCCTGAGGAGCCGCGCGCCACTCCCGCAGTAACCAGGCAGGCGATCACCGGTCGCCTACGAAGTTCCTGCTGGCCGGGCCCGCCTCGGACGGGCCCACCGCCGCATCGCCGGGCGCTCCACCAGCGCATACAAGAGCCATGCGACGAGCACACAAGCCAGATAGGCGCCGACGAGGAACGCGATCGCGGCCACGGTACCGAACGGGCGTGACGTGAACATCCCGCCCAGGCCCCATTGGTGGTTGAACGCAGCTTGCAGCGAGAAGAACACGGTGATGTGGACGAGGTAAAAGGCATAGGAGATCTCGCCCAGGAAGACCATGCCGCGGGTGTTGAACAGCGTCCGGCGCCCGGCGAGGTCCGCCGCGGCCGCGCCGGTGATCACCAGGGCGAGCGGTATGATGAATACCGCCTGGTATCCCTCCTCGTACAGTTTGAGCGGCAGCGTCGCCACGTACGCCACCACCAGCAGCACCACGATGTACAGCGGCCGCACGCCTCGCCAGCGGCCCGTCATCAGGATCTTGGCCATGATCATTCCGGCCAGGAACTCGAACACTCGCGTGACCGGGAGATAGTAGAGGAACCACAGCTGGGGCCAGGAAAGCGAGGCGGAGACGGGGGTCGACGGGCTGTCGGGCAGGAACAGCCGCGAGACCACCGGCATGAGCAGAGCGGCCACGGCCACCAGCCCCGCGTACAGCCACAGTCGGCTGGGCCGGATTCGGTTGACCAGGATCAGGAGGAGCGGGAAGCACAGGTAGAACAGCAACTCAACCGACAGCGTCCACGTCGGTGGGTTTATCGCGAATAGTTGGTAGTTGAAGTCCGGCACCCATGCCTGCAGGAGGGGGAGGCTGACCACCGCTTGGGGCCACGGGATGGCGCGCCCGGCCACAAACATCAGGAGCAGCAGGATGGCATACACCACGAGGTGGCTCGGGAAGATCTTGAAGAATCGCCGCCGGTAGTACTGTTTCACGTTGTCGTGTGGCTTGGCCGACCAGGTCAGGATGAAGCCGCTCAGCACGAAGAAGTACATGATGCTCATGGGGCCCAGGTTGCGGGCGAGCGCATTGTAGGCATTCTGGATGCCCTGGTCGGAGAACAGCGGCTGGTACATCGCGTGGTGGATGTACACCAGGGTCGCGGCCACGGTCCGCAGCGCCGTCAGGGAAGGGAGTCTGGTGCCGGAGGGCGCGGGGAGCACCGTTGCTCTGTCAACCTCTTCTTGCGCTGTCATCGGCGGCTGTCCTTTCGCTCGGCACCGAGGATCCCATGGGTCCCGTGGCGAACGCGTCTTCGGAAATGCGAACATCCAGGCGCTCAGGGGAGGACCCCGGACGGCCGCGGCCGCTCGGCGACGAGTCAGGTGGGCCAATGCTGGCCGGCGATCCGACAGGCCCGGCACTCGCTGACCCCGAACATCGCCCGCAGCCGCTGGCTCGCGGAGGGCTGGGGCTTTTCAGGAAGTCGGCCTGCATCCGACATTCCCGATTCTCCCGCTCGAGCTCACAAACCGAGCCCGGTCGCTCAACTTCAGCGGCACAGGTAGTAGCGCCGCGACGATCGCCCGGAGTGCTTTCTGGGCCAACGCGACCTCGCGGTGACGTTGGGGCTGCGGTGCGACGAGCGTAGGGCTCGATCCGGCTGCGTCCGACGTGGCCCCGGAGGTGTGGCAGGCGACGTTCGCGATGCGGAGGAGCGGCGGTGCCTGCTGGCTGTGAGCGTGCACTGCACGTCGAAGTTCAACGAAGCCATGCCCGACGCACCCGCCGTCGCGACGCTGACCGGCCGACTCGCGGACCTGTCCCCCGCAGTCCGGGAGCAGCGCGCTCGTCAGTGAACCACTCCGCGCACCCCAATGTGGAGAGCTCAGTTGAACGTACCGGGCTTCCACGCCGATGAGGCGCAGGTTGACCGCCTATGACTCATAGGCCGGCTCGACGATGATGACATTGGACAGTTTCTCAGCCACCACGAGAAGAGTGGCCAGTATTCCCTCGGTTTCCCCGCACACCACCCGGACCAGCGTTTCCAGGGTCGCAGGGCGTCGGCATACCCCATCGGCGCTGCTCAAACTCACTGACTGCCTGGCGGAACCGCGTGCTGCCGTGAGGGGGCGTGCACCGGTTGTCGTTGGATCGAATGGCCGAGGCGGCGGCCTGTTCTGGATTGGCCGTGCGGCAGCGGCGCTAGCGCATCCGCGTCCGGGTGAGTTCCCGCACGGCCACCGTCGGCAGCAGGATCGAGATGCCGCCGTGGCTACGCAGCATGGACATGTCGCGCCACACCCGCTCAAGGCGCTCGCCGTGCCGGATCGAACTTGCGCCGGCCGTCGGCATCAGGTAATTCGCCACCGCCTCCCAGCATAGCTGGATCACGTGTCGGCAGATTGCCGAGATCCGCAGGTCCAATTCCCTGGTGACCGCTGCGGGGCCGGTAGAGCTAGCGTCGTGCCATTGCTTGACGGCGTTCAGCAGTGCGGCCTCTGCGGTACCAATGATCCCGACGGCGTCGCCATACCAGAACTGGTAGTCGGGATCGTTATGACGGCGCACGATTGGCGGCACCAGGGTCGATCGACTCCGCAGGAGGCCTTCGTAGATGTCAAGGGCTCCCTGCGCGATGCCCACGGCCAGGGCCGCGTTACACAAATTCGTGAAGGAGAGCGGCCCGCCGCCATACTCCGGATTGCCGTGCAGAACCCGGCCTGGCGTGCCCGCAGAGACGTCGGCCTCCATGATCTGCACACCGGGGAGGGCAAGGTAGTCAGGGATGTAGGCGTTTTCCATGGTGATGCTGTGCGACCCACTGCCTCGCAGGCCCAACTGCTGGCCCCAGTCGTCCAACCGCGTCCACTGACTGCGCGGCGCGACGAAGAACAAGGGCGTCGGAGGCGCCCCGTCTTCTCCAGAGATCAGGGCATGTCCCAGGAAGTGGGTTCCATAAGGAGCCCCGGAACAGTAAGGCCACTTGCCACTGATCGTCCAGCCGCCGTCCGCGGTTCGCACAGCGGATCCACTGGGGACGGCGGTGCCGGGGCAGATGAAGTCGCCGACGCCGAACACTTCCGATTGAGCCTGCTCACCGAACATCGTGGCCACAATGTGCGTGTGCATGGCCCCGAGGGTGTACATCCAGCCGGTCGACGGGCATCCACGCAGCAGGGTCGCGGAGACGCGCACGAAGGTCTCGAGGCCGAACTCGTACCCGCCGTAACGACGGGGCTGCAGAATACGGTAGAAGCCGTTGCGTGCGAATTTCTCGTGGATGTCCTCGGCGTAGAAGCTACGTTCCTCGACCTCTGCCTGGCGGTCGATGAGTTCGGGGACCATTGCCTCGGCTCTCGCCAAAACCTGCTCTGCGGTGAGGTCAGGCTCGGCCGGAGCAGGGAAGTCGTGTTCGGCGGTGTTGCTGATTCGTGTCACGGTGCACGATCCTTCCGGCTGCTGACGGTTCTCCCGATCAGATGTAGGGCGTGTTGGAGTCCAGTCCGCAGACGATCCGTTTCGCCGAGATGGAACTGATACCGCTTCGACGGCCTCGTAGAGTATTCCAAATCCTTAGCGCTGCCACGTCTTTCAGATTGCTGATTACCTCGATGGGCACGGCGGGCCACAGCGCAGTCCTGAAGGCGCAATCGAACAGCGTCGGCGGTACGTTCCATGAATGAGGTCTGGTCTGCGAACTAGTGGACGGAGATGAGGCGGCATGGGTTCCAAGTCCATCCAGGAGCAGTTCGCCAGGCAAGTAGCCCAGACGCCCGACGCGCCGGCGGTGTCCGGGGGCAGAGTGCGGCTGACCTATCGGCAGCTCGATGAGCGCGCCAACCGTCTGGCGCATCAGCTGATCAGTCTCGGCGTCCGGCCCGGAGAGCCGGTCGCGGTACTGATCACGCGGTCACCTGAGCTGGTCGTGGCGACACTGGGCGTGCTCAAGGCGGGTGCGGTCTACATGCCGTTGCACAACGCCCATCCGTTGGAGGCCAAGCAGCGGTTCATGGACAACGCCGGTCGGCCGGTGCTGCTGACCGACGAGGAAGCCCGCCGCGCGGGCCTACCGGCCAGCAAACGGACGGTGCTCGTCGACTCAGCCTCCGCGCAGCAGGAACGGTCGGTCGTCGGCCCGAACATCGACGCACGATCCGAAGACTTGGCGTGCATCATCCACACCTCGGGGTCGGAGGGCTTGCCGCGCGGCGTCTGCGTGACACACCGGGGCGTGCTGAGCGTCGCCTTGGACTCGTGCTGGGACACCAGCAGCCAGGACCGAGTGCTCATGGTGGCGCCGTATGCAGCCGCGGTGTCGACCTACGAGCTCTGGGTTCCGCTGCTGCGTGGTGGTCACCTGGTCCTGGCGCCGCCCGGTCGCCTGGATCTCGGCACTCTCCGGCGACTGATTCGGGACAACGAGATCACCGCCGTCCAGCTCACCAGCGGCCTGTTCCGGGTGCTCGCCGACAAGGCGCCGGACTGCCTTGCAACCGTTGGTGAAGTCTCGACCGGTGGCGATGTCATCTCGCCGAGCGCCGTCGAGCGAGTGCTGAAGGCGTGCCCTGACATCACGGTGCGTCCGACCTACGGGGCGAGCGAGGTTACGTTGTTCGCCACGACCACAACGGTAACCGCGCCGTTCGTTCCCTCAACGAGGGTGCCCGTCGGCCGCCCGATGGACAACGTCGAGCTGTATGTACTCGACGAGCGGCTCCGCCCGGTCGGCACCGGCCAGGTCGGGGAGCTCTACATCGCGGGTGAACGCCTGGCGCGCGGCTACCTGGGCCGACCAGGCCTGACCGCCGAGCGCTTCGTGGCGAACCGGTTCAGCGGTCCCGGGAGGCGGATGTACCGGTCCGGCGACCTGGTCCGCTGGACCACCGACAACATGATCGAGTTTGTCGGTCGAGCAAACGACCAGGTGAAGATCCGCGGATTCAGGGTCGGGATCGCCGAGGTCGAAGCAGCCCTCACCACCTACCCGGAGATCTCCGAGGCGATCGTCGTGGCCCGGCAGGACGAGGACGGCCACCACTCCCTTGTCGGGTATGTCGTTGGCGGGACTGACGCGGTGGACATCACCGCGCTCCGGAAGCATGCGGAAAAGGTGCTGCCCGACTACATGATCCCCGCCGCGTTCGTCGTGCTCGACTCACTCCCGCTCACGCCCAATGGCAAGGTGGACCGTCGGGCGTTGCCCGAGCCGGTGCTCGCCGGCTCGTCGACCTACCAGCCCCCCAGCACGGCACAGCAGGAAACCCTGTGCTCCGCCTTCGCCAACGCCTTGGGCGTGGCAGAGGTAGGAGTCAACGACAGCTTCTTCGAACTCGGTGGGCAGTCGCTGAGCGGGATCCGGCTGATTCAGACGGTCAACGAGGCACTCAGTGTGGAACTCACGCTCGATCACTTGTTTGAGTTTCCCACGGTCACCGAGCTCGACCAGTACCTCCTGGAACAGGCGGAACCAATTGATAGGAGCCAGGATGAGCCCAACTAAGGTCACCGGCATCGACGCGACCGAGACGCTCCCGCTGTCGCTCAATCATGAGTTTGTCGACGCATTTGATCACGGCAGTGACGACGGGCCATTCGGTTTCCGGTACCACGTGGTGGATGCGTGGCGGGTCACGGGCGGGCCGATCGACGTCGCTGCCCTGCGCGACGCTCTGCAAGACGTCGTCAAGCGCCACGAGGCGCTCCGGACGCGAATCGTCGGCGCGGCGGGGAAGCGAAGCCAGGAGATCTCGCCACCTGGTCCGGTGAGCGTAGAGATCCGCGATTTTCCGGAGACGCCTGAGGCATCGCGCGCGGCGCGGGCCGAGGCGCTGCGGCGGGAAGTCGAGAAGGAGACGATGGGGGCGGACGAGACGCCCGCCCTGCGTGCCGTGCTGGGCAGGTTCGACGACCAGGACGCGGTCTTGGCGCTGATGATCCATCACATCGTCTCGGACGGAATGTCCATGGAGGTGGTCATCCGAGACCTGGCCAACCGGTACGCCGCGAGGACAGGTCACACCGTCCCGGACCTGCCGAAAGCACCGCAGTACCGCGAATTCTCCGACTGGCAGCTTACCGGGGCCGGTGCGGGCACTGAAGCGGCGCGGGAATACTGGCGCCGCAAGCTGGACGGCGCTCTGTTCACGGCGCTCCCCACGGACATCCCGCGTTCCGCGAACCTTCCCGAGTCGACCGCAGCCCATCGCTTTCTGATACCGAACGAGGTGATCTCGAACATCGACCAGATGGCCAGAGCCTACCGCACCACGCGGTTCATGGCGCTGGTCGCGATGTACCAGCTGCTCGTGCATCGGCTGACCGGCGCCACGGACGTGGTCATCGCGACGTTCACTCCGGGGCGTGGCGGGCAGCTGTTCGAGGACACCGTCGGCCCGATTTTCAACTTCCTGCCACTTCGCACTGACATTGCCGGGTGCGCATCATTCGGAGAATTGCTCGGAAGGACCCGACGCACCTGCCTCGAAGCATTCAAGCACGAAATCCCGACCCTTCACATATTCGGGCAGGCCCCGGAGCTGATGCGACCGGCCGCTTCCGACACCGCGGCCGCGGCCGTTTTCCAGGCTCTGCCCGATCAGAAGCAGTACGTCGAGGCACCAGGAGAGCTGAGGTATGCCCGGATACCGCGGATGATGGGCCCACAGTCGCAGAAGTCTTCCGTGCCGGATGGCGCACTGTGGACCCTGACCAGGGAGCCGTCGGGCGACTCTTCCGGCTGCCTTGACTACAAGCGAAACCTGTTCCGCGAGGAGACCATCGTCTCGATGGCCGCGAACTTCGAAGAGATAGCACGGAACTTCAGCTCCTCGCCCGAAGCGTCGCTGGGGCTGACCTGACGCTGATCGCGCACAATGCCGCCGAGCGCGCAGGTCTGCCGATGTCGGGCAGGCCTGCGCGCAGGATCTGCGCGAGACTCCGGCGCGGGTGACGACCCACCTGCCGGCTGGCCGCGAGACCGCCTACCTCACCAGGCCCACACCGGCACCGGACCCGCCGTCATCGCCACGACTCCGTAACACCGCTATCGGCTTACCACCGCACCAACGGCGACACCAACATCGCCCGCGCCACCCGACGCGCCAACACCGCCCACACGACCTCGTTCACGCCTCGACCAGCAGCAACCCGAGAACGCGATCACCTGCCCTGACGGTCTGGACACGGCGCGGACGACGCGTCCGTATCCGCTCAGCGACAATGGAAGGAATGTCATGACCAACCCATTCGAAGACGAGAACGCCAGCTACCTGGTGCTGGTCAACGACGAGAACCAGCACTCGCTGTGGCCGGCAGACATCGAGGTGCCCGAGGGCTGGCGAACCGTGGTTGATGCCAGTTCCCGTGAGGAGTGCCTGGCGTACGTGGAGGAGAACTGGACGGACATGCGCCCGACCAGCCTCGTCAACGGCTACTGAGGCGGCTGGCCTGACATCGGCGCGACGCTCGTCATGCCGTGGGCGCTGTTGTCGGCCTGCAACGAGCTGCACCGCAGGCTCCGCTGCCTGGGCGAACGCACCGACGCACTCGGGGCCCCGGCAGAGTCGTCAGGTGATGCCGAGTAGGGCCAGTGGGCGGGTGTTGTCGCGGGCGTGGTGGCGGTTGGCGGCGCGCAGGCGATCTGCTGGCCGTGATCGCGGACCTGCGGGTCGTCGACGTGTCGGGCTGACGTGGAAAGGGGGCCTTCAGGTACGAGCACTGGTGACGAAGCTCTGCCCGTACTTCGGAAGCCAACCATGTCTTTGTAGCTTGTTGCCGGTCATGGCGCAGCTACGTCGCGGCTCGCCGGGCGGAATAATGTCCACGGCCCGTCCTCGCCAGGACCCGTCGGACACCAGCCTGCGCGAGCAGATCCGCCACGACGAAGGTCGTCATGCCGAGCCGTCGGTGGCGATCCTGGATTCCCAGTCGGTGCGCACGGCCGAGACCGTTGCAACCGGCAGCCGCGGCTACGACGCCGGGAAGAATGTCAATGGGCGCAAGCGGCACATCGCCGCTGCCACGTAGATGGGGCGTCGAGAGAACCTTGGCCTGGATCAACAGATGTAGACGCACCACCCGCGACTGTGAAGGCACCACGCCGCCATGCTCCAGTGGTCCATGGTGATGGTCATGACCCGACGCCTGGCCCGCAACCGGCGCCGCCCACTGCGAACTCGAACCGCAGGATCGGAGTCCTTCAACAGGCTCCGAGAAGAAGCTTCATGAAGTTCTCTCCCCTGGAGCCACCGCGGACTCTTCACCGCTCGTGCGCCCCTCGCTCCGGCGCCCCGGGAATCACCAGGTCACGGGCAGCTCGTACATACCGTAGACGGCCGCCTCGCGCGCGAAGCGGATCTGGTCCAGATCGACGGCCAGTCGCATGTCCGGAATCCGGCGCAGCAGCGTCTCGAGGACGGTCTCCATCTGAATCCTGACCACGTGCTGCCCGAGACACCGGTGCAGTCCATGGCCGAACGACACGTTGCCGGAGTTGCTCCGGCGCAGGTCGAGCGAATCGGGGTCATCGAACCACTGCGGATCGAAGTTCGCCGTCGGCAGGTAGACCAGCACGGCCTCGCCGGTCTTGATCTGCTGTCCCCCGATCTCGGTGTCGCCGATGGCGACCCTGGGCAGTCCGGTGTGGAAGTTGGTGCTGTAGCGAAGCAGTTCCCCCAGGCCGCCCGCGATCAGACTCGGGTTGTCGCGCAGCAACGCCAGCTGGTCCGGGTTGAAGAACAGGGCGGCCAGGCCGAGGGAGACCCCGTGCACCGCCGGTTCGTACCCGGCGACGATCATCACCCGGGTCATGCCGATGATGTCGTCCCGGGTGAGCTCGCCGTTCGCCTCCTGCTGCGTGATGAGGCGGCTGAGCAGGTCGCGGCCGGGATTCGCGGCCTTGGCCTCGAGGATTCCGGTGATGAAACTGGTCAGCTCGTCGCTCGCGACATCGAGCTTGTCCTGGCCGACGTAGTGGTCGGCAAACGTCGAGGCGACCCGCTGGAAGAAGTCCTCCTCGTACGGAATGTCCAGGACCAGGCACATCACCTGCGCCGCGAGCGGCTCGGCCAGTTCGCCGACCAGGTCGGCGGGCGGCGACTTCGCCAGCATCTCGTCCACCAGCCGGTCGACGATCTGCTGGATCTGCGGCCGCCACCGGGCCGCCGATCGCTGCGTGAAGTCGGCGTTGACCATGGCGCGCTGCCGGGTGTGTTCGGGCGGATCCATTCGGGCGAATGTCGGGTTGTTGTCCGTGAGCGTCTCCGACCCGCGACTCAACAACGGGAAGCCCGGCCTGCGGTTGTCCGCGCTGAGCCGCTCGTCCGCGAGCGCGGCACGGACGTCGTCCCGCCGGGTGATGAACCAGGCCTTGCTGCCGTCCCACATGTTGACCTGGCTGACTGGACTCTCGTCGCGGAGCATCTGGTACTTGACCGGCGGGTGGAACGGTGACTTGCCGTCGCGCTCGGCACGGTAGTCGAAGATGTCGGTCACGTCGGTTCCTCTGCCCTCGCTCATGCCCAGCTCCATTCGCTCGCTTTTCGTGAACGGGAAAGCGTCGCCGCACATCCGCTCGCATCGATCAGCGTGGCCGCCGGAGCCTTTCGTCCGCATCTCCGCGCTTGCGGGGCGCCCATCGACGGCACGGCCCTCGAGCACGCGGTAACGACATTCACGTCCGCCGGCGCCGCCGGGAGAATCCTGGCGGCGCAGGCCGTTACTGCCCGGGCTTTCGATCGGACCGGGTGGGAAATATGCAGTGGGCCGTACCGCGCCGGCCGCACCGCGCCCTCCCCGCCGTCCTGGGCGAACCGCCGGACCGACCGCCCGACCGGGTGAGCCCGGACTGTGGCGGCTGTCGGCGGCGCTGGCCGCCACGTTTTCGGGCGGGTCCCTCCCCGACCGCCGCGCAGCGCCCGTGGGGGCATGACGGCGGAGGGCAACGCCGCTAGCCTCGACCTGTGGACCGGTGCGACGAGTGCGGCTTCGACTATGCCGGCGTCTCCGCCGACGAACTACCGCCGCTCCTGCGCACGCTCGGCGAGCGGTACGCAGCCGCCCTCGCCGAGGTGCGGCAGGTGCGCCGGCGACCGGCCGAGGGGGTGTGGTCGCCGCTGGAGTACACCTGCCACGTCCGCGACGTACTCGGCGTGCAGGCCGAACGCCTCGCGCTGGCGCTGCGCGTCGAGGAGCCGGAGTTCGCCCCGATGGGGCGCGACGAGCGCGCCGTGGCGGAGGCGTACAACGAGCAGGATCCCGCGACCGTGCTGGCGGCGCTGGGCGTGGCCGCCGACGACCTGGCCGCCCGGTTCGGCGTGCTCGGTCCTGCGGAACTCGCCCGCGCCGGGGTCTACCCGTGGCCGCGACCGCAGGCCCGCACACTGCTGTGGCTCGGCCGACACACCATCCACGAGGGCGAACACCACCTGCTCGACATCCGCCGCGCCGCGCGATCGGAGGCAGCCCACTAGGTCAATGAGACTGCGTCGTCAACGCAGCAAATTCAGCACAGCCCCTGACCTCGGTGTCCACCGTTTTGGCTCCCCTAGCCACGTTTACTGCCCTGTGGTAACAGGCTCGCACAACACCTGGGCAGGGATGAAGCGCTCACCGGACGCACAATCGATGGGATGCGCCTGTCGAGTGCAGGCGATTCGCCCTGCTCGAAAGCACAAGTGCCACGGCGTGAACCTGCTCGGCCCGAAGGCCGACTTCGAAGGTTGGCGAGGGTCCGAAGATCGGCCTGGCGGGCGCCGTTGAACACCGAGCCGATGGTGGGACGACTTGCTCCCGCCAGCTTGGCCCCAGCTCGCGATTGCCGACCGACGTCAGACAGCCGGGGGACCGATGATTCGCTCGACCGACTCCGGCACCCCCTCGATGTCCTCGGCCGCTACCCCACCAGGAGCGCCGGGCGTCCAGGGAGCGGCGAGTCGGCAGAATCCCGAGCGAGTGGAACTGACGTAAGTCAATGTAAGGTTTTATCGATGTGAAGTGATGGGTCGCTGGCGACCTGTCGGGGCAACGCCGCCTCCACCCTACGAAACCGACGATGCCTAGGGAGAACAGAGCATGAACGCACATCGGGAGGGGCGGCTACGGACGCGATGGCGGCGGGCAGCCCGAACCGCCGTCGTGGCGGCGGCCTCCATCGGGATCACCGTCCTGGCCATCGGGTTCACGGCGGGTGCGGCGACGGCGGGCGTCAGCTCTGCCGACCGGGGCACACCGGACGCCTCGCTCGCCGTCGGGCCGGTGTCCCGGGTCGCCGCAGGCGATCTGCACACCTGCGTGATCCGCACCGACGGAGCACTCTGGTGCTGGGGCAACAACTTCTACGGCCAGCTCGGCGACGGGACCACGACGGAACGGACCGCTCCGGTCCGGATCGGCGACGCCACCACCTGGGCGCGTATCGACGCCAGCATGAGCACCACCTGCGCGGTACGCACGGACGGAACGCTGTGGTGCTGGGGCAGCAACCACAACGGGCAGCTCGGCGACGGGACGACCACGAAACGGAGCAGCCCCGTACGGATCGGCGACGGCACCACCTGGGCCAGCGTCAGCACCGCCGCCAATCACACCTGCGCCGTCCAGACCACCGGCACCCTGTGGTGCTGGGGCCTGAACCGCCACGGGCAGCTCGGCACCGGCGCGACCCCCCATCTGGCGACCGCCCCGGTGCAGGTCGGCACGGCGACCACCTGGGCGAGCGTCACGACCGGGTACGCGCACACCTGCGCCACCCGCACCGACCGGACCCTGTGGTGCTGGGGCAGCAGTTCGGACGGGCAGCTCGGTCTCGGCATCCGGGACTACCGGGCGACACCGACGCAGGTGGGCACCGCGACCACGTGGACCGGTGTGACGGCCGGATACGTGCACACCTGCGCGGTCCGCGCCGACGGGACGCTGTGGTGCTGGGGCGAGAACGGGTACGGCCAGGTGGGCGGGGGCGTCGGCTTCCAGACCACCCCACTCCAGGTCGGCACCGCCACCACCTGGGCGAGGGTCGAGACGAGCATCGACTCGTCGTGCGCGACGCGCACCGACGGCAGCCTGTGGTGCTGGGGCAACAACGCGTCCGGGCAGCTCGGCGACGGCACCACCACCCACCGGTCGACCCCGACCCGGGTCGGTAGCGCCACCACCTGGACGGACAGCCTCGCCGCGTCCCACCACGCCTGCGCGATGCCCACCGACGGCAGCCTGTGGTGCTGGGGCGACAACTCGTTCGGGCAGCTCGGCGACGGCACCACCACCCACCGGTCGACCCCGGCGCAGGTGGCCCTGCCGGGCTGACCGCCACCGGTGCCGTCGGTCCGCGCCGCTGCCGCATCGGCGACGGCGCGGACCGACGGCACCGCACCATCCGCCGGTATCGCGCAGTGAAGTCCGGGAGAGCGACCGCACGTTGCCGGCGCCGAACGCGGTCTCTCACGCGATGACTTGCCCCATAGGCAGCCAGCCGGTGCCCGTGAAGTAGTTGACACAGGCGCCGAACACCGCCTCATCGACCTGAGGGCGCGGGACGCCAGAATCCCTCAGTTCGGTGTCGGTGGCACCCGGATCGAAGATCAGACCCCCCTCAGATCCGGCGCCGGTCGTCTCCTCGGCCAGCGAACTCACGAGCGGGAACGCCGCATTGCCGGGGTCCGAGGCGATCCGGTCCCGCCAGGCCGCCGGAGGGATCGCCTCGATGGCGTAGCCGCGAGATCTCAGCCAGCCGAGGGCTGTCTCCAGCCGGAGTAGCCGACCGGAGGCTAAGTGAAACGTCCGGCCGGCCGCGGAGCCACGCAGGGACAGGGTGACGATCGCGTCGGCTACGTAGTCAACCGGTACCAGATCGAATGCGGTGTTGACGCCGGCTGGCGCGGCCCCGGCCTGCACGCAGCCCTTGAGTATCAGCCACAGGTAGTCCCCGCGCTGGCAGGCTCCGGTACGGCTGTGCCCGGTGATCCGGGTAGGCCGGTACATAGTGACGGGCAGAGATCGGGCGCGGGCAGCCCCGATCAGCCCTTCGGCCACCCACTTGCTCTGGGTGTAGCCGTGTGTCAGGGCATCAGCCGGGCCGATCGGGTGCTCCGGCCCGATCGGCCGGTCCGACGCCGCCGCATAGACGCCCACCGTCGACACATGGTGCACCGGGACCGTACGCTCCCTGGCAGCCAGCCGAAGTATCTCCTCGGTGCCATTGACCGTGGCGGCCTTGAGCCGATCGTAGGGCGAGACGAGGTTGACCGCCGCACCCACGTGATAGACCACGTCGATCCGGCGAACCAGATCGTCGAATTCCTCTCCTGACAACCCGAGGCCGGAGAGCGCCAGGTCGCCGGCCAGCACCTTGATCCGATGCTCGGCGATCCCTTCTGCCAAGCCGTAGCCCGTCAACACCCGGCGCAGGCGCTCAGCGGCCCGGTCCCGGTCCGGGCCGCGCACCAGGCAGTGCACGGTGGCATCGGTGCGGTCGAGCAAGGAACGCAGCAGGAACGCGCCGAGAAAGCCGGTGGCACCGGTAAGCAGTGCATGCGCCGGACGCTCCATCACGCGGATCACCTCGCTGGCCGCGACGATGTCGGCTGGCAGTTCCGCCTCGGCGGCCAAGTCGACGCGGGATCGTGACTGGCCAACCGGTTCAGCCCGGTCAACCAGCGCCGCCAGGCCGGCGATGGTCGGCGCCGCTGCCAGCGCGTGAAGCGGGACCTCGACGCCATGATCCTGGTGAATCCGTAGGACGAGCCGTGTCGCCAGCAGCGAATGCCCACCGAGCGCGAAGAAGTCGTCATGGATCCCGATCGAATCCGCACCTAGCAGTTCCCGCCAGATCCCGGCCAGGCTGCGCTCGGTCGCGGTCTGTGGTTTCACCAGCCTCTGCCCAGGCTGAGCTGCCTTGCCGTTCGAAATGGGAAGGGCTGCAAGATCCACCTTGCCGCTCGACGTTCTCGGCATGGCGGGAACCGGCACGCATACCGATGGCACCATGTAGTCCGGCAGTCGCCTCGACAGCGCACGGCGAAGGTCGTCCGGTTCCACGAGGGCATCAGCGGCCGGTACGTAGTAGGCCACGAGCTGCCGGTGGCCGGCGTGGTCACGTGCCACCACTGCGGCGTGAGCCACGCCGGGCACCGCCTGCACCGCGGAGGCGACCTCGCCGGTCTCCACCCGGTACCCGCGGATCTTGATCTGGTCGTCAAGACGCCCGAGGTACTGGATCCGCCCGTCCGGCAGATGCCGGGCCAGGTCGCCGGTCCTATACAGCACTCTCCCCGGGTGGAAGGGATCGTCAACGAACCGTTCCACGGTCAGCTCGGGACGGCCGAGGTAGCCCAGGGCCAAGGCTGTCCCACCGACGTAGAGCTCGCCGGGCACGCCGATCGGGCAGAGTTCGCGCTCACTATTCAGGAGCACGACAAAGGTTCCGTCCACGGGACAGCCGATCGGTGGCAATTCGGGCCACGCAGCAGAGTCGTCCGGCAGGCGTTCCGCGGTCACTACGTGTGTCTCAGACGGGCCGTACTGGTTTTCCAGCACAGCCCTCGGCGCCCGCAATCGGAAGAAGTCACGAAGCGCGGGCGTCACGATCAGCTGTTCCCCAGCGGTGACGACCTCGCGGAGCGAGTCCGCCGTGCGACCAGTGGCGCACGCGAACTCGGCGATCTGCTGGAGCGCGACGAACGGCAGGAACAGCCGTTCCACCCGTTCCGACGCTATAAGGTCCAACAGGCGGCCCGGATCGCGACGCGTCTGCTCGTCCACCATCACCAACGACCCGCCAGTCGCCCAGGTGCTGAACAGCTCTTGGAACGCCACGTCGAAGCTGAGGGCCGAGAACTGCAATGTCCGCGTGCCGGGGCCAGCCACTGAACGCCGTGCCTGCCAGGTCAACAGATTGGCCAGTGCGCTGTGGGGCATCGCGACCCCCTTGGGCTGACCGGTAGAACCGGAGGTGTAGATCAGGTAGGCAAGATCACTGGGCGCTGCCACCGGAAGTATGGTCCCGGGAGCGTCGGGCGGGTCGGCCAGCGAAATCCTCTCGACGCCGGCGGGAATCGGGTCAGCCAGGCCGGGTTCCGTCAACACCACCCGGATCCCGCTGTCCGCGGCCATGAAAGCGATCCGTTCCGGCGGGTAGGACGGGTCGATCGGAAGGCAGGACCCGCCTGCCTTGAGCACCGCGAGCACCCCAATCGCCAGATTCGTACCGCGGTTGAGGCATACGCCGACGGGTCGTCCTGCGGTTCCTCGCGCGACCAGGTGGCGCGCCACCGCGTCCGCGGCCTCGTCCAGCTGGCGGTAGGACAGGCGACGGTGGCCGTGGACGACAGCCTCGGCGCCCGGTGTCCGTAGCGCCTGGCGGGCGAAGGCCTCATGCGCCAGTGACGGCCGAGCGAGCGGATCCGCGCCCGGTGCCCATGTCGCAAGAATCAGCCGGCGTTCGGCTTCTGGGAGGATCCGTAGGTTGCGGACGGGAGTGCCAGGACGGGCCACTGCGTCTACCAGCAGCACGCGCAAGCGCGCCACCAAGCGATTGATGGAGACGCTGTCGAAGAGGTCGGTAGCGAACTCCAGATACCCGTCGAATCCGCCGCCTGCGGGCACCATGTGCAGGAAGATGTCGTACTTGGCCCGGCCAGCGTCGATGTACAGCCGTTCGGCGGTCGTACCGGAAAGGCGTAGGCCCGCCGGTGGCGAGTCGTCCACCCCGAACACCACTTGGAAGAGTGGGAAGCGGCTGGGCGACCGTTTCATGCCCAGGGCGCGGACCATGTGGGAGTACGGCACATCGCTATGCGCGACCGCGCCCCAGATCTGCCGCATCGTCTGCTTCAACAGCTGGGCGAAGGTTGTGCCGGGCGTCACTCTCGAGCGCAGCGGCATAAGATCGGCCAGGCATGCAATCATCGGTTCGAGATTCTCGTCGTCACGACGGGAGACCGGCGTTCCGATAACGACGTCGTCGCGGCCAGAGAGTCGGTGCAGCAGTGCGGTCAGCGCCGCGGCCAGCACGGCGAAGGGCGTGACCCTAGCCTCGCGGGCCAAATCGCGAATGCCCGCGCCGAGACTGTCGTCCAGTCGGAAGCCGACGCGGTCGCCGCGCGAGCCCAGAGCCGCAGGCCGCGGTCGGTCGGTCGGGAAGGAAGACTCCTCCGGCACTCCCTGCAGGACCTCCAGCCAATACTTCATGGATTCCGAGTGGTCCGCGGACCGGGTCAGATGGCGGGCCCGTGCGTACGGGCCGAACTGGAGCGGGATTTCAGCCAGCGAAGAGTCGACCCCATCGGTCGCTGCCTGGTACAGAGCACTGAACTCGCGGTCCAGCAGGCCGAAGGACCATCCGTCGAGCACCGCATGATGGATCGCCAGGACGAGGCAGCAGTCGTCCTCGGCTACCCTCAACAGGGTCGCGCGGAGCAGCGGTGGCTGGTTGAGAGGCACTGTCCGGGTGGCCGCTGCACGCATGGCGGCCGCCAGCGCGGCGGGAGCCACCTCGCGGACCTCCAAGTCAACCTCACACGGTGGCAGAACCGTCTGCCACGGCCGCCCATCCACCAATTCGAGGCGGCTGCGCAGCGCCTCGTGCCGGTGGACGATGCCAGTGAGCGCCAGCCGGGCAGCTACCGGATCGATCGGCCGACCACGCAGCCGGTAGGCCCACGACTCGACGTACCGGGACGCGCCTTCCTGGAACTGGTCGTTCAGCCAGATCGACTCTTGCTCGGGCGACATCGGATAACCATCAGTGGGAGGCATCACGGCGTTTCCTCATACTCGAAGACGCGGCAGAGTCAGAGGGAGGCAAGCAAACTCTGACGATCAAGCTTGCCGTTCGTGGTGACCGGTAGTACGGCACGTTGGAGCACCATGTGCGGTACCAGGTAGCCGGGCAGTTGGGTCGCGAGCGCACCGCGTAGGGCAGCCGACTCGATCGGTGCCGACGCGACATAGAACAGCGCGAGCCGGTCGTAGCCGCCGCCCGGCGCAGGAACCGGTACTACTGCGGCGTTTTCGATACCGGGAATCTGACGTGCGACGCTCTCGATCTCCCCCGGTTCCACCCGGTGCCCTGCGATCTTCACCTGCAGATCGGCGCGACCCCGGTAGTGCAGCAGCCCATCCTGGTCCAGGAAGCCCATGTCACCGGTTCGGTAGATGCGTTCGGAGGTGCCATCGATCGGTACCGTGACGAACGCGGCCGCGCTGGCCCCAGCGTCACCGAGGTATCTGATCGCCAAGCCGCTGCCGCCGACACAGATCTCCCCGCCCAGGACGTGCACAGAGGTCTCGGAAACCGGCCGGCCCAGCGGTATCCCGTCCGGACGGTCGCAGTCCGACCGGACGATCCGGTGCGTTGTGGCGAACACACAGGCCTCGGCGGGCCCGTAGCCGTTGGTCAGGCTGATCTCTGGATAGCGCTCCAGGAAACGCGCCACGTGCGTGGTCGAGAGCCGCTCGCCACCCGTGAGGACCTGACGTAGACCGCGGAAACAGGGCTGCCTGTCTACGTCGTCCTCGTCGATGAGGAAGTTGAACAACGACGAGGTGAGCCAGGCGGTGTCCACACCGTAGTCTGCGGTCAGCCTGGCGAGGTCCGTGGGCAACAGGTAGTCGGTGTCCGCAATGACGCTTGTTCCACCGCTGGTCAAGGGGCCCCACAGCTCCATGCTGAACGCGTCCCAGGAAACCGGGGCGGCCTGTAGCACCACTCGGCCCGGCCCGAAGTCGGCAAAGCCGGCACCTTGAAACAGCCGGGTGGTCGCCCGGTGCGGGGACAGGACGCCCTTGGGGGTGCCGGTACTGCCCGACGTGAAGAAGACCGTGGCGGCATCGGCGTCGTCGAGCAACACCGGCCGACGGTCGCCAGCACGCGAGGCGACCCGGCGAAGCGGCTCGTCCTCGACAGTCCAGCAGGAGATGCCGGGGATGGCCTCACCTTCGGCGACGACCGCGACCGGGGCGCCGAGCATCGAGCAGATCCGCCTGATCCGTTCCAGCGGCCAGCGGCGGTCCAGTGCCGCGTACGCCGCCCCGCACTTGAGCACGGCCAGAAGGACCGCGGCCAATCGCGGGGTGCGAGGCAGGAGCACCGGCACCGTGTCCCGCGACCGGACGCCCGCATCGCGCAGAAGGGATGCGTACGACTCCGCAGCGGCGTCTAGCGTGGCATAGTCGACCCGTTCGCGACGGTGGACGATCGCAAGCGCCTGCGGGCGTATGCGGGCCTGTCCAACCACCGCCTCATGGATGAGCCTGGGGTTTTTCACGGCGATACTCCTTAGCGGGCGGCCAGCTCGACGACATCCGCCAGGGTGTCCCCGGTGAAGAAGACCTCCGGGCTCAAGCTGCGGCCCCGCTCCCGCTGCACCCGAGCACAGATCCGCATTGCCTGTAGCGACGTACCGCCAAAGTCGTAGAAGCTGTCCGTCGAGGCGACCCGTGGCACCCCGAGCACGTCGGCGATGATGCGCAGGATGGCCTCGCGGTCGCCGGCGCCTCCGCACGGATCGGTTGGGGAATTCATGTCTCTTCTCCTTAAGCTGGGGCATCTGTCGCGCGGTCATCACCGACAGCGCACGGCCGTCGCGAAATAGCTCGACGGAGCGGTCCGCCAGCTCCGTGAGTTCCGCGGGAGTGACTTCATCGAGGGAGATCAGTCCAAGACTGTCAGGTCGCCTCAAGTCTGACGACCCCGGCCGACGCCTCAGTCGTAAGGCCCAGAAACGCCCCCCGGTCGGGTCTTCACGGCGACATCGGCAACCTGCCGGAGTAGAGCGAGGTCGAGGATGGACATGCCGAAGGGATTGCTCACCACCATCTCGGGATGGGGACCGGGACGCGGGACGGCACCGCGGATCACATCGTGCGTCCGGCCCGGCGGCGGTCCCCACAGGGCCGGACGAGCCGTCAGCGCACCGAGAACCACAGGTCCTGCGGGCGGTGGTCGGAGAGCCGTTCGGCGGAGACCAACCGGTAGCGGTGCACGTCGACCGCTCCCCGGACGAACGTCCAGTCGATGCGCCAGAACGGCAGCGGCAGGCCGGCGAGCGGGCTGTCCCAACTGAAATTCATCGGCGCGTCGAAGCGCCAGCTCAGAGGCAGCACCTGGGTCCCCTCGTCGGACGCGTCGCGGGTGACGGCACGCAGCCCGTCGAGGGTGCCCATCGCCGAGGTGGCGTTGAAGTCGCCGGAGACGATCGACGGGTACGGGTTGCGCCGCACGTCCTCGGTGACCGCCGCGACCTCTTCCTGCCGCCAGGTGAACTTGCGCCGGTAGTACTCGTCGAGGTCGACCTGCGGGTGCAGGAAGTCGAGGTCGATCGCGGTCGGCACGGTGACGTGCACGTTGTAGACCGAGATTGTCCGCTCGCCGATGCGCAGGTCGGTCCGCAGCACCTTGTCCCGCGCGAAGACCTCGGCGAAGGGGGTGCCGGCGGGTTGCCGGGCCGCCGGACCGAACAGCGGCTGCGCCACGATCGGGAACCGCGAGATCGTGACCAGCTCGCTGCGGCGCGCGATGTGGTAGCCGGGGAACTCGGCGCGCAGCTTGTCGTCGTCGCCCACCGGGAAGTAGCCGGCCTCGGCGCTGCCGGGCACCCAGACCACGTGCTCCTGCAACAGGTAGACGTCGGCATTCTGTCGACGGAGAAACGCGAACTGCGCCTCGGGGTCCTTGTTGCTCATCCCCCAGTAGTTCGTGTTCCAGGTGAACAGGTGGACCGCGCCGGCCGGCACCGGTCGCGTGTCGCGCAGCAGCGCGGCCGGGTAGACGCCGAGCTGGTCGACGCCGGGGAGCAGGCCCGCCACGGCGAGCGCCACGGCCCAGTGCCGGCGACGACCGCAGGCGGCGGCCGCCGCGGCGGCCAGCAGCAGCGGCGTCAGCACCAGGAGCACCGGCGGGGCCGAGTCCAGCAGGATCGACCAGTGCCATCGCCCGGTCGCCGCCCGGCGGGTCACGGTGAAGGCCAGGAAGAGCGCGCCGGCGGCGACGACGACCCAGCCGTAGCCGAGGCGTAGCGCGCGGGCGACCCGCCGGCCGCGCGACACCGGCACCGGCGGCGTCGAGGTCGCCGCGACGGCTCCCGGATCCTGTGTGGTGGTCATGGGACGACCTCCTCGTAGAGGCTGCGGAAGCGGGGGCGCAGGAGCCATTCGAGCAGCCCGGTGGCGAGGCCGGCGACGACCGCGGTGTTCATCAGCAGATGCGCGGCCGTGAAGAAGACGACGAAACCCCAGCCGCGTTCGCGCCGCACGAAGACGTACTGGCCGAGATCGCTCGCGACGAAGCCGCCGAGGAGGGCGGCGGTCAGCAGGGCGAGCGGGGGGAACAGGACCGCGGCCGGCACGCTCAGCAGCGTCGATGCCGCCAGGACCGCGGCGGCGGCCCGGCCGCCGGTCTCCATGCCCTGCATGGCACGGCCGCGCCGCAGGTAGAACGGCACCCGGAGCCGGCTGCGCCGGAACGCCTTGCGCAGGATGGGGACCATCCGGCTCTCGTCGGACAACCGGCCGCGGACCTGCGAGGTCAACAGCATCGGGTACGACCGCGACAGCCGTTCCGCGTGGTCGATCTCCTCGGTCTGCCGCAGCGCGGGATTGAACCAGCCGGCCCGGTCGAACGCTTCGCGGGTCACCGCGCCGAGGGCGTAGAAACCGCCACTGACCAGCCCTTCCGCGCTCTTGCGCCAGTAGTGGTATTGCAGGATGCGGTACTGCCCGACGAGCCCTTCGGCGAACAGCGGCTCCTTGTCGGGCACGCCGAAGACCGCGCCGTAGCCCTCGTCGCCGCGCAGCAGCCGGACCGCGTTGCGGATCGCGTCGGGATGCATGGTCACGTCCGCGTCGAGGAAGAAGATGACCTCACCCGTCGCGTGGCGTACGCCCAGGTTCCGGGACGCCCCGGGGCCGCCGTTGGCGTCCGCGCGGACCAGCAGGCACGGGTGCCTGGCGGCGCTGGCGGCGCTGGTGTCGGTGCTGGCGTCGTCGACCACGATGACCTCGTGTGCCGGCATCGACTGGGCATGCACTGAGGCGAGGCAGAGGTCGATGGTGCGGCTGTCGTTGTACATCGGCACGACGACCGACACCGTGACGCGGTCGTCGGAAGGCTTCTCAGCCATACAGACCTCCCCCTTCGAGGACGAGCAACCAGAGCCCGGCGTTGGCGAGCATCACGCCGTCGCGCAGCAGCACCCGGACGGGGCTGCCGCCGCCGGAGTGCACCAGGACGACCTGGAGGTAGCGGAACAGCGCGAAGAGCGCGAACGGAGCGGTGAGCAGCGCGGTGCGGCTGACCGACGACGCGTGGAGCTGGTAGGTGATGAGCGCGCTGGCGGCGGTGAGGCCGAGCAACTGGTCAAGCAGGTGCTCGGTGTAGCCGACCAGGGCCGGTCGGTGGACGGTGCCGGCGACCCGCAGCTCGTGACGCCGCTTGCCCAGGATCAGCAGCAGGCAGACCGACAGTACGCAGAGCGTGAGCCAGCCCGACGGCGGCGCGTCGACCGCGGTGTAGCCCTGCACGAGGCGCAGCACGAACCCGACCGCGACCGCGAACAGGTCCAGCAGCGGCACGTGTTTGAGGAAGAAGCTGTAGGCCACGTTGACGGCCAGGTAGGTCAGCAGCGGCCACCACGACCGGACGTCCGTCGCGACCAGCAGGGCCAGCCCGGCGAGCAGGAGCAGCGCGAGCGCCCCGGCCCGCCAGGGCGCGACCCGTCCGGAGGCGATCGGACGCAGCCGCTTGCGGGCGTGGGCCCGGTCGCGTTCGCGGTCGGCGATGTCGTTGAGGACGTACACCAGGGCCGACGCGAGCGTGAAGCCGAGCACCGCCGCGGCGACCGAGCGCAGGTGGGGCCAGCTCCACAGGTCGGTGTCGAGCAGGGGCAGCACCGCCACGAGGTTCTTGGGCCACTGGCCGGGCCGAAGGAGCTGGACGAGGTCGCCGAGCGGCCTAGAAGAAGATCTTGGCAGCGGCGAGGACGCCCTGCTTCCAGGGGTCGCGGCTGGTGCGTCCGGTGGTGGGTCCGTTCTGGTGGGCAGCATCGTGCGACTCCTTGCGCTCCGGCCGGTCGCCGAGGCGGCGCTGTTCGCGCCACCAGGCGTACGTGTCGAGGATGGCGTCCTGGTTGGACTGGAGGGGTTGGAAGCCGAGCCGGTCGCGGGCCTTGTCGATGCTCACGTACGAATCGGCGGTGAGCTTGCTCAGCAGCCGGCCGTAGACCGGGGACAGGCGCATGCGCTCCAGCGTGCGCAGCGCGGCGAGCGCGGGGCGTCCGGGCAGCGGGACGACCCGCCGGCCGTGACCGGCCGCGTCGAGCACCGCCTGGAAGTCCTCCCGCAGCGTGCCGAACTCGGCGGCGGCGATGTTGTAGGTGTCGTTGGCGACCTCCGGCGGCGCGTCGAGCACCGTTCGGACCGCCGCGACCAGGTCGGCCAGGGCGAGCATCTGGATGCGTACGTCACCCCGGCCCGGCACCGGGAAGTGCCGGCCCTCCTCGGCCCACTCGAACAGCATGGCGAACAGGCCCATCCGGCCCGGACCGAGGAACGTCTTGGGGCGCAGGACCGGCAGGCACGCCCCGCCCGCGCGCAGCTCGTCGGCGATCTCCTCGGCCGCCGCCTTGGCCGCGCTGTACGTGTCGACCGGCTCGCGGGGGTGCTCCTCGGTGGTCGGCACGACGCTCGGCAGACCGTAGACGGCGGTCGAGGAGATGTGCACGACGCGAGGCACCCCCGCCCGCACCGCGGTGCCGAGCACCGTGCGTGTGCCGTCCACCACGATGGACCTGATCTGCGCCGCCGGATAGCTCGGCAGCGCCGAGGCGCAGTGCACGACGGCGTCCGCGCCCGCCAGCGCCCGGCGCATCAGGGTCGCGTCCCGCACGTCGCCGGCGAAGGCGATGTCGGGCCCGGGGCGCAGGTCCACGGCGCGTACCAGGTCGCCGTCGGCGCGCAGCCGGCGGGCGAGGTGCGAGCCGAGCATCCCGGCGGCGCCGGTGACCACGACCGTCCGGTTCACCACAGGGAACTCACCTTCTCCTTGACGAAGCGAATGGTCAGCCGGCCGAGTCCCTGGTGCAGGGTCTGGTCGAGGGCGTCGATCGCGCGTTCGACGTCCGCCGGGTCGGTCACCAGGCTCGGGGCGAGCACGAGCGGGTTGCGGCCGTTGAGCGTGTAGTACGAGTAGATGTCGTGGTCCTGGTAGAGCGCGTTGACGACGGCGCAGGTGACGACCTTGGTCTTGAACTGCGGGTCGCGGGCCATGCCGACCGGGGCCACCTTGGCGAGCAGGTCCAGCAGCCGGGGTCCGCCGTCGAGGAAGACGCCCCACAGCGCGCCGGCGCCGGTCACCTCGCTGATCGCGTCCGGGTGTTGCTCGGCGAGCCGCCGCAGCCCGGGGGCGAGGACCGCCTCCAGGTGGCGGGCCCGCGCCGGGTAGTCGTCCTCGACAGCGATGTTGATCGCTTCGAGGGCGGTGGCGCACTCCTCACCGAAGCCGTAGTAGGTGGTGCTGGTGCTCTGGAGCACCGCGTCGTTGAGGTTGTCGTAGGCCCGGCGGTAGATGGACTCGCGCGCCACGAACGCGGAGATGGACGACTTGCCGCCGCCGAACGACTTGGACGTGGTGAGGACGTCGGGGACCAGGTCCGGATAGCGCATGAAGTAGAAGAGGGTGCCGGTCTTGCCCCAGCCGGTGTAGATCTCGTCGAAGACGAGCACGATCTGGTGCCGGGTGCACAGCTCGCGCAGGCCGCGCAGGAACTCCTCGGAGCAGCTCCGCAGGGTGGAGGCGCTGAACGGCTCGATCAGGATCGCGTACACGTCGTCGGGGTGCCGCCGCACCGCGGCCCGGACGGAGTCGAGGTCGCCGTACCGGAAGGTGTCGATGCCGGGGATGGTGGGGAACGGATAGTGGCTCTGCCCGGTCAGGCCGCCCGAGCCGAGCAGCTTGCCGTGGAAGCTGCTGTCGGCCCGCAGCACCGTGCCGCGCCGGCCCCGGTGGTATTTGTAGGCGAGCTTCACCGCGCCCTCGACCGCCTCGGCGCCGGAGTTCGGCAGGAACGACATGGTCAGGTCGCCGGGGAGCACCTGGGCGAGGTTGTGGGACAGCGCCGCGAGGTACGGCGAGAAGTACGTCTTGTGGACCTCCATGCTGCGCCGCTCGGCGAAGCGGCGACGTACGTCGAGGATGCGCGGGTGGTTGTGCCCGTGGTTGAGCACGCCCACCCCGCCGGTCAAGTCGAGAATCCGGCGGCCGTCGCGCTGCCAGAGGTACGCCCCCTCGGCGCGTTCGACGAGTTCGCGACCGAACCCGAACGAGGTCATCAGCGCGACCTGACTCTTGTTGACGTGGCGGCGGTAGAGGTCGTGGACCTGACCGGTGTCGAGGCCCTCGGCCTCGTCAAGGGTGAACAGCCTGGACATGGCGATCTCCTGAGCGGACGGTGCGGGACAGGGCGACGACGAGCAGGGAGACGGTGACCTCGACCAGGACGCAGACCAGCCGGCTGGCCACCGCGGCCATCCCGGCGGCCGACCAGGGCAGCACGGTGGCGAGGGCGGTGCTGATGGCGACCTCGCGTACGCCCCAGCCGTCGGGTGCGATGATCGAGAGGCTGCCGGCGACGGTCGCCAGGGCGAACGCCCCGATCGACACGGCCGCCGAGGAGCCGGGGTCGGCGCCGAGGAGCACCGCCACGGCCCACAGGTGCAGGCCGGAGACCAGCCAGGACAGCAGGGCGAGACTGACCGCGAGCCGCATCCGGCCGGGCGGTACGGGGGTGACCGACCGCTTCGCCAGCCGGGCGACGCGGGCGATCACCCGGTTGAGGAGCTGCGGTCGGACCAGGCAGACGGCAAGGCCGGCGACGGGGACGGCGATCCACCAGCCCGGCGTGGCGAGCAGCCCCACAAGCGCGCCGGAGACGATCGTCAGGGCGATGCTGACCAGGTACGCGGTGACCATCTGCTCGGCCGGCACCCCCGAGCGGCGACCCAGGTCGACGTGGGTGACCACGCCCCACACCCGGCCGGGCAGATACTTGCCGAGCTGACCGAGGAAGAAGATGCGGCCGGCGGTGAGCCCTCCGATGGGCACCAGCACCCGCCACGCGAGCATGCCGATCAGCAGGCCGGCCAGGTTCGCCGAGACGGCGGCCAGGCACAGCGGCAGTGCCTCGGGCCGGGCCAGGACGGCCAGGGCGGCCGGCCCGTCCCGGCGCAGCGCGAAGCCGAGCCCGGCGAGCGCGGCGAGGACGACCAGCGGGGTGAGCCATCGCCGACGCAGCACGGTGCGCAGTACACCGACCGCGGCGCCCGCCAGCAGCGCGAGGTGCACGAGCAGGCTGACCCCGAGGAAGAACGGCACGAAGCGCGCGCCCTTGTAGCGGGCGACGAGGCGGAGCTGCCCCGGATCCGCGAGCGCGAAGACGGCCAGCAGCAGGGCGGTCAGCGCGGCCACCGGCGGCCGGAGCACCGCGAGCGGTGTCGATGCGGTGGCCGCGGCGACGGCGAGGATGCCCAGCGGCCGGTTCGCGGTGAGGCTCGCCCGACCCTTGCGCCGCGCGCCGAAGACGGTCCGGGCCAGGAGCTGGGACCGGCGGAACTGCTCGGCGAGCAATGGACCCAGCCGGGACACCTCGTCGTGTGCGGCGACGATGCGCTCGGTCAGCAGGATCCGGGTGATCGGCGCCAACCGTTCGCTGTACTCCAGGTCCTCGGAGTCGCGCAGCGACTCGTCGAACGGGCCGGCGGCCTCGAAGACGGACCGCCGGATCGCGGCCTGGGCGAAGAACGCGGTCTGCCCGAGCCCGACGGCTCGCCGTCGCCACCAGTACGAGTGCAGCGTCCGATACCACTCGACCGGCCCGTCGTCGATCAGCGGCTCGGGGGCGATCAGGCCGTGCACGCACCCGATCTCGGGGTGCCGGTCGAGGATGTCGACCGCGTTGGCGAGCGCGTCCGGGGCCAGTGCCTCGTCGGAGTCGAGGAAGAAGAGCACGTCGCCGGTGGCGGCGGCGGCACCGGCGTTGCGCGACACCGAGACCCCGCCGTTGACGGTGTTCTCGATCAGTCGGCACGGGAAGCCGCGGGCGATGTCGCGCGAGTCGTCGGTGCTGCGGTCGTCGACCACGATCACCTCGTCCGGGGGGTGGGTCTGCGCGTAGACGGACTCCAGGCACCTCCGCAGGGTGCGGGCGTAGTTGTGGTTCGGGATGATCACCGAGACGGTGGGGTTCATGACGGCAAGTGGACCGAGCGCGGATGTCGAGTCGCTGTCGGCCGCGCCCGACCGGCGATAGCGGCGGTGCCATTCCGATAGCCTCGCGAGGTCCGCTGGCGCCCTCGACCGGGCGCGGCGCGATCGGTCGCGGCCCGTGCGGGTGCGGGTCGACACGACGGGCACGGGGGTGGACATGGAGACTTCCGCACCAGCACCAGCACGGGTGGGTCGCGGGTCGCGGGTGGTGCGTGGTGCGGCAGCGCTCTGGGTGGCGTTCGTGCTGACGCACTGGGCGTTGAACGGTCGCTGGTGGGTGTGGCTGGTGCCCGCCGCGCTACCGCCGTTGCTGTTCGTGGTGGTTCCGCTGGCGCTGGTCGTCGCGGCGGTGGTGGTCCGGCCCCGGCGACGCTCCGGCGCCGCGCTCGCCGCGCTCGGCCTGCTGCTCGGGCTGCCGTACGGCGGACTCCGTCCGGTGCTCGCGGTCGAGCCCGAACAGCCGGGCATCCGGATCCTGTCGTGGAACACCGAGTTCTGGACCCAGGACAAGGATCCGGACCGGTTCTACCGGTACCTGCACGAGCAGGACGCGGACGTCTACCTGTTGCAGGAGTATCTCGGCTGGGACCTGGCGCGGCCGTTCGACGGTCAGCGGCCGATCGACGACCTGGACCGGCTGCGCGCGGAGTTCCCGGACCACACCGTGGTGCGGCGCGGCGAACTCGTGACGCTGTCCCGCCTGCCGCTGGTCGCCCGGCCGCCGGTGGCACCCGACCCGGCGGCGGCCGGCGACGCCACCACCGACTTCGACACGATCTTCCGTGAGGCGAAGACCCTGCGGACGGACCTGCGCGTCGACGGCTCGGTGGTGTCCTTCTACAACGTCCACATCGCGGTGCAGCTCAAGCTGGTCAACCCGATGTCGGCGAACTTCTGGCAAATGCCGAGGACGGCCGACCCGCAGCGGCGGCGGCAGCTGACCGGGCTGTGGGCCGATATCTCCGCCAACCCCCGGCCCGTGGTGGTGGCCGGGGACTTCAACACCAGCCCGGCGATGGCCGACCTCGACGGCGCGCCGCGGCGACTGCGGGACGCCAATGACGAGCCGTACCCGGCCTCCTGGCCGGCGGGGCTGCCGCTGTGGCGGCTGGACTGGGCGTTCACCAGCGCGCCGCTGCGGGTGGGCGGCTACGACCTGCGGTCTCCCGGTGGGCTGTCCGACCACCGCGCCCAGGTGATCACCCTCGCCGCGCGACGGTGATGTGGACCGCCCGCCGCAGGGCCGCGTCGCGCTCGCCCGGTTCCTCCTCGGCGCGCAGCCGCTCACCGGCGAACGCCCGCGTCAGGTCGTGCAGCAGATATCGCGACAGCCCGTCCGGGGCAAGGTACGCCTCGATCAGCCCCGCCTCGATCAGCCGCTCCGCCGCCTCCTCGGCCTCGTCGTGCCCGATGTCGAGCAACGCGGCGCACAGCGGCACGGTCACGTCGGGCAGCTCGACCAGGGCCAGCCGGCGCAGGAGCCGGCGCGCCATGACCGGCAGTCGCCGGTAGCCGAGCGCGAGCCCGGCCCGCACGCTCACCCCGGCGTGTTCCAACTCGTCGAGACACCGGCCCTCCTCGCTGAGCCGGCGCACCATCCGGGACAACGGCCAGTGCCGGTGTACGGCGAGCCGCGCGCCGATGATGCGCACCGCCAGCGGCATCTGCCCGGAGAGGGCGACGAGGCTGTGCGCGGCGGTGGGCTGGCTGCGTACCCGTTCGGCGCCGATGATCCGGGTCAGCATGGCGAGCGCCTCGTCGGCCGTGAGCGGCCCGACCTCCACGTGCCGGGCGGGCAGGAGCCCCAGGCGCGCCCGGCTCGTCACGACGACCGCGCAGCCGGCGGAGCCGGGCAGCAGGTCGGCGAGTTGCGACTCCTGCGCCACGTCGTCGAGCAGCACCAGGATCCGGCGGCCGGCCAGGCGTGACCGGTAGACGGCGGTGCGCCGCTGCGGATCGTTGGGGATGTCGCCGGGCGGCACGCCCAGCGCCCGCAGGAAGTGCTCGGAGACCTCGGCGGTCACCGCCCGACCCGGTTCGCCGCGCAGGCTCGCGTACAACTGGCCGTCGGGGAAGCTGGCGCTCACCCGGTGCGCGACGCGGACCGCGAGCGCGGTCTTGCCGGCCCCGGAGAGCCCCGTCAACGCGAGGACCGGCACCCCGTCGGTCTCGGCGGTGAGCAGCCGTGTGCCCTGCGCGACCTCGGTGGCGCGGCCGGTGAAGTCCGGCAGGTCGGTGGGGAGTTGCCGCGGCGGCAACGCATCCTGCGCACGCAGGATGCTCTGCTCGATCCGCCGCAGCTCCGGCCCCGGCTCCAGGCCGAGCTCCTCGACCAGGACGGACCTGGCCCGCCGGTACGCCTCCAGCGCCTCGGCCTTCCGCCCGGACCGGGACAGCGCCAGCATCAACTCACCGTGGAGGTTCTCCCACAGCGGATAGCGGCGGGTCAGCTCCTGCAACTCGCCCACCAGCTCGTGGTGCCGGCCGAGCTGCCGATCGAGCCGAATCCGTTCGGCGAGCACGGCCAGCCGCTGCTCCTCGAGTCGGGCCGCCGTCTCGGTCAGCGCCCCGCCGGCCAGGCCGGCCAGGGCCGGGCCGCGCCAGAGGGCCAACGCGGCGCGGAGCCGCCCGGCCGCCTGGGCGTGCCGGCCCGCGACGGCGAGGGCGCGCCCCTCGGCCGCAAGCCGGGCGAAGCGCACCGCGTCGATGTCGTCGGCGGTGAGGTCGAGCAGGTATCCCGGCGGCTGAGTGCGCAGGATCGTCCCCTTGTCGTGGCGGGCGAGTGTCCTGCGGACCATGGAGATCGCGGTCTGCACCTGGTTACGGGCGGTGGGCGGCGGCGCATCGCCCCAGACCGTGTCCACCAGCAGGTCCGTCGAGACGACCCGGTTGACCTGCATGACGAGGGTGGCGAGCACGGTGCGTTGCCGGGCGCCGCCGATCGGGACCGAGGCGTCCCCCACGGTCAGCTCCATCGGCCCCAGCACCTTGATGAACACCTGACTCCCCCCGGTCATGTCGCGCCCGGAAACCGGGAAGTGCCCTCCGCTTCCGACTGGAAAGAGACTTTACTCAAAAAATCCCTAGACAGCGATTCCCATCGATGAAGCGGCCATGAACATCCCGCCTGGTGGACGAGTCCATATTAGAACATGTGTTCGAACGACTGCCGACTGTGAACCCGGCCACGCCGAGGGGTGCGGTCGGCGGGTGCCCGCCGTACCGGCCGGTCCGCTCCGGGCGGCCGTCGCCGCCGGCCGGAACCGATCACGCGAGAGGCCCGAACGCTGGTGGAATCCACACTGACGTCCCATGTGATCAACCCGGCGGTGTCGGCTCGCGCTTGCAACGCGGTCACCACGTCCCGCCACACCCCGGCTCGCTGCCAGCGCCAGCGACGAAACAACCCATAGACGGGCTGCCAAGGCCCGTACAGCGCCGGCACGTCCCGCCATGGCGAGCCGACCCGGGTACGCCACCGGATCCCGTCGATCGACTGCCGCCTGTCCACTCCGGCGGACGTCCTGACCGGCGCGGCTTGGGCAGCAACGGCTCCAACACCGCCCACTGGGCGTCGAAGGAACGATGGAACTCGCGCCGAAACACCGTCAGCCGCCCGACCGCACTGGCCGGGTCGGCGTCATGCACACTGATCACCAGACAGCCCTTGATTCTTGATCTTCTTCCCTCGACAGAGGAATGATCAATCAAGGGCTGTTCTCTTGATCAGCCGAGGTCGATGGCACCCAACCGCAGGTTGAAGATCAAGCTAGCCCAACACCTCGAAGGAGCCACCCATGGGATGCGACATCCACGCCTACGTCGAAACCCGCACCAACGGCACCTGGGCCTACGCCGGAGACAACACCTTCCCGGACAACGAGTTCCCCAAAGAAAAGCAGTGCCCGTTTGACGGCGCCCGCGACTACGGCCTGTTCGGGTTCCTCGCCGACGTCCGGAACTACTCCGAGTCGCCGGTCATCGCCGAGCCGCGCGGCCTGCCCGCCGACGTGTCCGCCGAGGTTCGCGCCAAAAGCGACGACTGGAACGTTGACGGGCACAGCCACACGTGGCTGACCCTCGCTGAACTGCTGGCGTTCGACTATGACCAGACGTTCGCCGATCAGCGTGGTGACGGTGAGCCGCAGGTGAAGACGGTTCGTGGGTTCCTCCACGACTGGTACTTCGGTCGGCTCGACCTGCTGGCGAAGCTGGGTGCCCCGGAGGACGTGCGCATCGTGTTCTGGTTCGACAACTAGCCGGTGGAAGCCCTCATGGCCCCAACTGGACCCCGCGCCGGAGGCATTCGATGACCAACACCCTCGCCCCCGCCGTCTCGCGCAGCTGACCCAAGCACGATCCGGAGGTAGCCCAATGACCGACACCACCGCCCGCGCCGCCCACTACTTCGACCGGAACATCGCCCCCGCCGAACCGGCCGCCGAACGGGCCGCCGGTCTTTCTGACGACGACCGAAGCTGGACGCATTCGCTACATCCGTGACACCGCAGCCAACCCGGAGGCGGTGCGGCAGCTCACCGACATGTACCCCCGTATTGCCGCCGCCTGCTTCTCTTGTGGGGCGCCGGCGGAAGGACCGGAGGGATGACGGAAGCCAGAGAAGACTCAGCCACAGCGACCACCACCGCCAGCCGACACAGCGTCGGTGAGGTTGGTCGCGATGATCAGATTCACGTGGTCAAGGCGACTTGACCACCAGTACGTAAGAGACGGCATGGATGCCGCAAATTGTGTCCGAGGGGCGACACGAACCGTTGCCCCACCACCGATGACAATCGGCAAGACCTTGAAGCTCGCGCAAGTCTAGCCGCCTTGGTGACCTCTTCGGGATCGCCGAAGAGGTCACCAAGCCGAAGGGCCGGGTCAAGGCCTGGCTCGTGGGACCGGCGCCTCAGAAGGCGGAGTCGCTGACAACCCTCGCACGGCCGACCATCTGTACATCGATCCACACCACGTCTCTTACTGTGATACTGGGCGGCCAAGTGCCGGCAGCTGACGCCAACCATCCTGGGAGCAGAGAAGACAGCGGTCAGGCGGTACACCACGACCAGTGCGCCGATCTTGGACACGGTGGTCAGGAAGGTGGCCGCGGCGGCATCGGCGCTCTGCGCCGCGTCGGGCACCCACAAGTGGCCGGGTACCCCGCCGTCCTTGAAGATCAACCCGGCGACCAACGCGACGGCTGCGCCGATCACGGCTGCGGGTGGCGTTTCGGTCAGCCTGCTGGTGAGCTCGGCGTAGCCGGTGCTGACGGTGAGTCCGGACAGGATCGTCACGCCGAGCAGGCGCAGGATGCCGAACAACGCTCCCATGAGATGTGTCTTCGCGGTGGCCTCGGCACCGCTGGCGGTGAGCACCAAGCCGATGAGTGCAGCAACAGCGGCCGCATCATGTCCGTCTGCACCGGCTACCTTCCGACGAGGTCGATGACGGTGGCGGAGGCGGGTTCGATGACGTCGAGCAGTGGACGCCTGGCGCCCTGCTGACCCACATCGGCACCCTCACCGCCCGCACTTGGGGCAACAACGGACCGCTGTCAGACCCCGACGCCGGGTGACAACGGCAGCTCGACGGCGTCCTCCGCCCCTACCCGTCACCGACCGCCGGGTGCCCGCCCCAGAGCCCGCGCCGCATTGTCGGTGGCCACCTGCCGGGCGTAGTCAGCACCACGGTGTGCCACCGTGGCGGACGGAGCGTCGGTGCCCATCGGGAACGGCCAGTCGCTGCCGAGCACCAGCCGGTCCGCGCCGAAGACCGACACCGCCAGGTCGACCACCTGCGGGTCGTGGGCCAGATTGTCGACGTAGAGGGCGCGCACCGCCTCGGCCGGGGTGGGCGACAGCACCGGTACGCCCGGTCGAGTGGTGGTGTGACCGCGCTCCCAGCGCCCGACCACCGCCGGCACGCAACCGCCACAGTGCACCAGCACGAACCGGATCCTCGGGTGCCCGCCGAGCACCCCGCCAAAGACGAGCTGGGCCACTGCCACCGTCGTCTCGACCGGGTTGCCCAGCAGGTTGGCCAGGTAGTAGGGCTCCAGGCGGGGGTCCGCCGAGTGCGCGGGGTGCAGTTGCACGGTGCGCCGGTCCGCGTCGAGACGCTGCCACAGGGGGCGCAGCGGCGAACCATCGAGCGGCCCGGCGTCTCCACCGGCGGCGCCCACCACGCCGGCCCAGCGGTCGTCGGCGGCGATCCGGTCGTACTCGGCGAGGGCCACTTCGGGATGTTCGAACGGCAGGTACGCCAGCGGGGTGAGCCGGGGCCGGTCGGCGACCACGGCGAGCACGCCGTCGTTGACCGCACGGACCCACGCCGCCGCCTCCGGCCCGGACAGCTGCTGGCGGTAGAAGGGCGGCGGGACGCTGACGATCGCCTCGTCCAGCCCTGCCTGGTCCAGGTGGTTCTCGAGCCGGTCCGGGTGGTACAGGTCGGGCGGGCCGACCCGTTTGCCGCCGAGAACGGCGGCGCCGTCACCGTCGACCGCGACCCCTGGCAGGTTGGCCGGGCGCAGGTCGGGGGCGAGGTGGGCGTGCATGTCGATGCCAGGCAACGGGGCTTCCTAACGGTTGGCCCGACCGGCGGTCACGACGGTACGGGATGGTGGCTGGCGTGGTCGCTCACCCGGCGGCGGACGGTCCGTCTGGGCGGAGGTGCCCGGACGGTTGGAGGCCGGCGCCACTACCGGCTGACTTGGTGGCGCCGGCGGTCAGCTCCCGGTACGCGCACGTCCCGGTGCCCGGGCAGCGGGCACTGCTGCGGCGTCGGTGTTCATCTTGCCGATCACCCGGTCTGCCGCGTGCTGGATGTGGACCTGCACGGCGGCCACCGCCGCCGCCACGTCCCCCGCCACGCACGCGTCGAGGATGGCCCGGTGCTCGCGGACCCGCTCCTCGTTCTGCCCCGTCGGGATGACCGTCGCGAACCGGTACCGCTCGCTGTTCTCCCAGACCGGTTCCAGGCCGCGCAGCAGCCAACGCGATCCGGCCGCGCGGTAGATGGTGAAGTGGAACTCGGTGTGTGCCCTGCGGGCAGCCGTGGCGTCGCCGCGCGCGGACGCGGCGATGTGCTCGTCGAGTGCCGCCTCGGCCCGCCGGGCGTCCTGGGCGGTGAACCGGGTCGCCGCCCGCTCGATCAGTGCCGTCTCCATGGCGATCCGGGTCTCATGGGTGTCGACCGCGTCCTCGACGGTCAGCGGCCTGACCCAGGCGCCCTTGTGCTGGACCACCTCGACCAGGCCGAGCGCGGCCAACCGCCGGATCGACTCGCGGACCGGGCTCATGCTCATGCCGAGCAGGTCGGCCATCTCGTTGAGGCGCAGCGGGGTGCCGGCCGGCAGCCGGCCGGTGAGGATCGCCTCGTGCAGGACCGCAGTCGCCGAGTCGGCGAGGGTGCGGTGCTGTCCGTCGGCTCCACCGGCACCGGTCCGGCCGTCGTCGTTGGCGTCGCTCAGGACGGATCGACGATGCGTTGTTACCACGGTTTGCCTCCGGATAGAGCCGCTGGTGGATGCCGTGCTCGTCCCGTTCTCGCAGGACATGCTCCATGCTCATGGGGTGCTCGGGTGATCCCACAAACGCATCAGGGCCCTGGAAATGGTACCAATTTCGTCGCTGTGGAATGGTGCGGGTCGGCGCCGCGCTGCGCCGCCCCGCACCCGTCGCGGGGTCAATGCAGCTTCGTCAGTCGCACCCGGTTGCGCAGCTCACCGAGCGCTTCCACCCGGGTCACCACCAGGTCCCCGTCGGTCAGGAACACCTGTGGGTCACGGGCATTCCCGATGCCGCTCGGCGTGCCCGTGAGCACCACGTCGCCGGCCCGCAGGGTCATCCCCCAACTCAGTTCCGCGATGATGCGGGCGAAGGGGAAGGCCATCTGCCCGGTCGACGCGTCCTGGAGCACCACGCCGTTCACCTCACACTGGATGCGCAGGTTCGCCGGGTCCGGCACCTCATCCACCGTGGTCAGCCACGGCCCGAGCGGCATGGTGGCGTCGATGCTCTTGCCCTTGAGCCACTGACCGCCGTGCGCGCGTTGCAGGTCGCGCTGCGACACGTCGTTGGCCACGCAGAACGCCGCCACGTACGACAGCGCGTCCGCCTCGCTCACCGAACGGCAGTCCGCGCCGATGACCAGCGCCACCTCCGCCTCGTAGTCCCACTTGGCGGAGAGCTGCGGGTCGTAGGCGATGTCGTCGTACGGGCCGACGACCGTGTCCGGACCCTTGGTGAAGAAGGTCGGGTGCTTGGGCCGTTCCGCGGGGTCCTGCCCTTCCCGCTTACCGCGCGACTCCTCGAAGTGGTCCCAGTAGTTCCAACCCGTGCAGAGGATGTCACGGTTGAACCGGCGCAGCGGCGCGTCAAGCCGGACCTCGGCCAACGGAACCACCGCGACCTGCCCCGCGGCGGCGCGGACCGCCTCCAACGCGGCCACGCCACCACGGATCGCCTCGTCGAGGTCGCCCAGTTCGGCGGGGAGCACGGCGACGGTGTCGCCGTCCACCACCCCGATCCGCCGGCCGGTCTCGGTACGAACGCTGGCGAGCTTCATCAGGCGTCCTGCTCGTCGTCGATCACGCCGATCGCGTTGATCTCGATCAGGTAGTCCTTGTTCACGAACTTGGAGACCTCCACCATCGTCGAGGCCGGCGGCTCACCGGTGAAGTACTGCCGGCGCACCTCGTGGATGGCGTGGAAGTCCTCCATGTTGCGCACGTAGACATCCACCCGCACGATGTCCTCCAGCGACCCGCCGGCAGCCGTCATCGCGGCGCGCAGGTTCTGGCAGACCTGGTGCGTCTGGGCGGTCACGTCACCGACGCCGGTGACCCCGCCCTCACGGTTACGGGCGGTCATACCGGACACGAACACCATCCGGCCCCGCGCCCTGATCTGGGTGGCCTGGGCGAAGTGACCGTTCGGAGCGGCCAGCTCGGGGGAAACAATCTGCTGCTTGGGCATCGTCATCTTCTTTTCTTCGAGGTGGAGCTAGCGGGCGTCCGCCGGGTCGGTGTACCAGTCCGGCTGGGTCGGGTAGTGCGGCCCGTCGTAGATCTCCAGCAGGACGCTCTCCTCTTCGGCGAGCGTGGGCCCGTGCAGGCTGCCCTTCGGGTTCCAGTAGAAGGAGCCCGGGGTGAGGGTGAGCCCGGTGGGCACGTAGGTGTACCGGCCGCTGAGGCAGAACATGAACTGGTTGGACGCGTGTGAGTGGCGCAGCGGGATGCCGGCGCCCTCGCGGAACCGGATCAGCGAGATGGACGCCTCGGTCTCCTCGTTGCGCCACAGCGCCTTGTGGGAGAGGCCGGCCAGCGTCTTGTCCGCCCAGTCCAGTTCGTCGGTCTGGAGCAGGATCTCGCGGAAGCGGGCCAGCACCAGGCCGTCCGGGCCGGGCACCAGTTCCTCCCGCGACCGGTCGGCCGCCTCGCCGCCGTAGTTCGACGGTTCGGAGAGGTTGTTGGCCCACTCCTGCGGGTCGACGCCGGCCGGCACCGGCGGGGTCGGTACGAGCGGCTGGTCGCTCATCGCTCGCCCTGACCGGACACGAGGTTCTCCCCCAGACACTTCAGCTCGACGAGCCGGCTGCGGTACCGGGTGGTGCCGTTGTTGGTGAGCATGTGGACCTCCCCCGGCTCGCGGTAGACCACGCCGCCGATGGCCTCGTGCACCAGGCGGGGGTCGCCACCGGCGAGCGCGTCGATCCGGTTGTCGGCGGCTTCCAGCGCGATCACCAGGTACGGGTTGAGGTGGTGGTGCCAGGGCTGCTGCTCGCCGGGCGCCAGGCTGATCTCCCAGACCCGCACCTGGTCGTTCTCGAAGACCACCTGCTGGCCGACGGCACCGAGCTCGACCTGGGTTCCGTCCGGAGCGGTCGCGTGACCGTAGTTACTCATTGTCATCCCTTTCGCGGACGAGGGTGTTGTCGGGCCGGGTCACGGGCGGTGAGCAGCCGGTGATCCGGGCGTACAGGTGAGCGGCCGTGTCGACGCCGGAGACGGGGTCGAACGGGACGATCGCCGCCACGTGCCCGTCCGGGCGGACCAGCACCAGCGTGTCGTTGTCCACCCCGAAACGGCGCCGCACCCGGTCTCCCGGGTCGAACAGCGCCCGATCCCGCAGCCCGGAGTCGTGCGGGGCGTCCCACCGGCTCACCACGTAGTGCCGTAGCGCGGGCGACTCCTGTGGCGGCAGCGCCGGGACCCGACGCGGGTCGGTGAAGTAGAGCGCCACGAAGGCGTCGGCAGCCAGGTCGTGCAGGTGCACCGCGCCGGACTGACCGAACAGCGGCAGGTCGGGGCTGCGCGCCCCGGCCAGCACCGGCAGCGGCTCGTCACCGGCGGCGACCATCGACCAGTCGCCCGTGCCGCCCACGTCGAGGCGTACCCCGAGCATGGCGCGGGTGAACGCGTTGCCCCAGTTGCCGGCGGTCATCACCCCCGGGTCGTCCGCGCGCCGGGCCATGTAGGCCCGCGCCGCCGCGGCCATCGCCGCGGAGCCCTTGGTGGCGACCGGTTCCTGCTCGACCTGGTAACCGTCGAGCAGGCTCGGCTCGGCCCAACCGCGCAGCACCCAGGCCATCCGCCAGGGCAGGTTGGAGGCGTCCAGGACACCGGTGTTCAGGCCCAGCGCCCACATCGGGGTGATCAGGTGCGCGGCGTCGCCGAGGAGGAAGACCCGCCCGTCCTGCCACCGGTCGGCCACCCGCTGGTGCACGTTGTAGATGTTGGTGCCGACGATTTCCAGGGTCTTGGTGTCCCCGATGAACCGGCGCGCCTTGTCGACCAGTTCCTCCCGGTCCGGCTCGGCCTGCCCGGCCGGTAGCGGGTAGAGGAAGCGCCAGCAGTGCGGCTGGCGGACCAGGATCATCCACTCCTCGGGGTCGCCGAAGTAGGCCAGGTACGGGTAGTCGCGCGGGTTCTCCACATCCAGGTCGACCTTCAGGTCGACCAGCATGTAACGCTCCTGGTACGTCTCGCCCTCGACCCGCGCGCCGATCTGGTCCCGGACGGCGGACCGACCGCCGTCGCAGCCCAGCAGGTACCGCACCGGAACCGTCCGCTCCCCCTCGGCGGTACGCAGCCGCAGGTCCACCCGGTCCGGGTGCTGGACGAAGTCGAGCAGGTGGTGTCCCATGTGCAGCGCGCCGGGGGCGGTGGCGTCGAGCCGCTGGCGCAGGATCGGCTCCAGCTCGTGCTGCGGGATGTTGATGACGAACGGGAAGCGGGTGTCCTCGGTCAGGTCGCCGGTCCGGACGCTGAGGGTCTGGGTGTTCGTGGCCCGGTCCAGCTCGCCGATCTCATCGATGCGCAGCGACCCGGCCAGCACGTCGTCCAGGGCGCCGTACCGGTGCAGCACCTCCAGGGTGCGGGTGAGGACGGTGCCGGCCTTGGTGTCCAGCGACAGCCGCTCGTCCTCCTCGAAGATGACCACCGGCACGCCGTAGTGGGCCAGGCCCAGCGCGGTGACCAGGCCGACCGGCCCGGCGCCCACGATGCCCACCGGCAACTGCTCGGTCGTGCTGCTCATTGTGCTTCGCTCCTCGGGTACGCCCGGTCACGGGTCAGGGTGGATCCGGTCATGGTCGCGGCCGGCGAGAGCAGGAACATCAGCGGACCGACCACGTCGGCCGGCGTGCCGATGCCGGTGGCCCGCGCCCAGTGCTCCCGTTCGCCGCCGCTCGGGTTGGCCTGCCGGAACTGCGGGGTGTCCACCACGCCGGGGAAGACGGTGTTCACCCGGATCCGGTGCTCGGCGACCTCGGCGGCGAGCGACTTGGAGAATGCGATCAACGCCCCCTTGCTCGCCGCGTAGGCCGACGCCTGCGCCCGGCCGGCGGTGGCCAGGCCCGAGGCAAAGACCAGGATCGCGCCCGAACGGCGGGCGATCATGTCCGGCAGGACCGCCTGCGCGCACCAGACCACCCCGTCGAGGTTCACCGCCAGCGTGCGGCGCCACTGCTCGGGGTCCATGTCGACCACGTCGCACCGCGGCTGCACCGCCGCTCCGGCCACCAGGGCGTCGATCCGCCCGTGCTCGGCGAGCACCCGGGCGACCGCCGTGTGCACCGCGTCGCGGTCGGACACGTCCACCCGGTGCTCGTGCACCCGCCCGCTGGGATGCGGCTGACCCGATGTCACGTCGAACACCACGGCCGTGCCCCCCGCGTCCGCGTACGCGTGGGCGAGGGCGGCGCCGATCCCGTTGGCGCCTCCGGTGACCACGAGTATCTCGCCGGTGGCGTCGAAACTGGCCTGCATGACTTCCTTCCTCCTTCGTCGACCGGGGTCAGCCGGCGCTGGCCGGTGACGGGAGCGGCACGCCCAGCCCGGCGGCGACCTCCGCCAGTCCGGCGAAGACCGACGGCTGGAGCGCGACACCGTCGCGCGACGCCCGTTCGTACCGGCCGGCTTCGATGTCACCGGGCAGGTGGACCCGCTCCGTGCCGGGCGCCAGCGCGGAGCCGAGCACCTGGTCGGCCAGGTCGTCCACCTTGCGGGCGAGCTCCTCCGCGTCCACAGCGAACGCCTCGGCGTCCAGGGCGAGGAAGAAGTGCGCGCAGTCGTTGGGCACCGACACGTCGGCGTAGAGGCCCTGGACGCCCCGGCCGTACGCCCCGCCGGACAGCACCCCGGTCAGTACGTCGATCATGAGCGCGAGCCCGTATCCCTTGTGCGCGCCGGACGGCAGCAGCAGTCCCTTGAGCGCGGCGGCCGGATCGGTGGTGGGCCGCCCCTGCGCGTCGGTCGCCCAGCTCGCGGGGATCTCGCGGCCCTCACCGGCAGCCAGCCGGATCTTGCCGAGCGCGGCCTCGGAGAGCGCCACGTCGAAGATCACCGGTTTGCCGCCCGCGCGGGGCACGCCCACCGCGAGCGGGTTGTTGCCGACCACCGCCGAGGCACCACCGGGGGCGGGCATCAGCGGGCGGGTGTTGGCCGCCGCGATGCCGACGCAGCCGTTGTTCGCGGCGAGGTCCACGTAACGAAACGCCCCGCCGAAGTGGAACGCCCGGCGGACGGTGACCACACCGACGCCGTACGTCTGCGCCTTCGCCACCGCCAGCCGCATCGCCTGGTCACTGGTGAGCTGCCCCAACGCGTGGCCGGCGTCGAGCACCGCGATGGCGCCCTTGTCGCGGACCACCTCGGCCCGCTCGGCCCGGCTGACCGAGCCGGCCCTGATCCGATCGACGTACATCGGCAGCAGCATCACCCCGTGCGAGGGGATTCCCCGCATGTCGGCGTCCACCAGGGAGCCGGCGACCAGACCGGCCGCCTGCTCGGAGAAGCCCAGTGCGCCGAAGACCGAGGCGACGGCGTCGGTGAGCCACCGGACCGGGACCGTCGGCGGGAAGTCCGGCGCGCTCATGACCGGTCCGCCCACGGTACGAAGAACCGCTCGACTGCGGCGAGCAGGTAGAACAGCACGACACTCATCACTCCGAGCAGGATCATCGCGGCGAAGGCCAACGCGGTGTCGGCGCTGGCGCCGGAGGCGACGATCGCATAGCCCAGCCCTTCGGTGGCACCGACGAACTCGGCGATCACCGCGCCGATGACGGCGAGGGTGATGGCGAGCTTGAGACCGACGAAGAGCTGCGGGATGGCGGCCGGCATCCGGATCATGCGGAACGTCTGCCACCAGTTGGTCTTCAGCGACCGGCCCAGCTCCACCAGGTCGGCCGGGGTGGAGCTGAGACCGGCGGCGGTGGAAATGACGATCGGGAAGAAGCAGACCAGGAAGACCAGGAAGACCTTGGGGAACTGGCCGAAGCCCATCCATACCACCAGCAGCGGCGCGACGGCCACCTTCGGTACGGCGTTGAGCATCAGCAGCAGCGGGTAGACGGTCCGTTCCAGCATCCGTGAGGCGGTGACGATCAGTGCGAGCGGCACCCCGATCGCGATGGCCAGCAGGAAGCCCAGCAGCGTCTCCCAGAGGGTGACCAGGGTGTTGTCCCACAGGTAGCCGGACTGCTCGACCATGGTCTGCGCCACCTGCACCGGGGACGGCAGGATGAAGCTCTCCACGTCGAAGACGACCGTGATCGCCCACCACAGAGCGGTGGCGCCCACGACGCCGAGCACGGGCGGGAGTTGCTGGGCCCAGCGGCCTGCGGCGCGTGGTTTGTCGCGGCCGGTACGGCGGGATTCGGTGACCGTCACCGTGCCACCTCCTCGGGGGTCATGAGCAGGTCGTGCAGTTGGGCGCGCAGCACGCCGAGTTCGGCCGAGTGGCCGTCGCGTCCCAGCGAACGCGGACGAGCGATGTCGATCCCCACGATCTGCCGCAGCCGGCCCGGTCGCGGGCTGAGCACGACGACCCGGTCGGCGAGCAGCACGGCCTCGTCGACCGAGTGCGTCACGAAGAGCACTGTCGAGGCGTGCTTCATCTGGAGGCGCTGGAGTTCGACCGTGAGGTCGGCGCGGGTGAGCGCGTCGAGTGCGGAGAACGGCTCGTCCATCAGCAGCACGCGCGGCTGCTGGATGAGGGCCCGGCACAGCGATACCCGCTGCTGCATCCCGCCGGAGAGTTCGTGCGGCAGGCGCTTCTCGAAGCCGTTCAGCCCGACCAGGTCGAGCAGCTCGTGTGCGCGGGTCCGGGCGTCCCGGCGGTCCTGCCTGAACACCTCGGTCGGCAGCAGCACGTTGTCGATGACCGACCGCCACGGCAGCAGAGCCGGGCGCTGGAACATGAAGCCGATGTCCCGCCGTGGCCCCCGGATCGGGGCGCCGGCGACGGTTATCTCGCCCGAGGTGGCCACCTGGAGGCCCGCCACCAGCCGCAGCAGGCTGGACTTACCGCACCCGGACCGCCCGACGATCGCCACGAACTCGCCGTCGGCGACCTCCAGCGACACGTCACGCAGGGCCTCCACGTCACCGGCACGGGTGCGGTAGATCTGCGAAACGTTACGAATTCCGATCATGGTTCGCCCCTCGCGGTGCGCGCGGCAACCGGCCACGCGCACCGCCGTCGAAGAGGAAGTTATGGCTTTGCGATGTCGTAGACGCCGATGTCATCGGCGCTCGGCGTCGACTTGAGGGTGCCGGTGCCGGCGAGCAGCTTGATCATCGCCTCCACCCGCGCCCGGTCCAGCTTTCCGGCCGGCCCGCCGTCGCCCAGGACGTACGGCCGCATCTCGGTGAGTTCGGCGGCGGCGACCTTCTCGTCGGCCGTCCGGTCGTGCTTCTTGAGCAACTGGGCGGCTTCCTCGGGGTGCTCCACCGCGTAGAGCAGGCCCTTGACCAGCGCTGCCGTGAACTTCTCGACCTCTGCGCGGTTGCTTTCCAGCTTCGCGGCGGAGACCAACAGGCCGTTGCCGTACAGGTCGGGGAGCTTGTCCGCGTACGGCAGCATGGTGACGGTCTTGCCACCGGCCGCCTTCTCCAGCAGCGGCTTGCCGGCGGCGAACTGGCCGATCGCGTCCACCGAGCCGGCGGCGAGCAACTGCGGGAGCGACTGCGGCGAGGACGGGACGAACTTCACCGACTTCGGATCGATGCCGGCAGCCTTGGCGTACGCCGGAAAAATGATCATGTTGGTGGAGCCGGAGCTGTCCGCGATGCTGGCGCCGGGCAGCTTCTCCGGCGAGTCGATCGCCTTCTCCAGCGAGGCGATGCCGGCCATCGACCGCTGGTGGATGGCGGCCACCACGCGCACCGGCATCTTCTCGTTGGCCAGTGTGGTGATGACCCCGGAGAGGTCGCCGGGGCCGTAGTCGGCCTGCCCCGACCCGATCAGCTTCATGACATCGACGGTGCCGGTGCCGGGCTTGATGGTGACGTTGAGCCCGGCCTCCTTGAAGTAGCCCTTCTCCAGGGCGACGTATGCGTACGCGTCCCGACCGAACGTCCCGAAGGAGGTCAGGTAGGTGACGGAGGCGGCATCGGGGGAATCGGCCTTCTCCGAATCACCACAGCCGGCGACGGTGAGTGTGAGAGCCGCTGCGGCGACGGCCGCGACGAGACGGGTGCGAGCTGACATGAGACCTCCTGCATCGGCGGGATTTATCAAATGTCAAACTTCCCGACTCGTCAAGACCTCGTTTCGGCGACACCGCCCCGCTCCGGCGGGTGCCGGCCCGGCGACCGCATCCCCGCCAGGCCCACTGGCCTGGCAGTACGCCCCGCCGACCGCCAGTGGCGACAACAGTCGACACCGCAGGACCGCGTCACGCGCCGCAGCGAGCACGTCGCCGCTCGGGTCAGGTCAGGTCAGGTCGGGTCAGGTCGGGTCGGCTGGACGGCGCCGGCCCCGGCCGCTCGAAGGGGCCCGGCAAGCCCCAACTTCCCGTACGAACGGAGCACCGACTGGACGGCGTCGTGGTCGGCCTCGCGTTTCGTCGCGGAAACACAGATCCGCGAGAAGACCTCTGGCCATCACGTCGAAGGCCTGCCCGCTGCTCGCCCGCATCCCGGGCCTGGTCACCATCCGTGGCAACTGTTCGAGCCAGCGTCACGTCTGGGACAGGGACACGCCGAAGCGGTCGCGGTAGGCGCCGGCGAGCGGCCGAGGTGGGTGAAGCCCCAGCGGTAGGCCGCCTCACTGACGCTGACCTGCCATGGGTCCGAGCGGCGGGACAGTTCGTCGTGCACGCCGTCCAGCCGCAGCCGCCGCAAGCAGTTCAGCGGGGACACGCCGACGTGCTGGCGCGGAAGGTCCCTGAAGCACGCGCACGCCGCCAGCAGTGAACTGTCGCCATTGCTCGGCGTGCATTGCGTCAAGGGCGCCACCGTGCGGGGGCGGCGCGGCCCTGCAGGCCGGCCGGTTCCTCACTGTTCGGGTGCTCAAGGTCAGGACGAGTCCGCTCGCCACCATGTCACGCCACCCGGCCATCCGTGGCCACGCGGCCGAGCCGTCTCGACGGTGGCGCAGCATGTCGATGTCCTCGATCGCTTCCCCGCCATCGGCGACCACCACCCGCGAGTTCGACCAGCACCCAGCCAAGAACGAGCCGTTAGATCCACAGGCCCCCGAGCCATTTGCCGGCTGCGTGGAGCGGGCAGTACGACAGCGGCAGGCGCTGCCCTACAAGCGGGTGCAGCAGCCCACGGTGGTGGCGGAAATGGAGGTTCATCGTTGTTGGGGTGTGGAGACGAGGCCTTGTTCGTAGGCGGTGATGACGAGTTGTGCACGGTCGCGGGCGTGCAACTTGGACCGGAGGCTACCGATGTGGGTCTTCACGGTTCCCATCGAGATGCTGAGGGCTCGGGCGATCTCCTGGTTGGACAGGCCACGGCCGACGAGGGTCAGCACTTCCGTCTCTCGATCGGTGAGCACAGTCTGAGTTGGCGCGACTTTCGGCGCGGACTGGTCAAGGTAGTGCTTTACGAGACGGGTGAGGATGCTCGGGGCGAACAGTGACTCGCCACTATGTGTGCGCCGTATCGCGTCGATGAGCTGGCCGGGTACGGCGTCTTTGAGGAGGAAGCCGCTGGCTCCGGCTCGGAGTGCGGCGTGGACGTATTCATCCAGCTCGAACATGGTAAGCACGAGAATGCGGGTGCTGGTCAAGGCAGGGTCGGCGGTGATGCGGCGGGTGGCGTCGATGCCGTCACCGCCGGGCATGCGAATGTCCATGAGCACGACGTCGGGGCATAGTTGCCCGGCGCGGACGACGGCCGCCTCGCCGGTGTCCGCCTCGCCGGCGACAACGAGGTCGGGTGCGCTGTCGATGATGAGCCGGAGGCTGTGGCGGATGAGGGGTTGGTCGTCAACGACGAGCACTTGCACGGGCACGGTCATCGGCGTCCTGCTCGGTCAGCGGTCTCAGGCAGGCGGGCGGTGACTCGGTAGCCGTAACCGGCGCGTTCGGCATGCAAGCTACCGCCCAACGCGCCGACGCGCTCGCGTAGGCCTGCCAGGCCCGCTCCGGCGCCGGGGTGGGGCACCCAGCCGGGGGTGGGCCCGTCGTCGGCGATCGTGGCGATGATCGCGTCACTGTCGCGGTGAACGGCAATGTGAGCGCCCGTGGGTCCGGCGTGTCGGGCGGTGTTGGCGAGGGCCTCGCGCACGATCACGCACACCGTGAGCTGCACGCCTGCGGACATCTCGCCGATGTCGCCGATGTCGAGGGTCACGGTGACTCCGCTCATACGAGCGGCGTGCACGATGTGGGGAAGGTCGTCCAGGGTCTCGGCAGGTCGCAGGGGTACGTCGTCGCCGGGGGTGCGCAGCACCGTGAGCAGGCGGCGCAACTCGGTGGTGGCCTGGCGGCCGGCGCGTTCGATGTCGGTCAGCGCCGCGACGCGTTCCACGTCACCGGCTGGTCCGGTGAGGGTGCGTGCGGCGGCGGCACGGACGGTGATGAGTCCGAGCCCGTTTGAGGCGAGGTCGTGCAGGTCGCGGGCGATGCGCAGTCGCTCGGCGTGCGCAGCCCGTTCGGCTGCCCAGGCGGTCAGTTCGTCCTCGTAGATGCGTCGCTGCCGGCGGGTGCGAAGCAGCGCCCACGCCAGCACCGAAACAGCACAGCCGGCGGCGGCGAGCAGGACGGCAAGGGTTCCGGCCGGCTGGCCAACACCGATGGTCGACAGCGCGAGAACAAGGGTCGCGAGCAGGAGGGCGGTGATCAGCCACACGCGTGAGCGCAGCACGGGCCGATCGGTGGATTCCACCTGTCCAAGTCTAGGCTTCTGGCCGCTTCGCACATCGGACCTGGGTCTGACAGACCGAGGTCAGAGGAGCACGGCGAAGTCCCGACTCGGGGCCGATGCCTGCGCGACGTGATCGGTCTGAGATGTTGGGCATGCTCTTGATCGAACAACTCGTCAAAAGCCACGGCTCCCGCACCGTGCTTGACCACGTCGGCTTCGAGGCACGAGCGGGAAGGGTGACCGCATTCCTCGGCCCGAACGGCGCGGGCAAGTCCTCCACGCTGCGGATCCTGCTCGGACTGGACCGCGCCGATGGCGGCAGCGCCCTTGTCGGCGGCCGCCCGTACCGGAGCCTGCGGGATCCGCTCCGCACGGTCGGGTCGATGCTTGACGGCTCCGGCGCGCACCGCTCCCGCACGGCACGAAACCACCTGGCCTGGGTGGCGCGCAGCAACGGCATCCCAAGCCGTCGCATCGGAGAAGTGCTGGCGCAGGTCGGACTGACCGACGCTGGCCGGGTCCGCGTCGGCCGGTACTCGCTGGGTATGGGCCAACGCCTCGGGCTTGCGGCGGCGCTATTGGGCGAGCCGGAGGCGCTCGTGCTGGATGAGCCGGTCAACGGTCTGGACCCGGAGGGCATCCGTTGGATTCGCGGGCTGCTGCGCGGCCACGCGGACGCCGGCGGCACCGTGCTGCTTTCCAGCCACCTGATGGGTGAGGTCGCAGGACTCGCCGATGACCTCGTGATCATCGCGGGCGGTCGGATCGTCAAAGCCGGGACTCTGGCGGAGGTGACCGCCGGGTACGGCAGCCTGGAGGACGCCTTCTTCGCCTTCACCGACGGCGGAAACGGGGTCGGGCGATGAACGCATCGAACACGTTCGCAGCGGAGCTGCGCAAAACAGCGACCCTGCCCGCCGCGTGGGCCGGGGTCGCAGTGGCGCTGCTCGGATCGGTCGCGATCACGCTCCTCAACGCCTTCTCGACTCGTGCCGCGCTCGACGCGGGCCAGCCGGAGACGGGAGCGTTCACCTCACCGTTCGAAACGGCCTTCGCCGCGATGCCGTTGGGCACCGTCGGCGCGGTCCTCATCGGGGTCATCGTCTTCAGCAGCGAGTACACGGCCAACAGCACCGATGCCGGCGGGGGCCGGCAGATCACCGCAGCCCTCACCGCATCCCCGCGCAGGGCGGGCCTGCTCGCGGCGAAGGCGGCCACCATCGTCGTGTTCGTCGCAGTGGTCGCCGTGTTCACCCTGCCCATCACCGTCGGCATCGCACGGGCCGTCATCGGCGAGGCCGGAACCGAAACCGCTACGCTCGGCGAAGCGGTGACGCGCTGTCTCGGTGGCACCCTCTACTGGGCTCTCACCGGGCTCATCGCGTTTGCGATCACGGTGCTGACCCGCAACGGCATCATCCCGCTCATCGTTCTCATCGTGAACAGCTCTGTGGTGTCGTTCTCGCTGCTGCTGACGAACCTCACCCCGCTCGCGCACTGGCTTCCCGACATGGCCGGTCGCCGGCTCTTCGGCGGCCTCTACACCGTCGAGGGTGGCCTGGACGCCGTACCGGGCGCGCTCGTCATGGGTGGCTGGACACTCGCCCTGCTCATCGTCGCCACAGTCGTCTTCCACCGCCGAGACGCGTGAACCTCGTGCGCATCAGAAACGTCACCACGGCCGAACTCGACAAACTCCGCACCCTGCCCGCAACGACGCTCACCGGCATCGGCACGATCCTCACCGGCATCGTGATCGCCGCCGCCCTCGCCGCCTCCGCAGCCGATCAGGACGCCCAGGCATCAGTCATCGACATCACGCTCCAGACGGTGCCGTTCGTGCAGGCAGGGTTCGTTCTGCTGGGTATCCTGCCCGCCACGCACGAGCACGCCGGCCGCCAACTCAGCACCGCCCTCACCGCCGTGCCGAACCGTCGCCTGCTAGTCACCGGCAAGACGGTTGCCGCGCTCCTCGTCATCGCTGTCATTGCGGCATCGAGTATCGGCGCAAGCCTCGCCACCGCCTCGGTCACCCAGCACCTGACAGGCGCCCCGCCCCCTGGAGACGCCGGCAAGCCGTGGCTTCTCGCTGGCGCGGCGACATACCTCACGCTAATCGGCCTGTTCTCCCACGCCGTCGCATTGCTCGTGCGACACCTCATGCCCGCACTCGTCGGGACGCTCAGCCTCGTACTCATCGTCTCTCCCGTGCTCGCCGGGATCACCGAACACGCCCACTGGCTCCCCGACCGCGCCGCTGCACACCTCTACGACAACACGGACACCGTGCTCACCCCGGGCGGCGCATTCATCACCCTCGTGTGGATCTTCCTAATCGGAAGTGTCGCGATCGCACGATTCATCCGGCGCGACCCATGAGTACGCGTCACCCAGAGTGTGTCGGTCTCCGTGTTTGCGCCTGTGATGTGATCGAAGCGGGCCTCCGCAAGGCCGTCCGGGCTCGTTGACACACCCCGAACGAGCAGGCTGCGCTCAAATGCGTCTACATGGCGCTGATGAGCCTCGACCCGACCGGCGCAGGCCGCCGGCGGTGGAGCATGCGCTGGAAAGCACCCCTGAACGCCTTTTAGATCGTCTGCGAGGGCCGGCTCACCCCCGCCAACCACTGACCACCTCAACGATCTCGGTCGTCGATGGCCCGCCCGTTGTTCCGCGCGCCCGTGCCCGGAACGTCGACGGTGGCCGGGCTCGCCCTCATAGAGGCCCTCTCCCGAAACGTGAGGGGTCGTCCGCGACGGCGGAAACGTGCCTGACCGCGAACGGGGCGCTGCGGCATCACCCGGATCGGGTGAGTTCACCGCGCCTCCCGCCAAGTTCATCCGTTCCGGGTGAGGTCCCCACCCCTGATCCGAGTGATGCTGGTCCTGGTCCGCTGGATTTTCTGCGGGGGGGGTGCCATGTCTGATGCGTCGGAAGAGTTCTTCGACGAACTCGGCCGCCATGGACGGGAACGGCTGTTGCGGAAGACCACGGCAACAATCCGGTTCGACATCGAGCACGATCATGGGATCGACCACTGGTTTGTGGCCATCACCAAGGGTGATGTGCGGGTGTCGCGGGAGAATCGCGACGCGGACACCGTTATCCGCACCGCCGACGCCTTTTTCGACCGGATGGCTCGGGGCGAGGCCAAACCGCTGGCGGCGTGGGTTCGAAACGATATCACGAGTGAAGGACAGTTCCAGTTCGTCATCCTGCTGGAGCGGCTTTTCCCCGGGCCGCCCGGGGCGCGCCATCCGCGGACCGTCGCCCGCGAATCGTGAGGGGAACAGATGAAATCGGACCTGATCAGGATCCTGTACGGCAACAGTTTCGTACTGAGCGACGGTGGCGGCGACATCGAAGCCGTACCGTCAGTGCCGGTCGGGTTCTTCTCGTTCGACACCCGGTTCCTGTCGCGGTGGCGGCTCACTGTCAACGGTGAACGGTTGAGCGCGCTGGCTAGAGACGACCGATCCTATTTCGAGGTGCGGTTCTTCCTGGTGCCCGGCACGCCGACGCATTACGTGGACGCCAAGGTGTCGGTGATCCGTGAGCGATCGTTGGCCGCCAGCTTCGAGGAACGGTTGACGGTGCTCAACCATGCCGCGGAACCAGCCGATCTCGCCGTCCGGGTGGAGGTGGACAGCGACTTCTCCCCACTGGGTGTGCTCGGGCAACCGCGGGAGGCGGTGGGTCGGATCTACAAGCGTGTCGAGGACGGTCGTCTGCGTCTGGGCTATGAGCGGGAGAAGTTCCGGCGCGAGGCGCTGATCTCCACGACCGAGCCGGCCCGGATCGACGAGCACGGGTTGACGTACCACATCCGGCTCGGATCGCAGGAAGAGTGGACCACGACCCTGCACGTGCGGGCGCTGGTGCTGCGCCCGGACGGGCAGGATGTTCGCGATCATCTGTCTCAGCGTCGCCAGGGAGCCAGGCAGAGACCCCAGCACGATCTCGACGGGCTGCTCGGCGAGGCGCCGCGCCTGACATGCGATTGGGACGCGTTGAGCACGGCGTACCGGCGCAGCCTCGTGGATCTTGTCGCGTTGCGGTACCCGACGCTGGCGCTTCCGGGGCAGGCGATGCCCGCCGCCGGCCTGCCGTGGGCGGCGACCCTCGTCGGCCGCGACAGCATTCTCACCAGCTTGCAGGCGCTGCCCGTCGCACCGGGTCTCGCCGCTACGACGCTGCGCGTTCTGGGGATCAATCAGGGCACCGTGCTGGACGACTTCCGCGACGAGGAGCCCGGAAAGATCCTGCGCGAGGCGCGCCTCGGCGAGGTGGCGGCGTTCGAGGAGCAGCCGACGTTGCCGTACTACGGCGGCGCCGACATCACGCCGCTGTTCGTGATCCTGCTCGACGAGTACGAGCGTTGGACCGGGGACGTCGCGCTGGTGCGGGAGTACGAGGACGAGGCGCGGGCGGCCCTGCACTGGATCGACGAGTACGGCGACATGATGGACAACGGCTACCTCTGGTACCAGCGCCGCAACGAGCAGACCGGGCTGGAGAACCAGTGCTGGAAGGAAGCGCGGAACGCCATCTCCTACCGCGACGGCCGGCTCCCGGGGCTGCCCCGCGCCACCTGCGAGCTGCAGGGCTACGCCTACGACGCCAAGATCCGCGGCGCCCGGCTGGCCCGCGAGTTCTGGCACGACCCGGCGTACGCCGACCGACTGGAACGGCAGGCAGCCGAGCTCAAGCAGCGCTTCAACCGGGACTTCTGGGTCCGCGACGGTGAGTACTACGCCCTCGCCCTCGACCGCGACGGCCGCCAGGTCGACGCGCTGTCCTCGAACATCGGCCACCTGCTGTGGAGCGGCATCGTCGATGAGTCAAGGGCCGCGAAGATCGCCGAACACCTGCTCGGCCCCCGGCTCTTCTCCGGCTGGGGCGTGCGCACCCTGGCCGACGGGGAGGGGCGGTACAACCCGCTGGGCTACCAGGTCGGCACCGTTTGGCCGTTCGACAACTCGTTCATCGCCTGGGGGCTGCGCCGCTACGGCTTCACCCGTGAGGCGGGACGCATCGCCGAGGGCATCATCGACGCCGCCCACTACTTCGAAGGGCAGTTGCCGGAGGCCTTTGGGGGTTACGACCGCGAGTTGACGAGGCACCCCGTGCGGTACCCGGCCGCGAACAGCCCGCAGGCTCTGGCCACCGGAGCGCCGCTGCTGTTGGTGCGTACGCTGCTCGGCCTCGAGCCGCACGGTGCCGACCTGAGGGTGGCGCCGGCGCTGCCTGACCGGTTCGGCCGGGTCGAACTGCTCGACATTCCGGGACGGTGGGGCCGCGTCGACGCGATCGGGAAGGTGGCACCAGAGTCGCACGCAGGTCGGCAGCCGAGCCTGGGGGCATCGCCGCGCTGACCGTTGCCGCTGACAGAGCGCGACGACCTCACCGCCGGGGCTGCGCCAGACCGACTCGTACGCCAGCACGGCGGCCTGAACCCGGTCGCGCGGCCGCAGCTTGGTCAGCACGTGCCCGACGTGGGTCTTGATCGTGGTCTCGCTGACCGACAACGCCGGGCGATCTTGGCGTTGGACACCCCTGGTCCACCTGCACCAGCATCTCCCGCTCCCGCTCGGTCAGCGCGCTCAGCACCCTCGGCGGCGCCGACGGGTCCGGCAGCACGTCGGCGAAGCGGTCCAGCAGCCGCTTCAGGATGCGTGGGGCGACCACCATGTCCCCTGCCGCCACCCTGCAAATCACCGCCACCACCTCCTCCGGCACGACGTTGGCCAGTTATACGCCGTTCTTCCCGGTGCGCAACCCCACCACGTACTCGTCCAAGTCGAAGGTGGTCAGGATCAGCACCGCACCGGCAGCCGGGCATCGATGATGGCCCGGGTCGCGGCCACCCCGTCCATCTGCGGCATCCGGATGTCCCTCAGGCCCGCCCATACTCAGCTTTCGCAGATTGGTGGTCGATCGCCTGTCGATCCTCGGTGGGTCAGAGGCTGCGGCTTGCGCCCAGGCGAGTTGAACGGCCCGGGTTTCTTCGGGTTCTGGCAGCTCAGGCCGATCGGACATAACGAGCCGCGATGATCGTCTTGCGAAGGTGGTCAGCATGTCCTCGAAAGCCGGGGTGGTCTTCTGCTCAAATCCAGGGGCAGTCGGGACGGCGCCGCTTGCGGGCTGTAACCGGTAGGGGCGTACCAGAGCACGACCACGCTGCAGGTCAGCAGTTCAAGGGGCATGGTGCGCTCGACCGCATGGTGTGTCGTTGCGGGCTTGGCCGGCGCCGAGTTGCTAGCGGGAGTCGGCGAAAGTGACCTCGAGCGCCCAGCGTGCGGGTGGGTGGCGGTGCCAGGTCATACAACACCGAGGTTGCGGGCCGGGTGGCACGTCCACGACACGGCGGTGAGGTTTCCCAGGTTTCCCGGAGGGTTTGATGTTCTTCGGCCGGCTCAGGGCTAAACGATAGCTGTCTCGATCTGGTCGGCCTGGTGGACGTGCCAGAAGGCTTCGCACGGACAGGGCAGCAAGAAGTCGATGTTTACCTTCGGCAAAAATGGGAAGGTCACGATGCTCTCGACATGAGTGGAAAGGCAACGATGCTCATCGAAGCCTGCTGCAGAAAGTAGCCGTATCTGGGGGTTCGATGCCGAAGACCTTCCTGACGCCGCGGCAGGTCGCGTTCGTCGCGATGATCGGCACCGCGATCGAAATTTATGATTTCCTGCTCTACGCGTTCATTGCGGCAACGGTTTTTGGCCCGCTCTTCTTTCCCGGTTTCCACCCTTGGCTGGGCACCGTGGCTGCCTTCTCCAGTCATGCTGTTGCCTTCTTCATGCGGCCGCTGGGCGCTGCACTGTTCGCCCGCATCGGTGACCGTGCCGGCAGGCGACCTGCCCTTCTCGGGTCCCTTGCCATGATGAGTGTGGCAACCGTCGGCATCGGACTACTTCCGACGTACTCGGCCATCGGTATAACCGCACCCCTTCTCTTGGTCGCACTCCGACTGGCGCAAGGGATGGCCGTCGGTGGCGAATATCCGGGAGCGGTGGTGGTTGCCGTCGAGTATGCGCCGCCGCATCGGCGGACTTTATATGGGTCGTTCCCACAAATTGGCTTCCCGTTGGGGATCCTGATCGTCGCGGTGACGCTGGTGGCGGTCAACGTCGCCGTGGGTCCGGCGGTATTCGAGGTGTGGGGGTGGCGACTTCCATTCCTGTTCAGCGCGCTGCTGGTGATCGTCGGCCTGCTGTTTCGTGCCCGCCTGGCGGAGACGCCAGAGTTCGTTGCCGCGACGAAGGGTCCAAACGTCAGACGAACCGCCGGTGCCGGCCAGATCCGAAGGCTCCTTCGGGAAACGCCCCGGCCCACTGCGATTGGGATCTTGATGGGGATTGGCCCGGCCGCCTTCGCCTATGCATACCTGACAAGCCTACTCGCCTACGTCAAGGTCTACGTACCGACTCTGCCCGTCTCCTGGGTGCAACTCGGACTGGTGCCGACTGCGGCCGTCATAGTCATCGTTGCCATCGTGAGCGCCTATTACGGGGACCGGTGGGGCAGGGAACGGGCAATCATCATTTCCGGTGTTTGGCTGATCCTCTGGGCGGCGCCATCGTACTGGCTGGTCGGTGCATCGTCCTTGCCGGCACTGCTGGCGGCGATGATGGTCGGAGCCGTTTCGTACGGGATCTTCAGCGGGGTGGCGCCAGCACTGACGGCAGACCTGTTTCCAGTCAAGTTGCGTTATATCGGTGTAGCGACCAGCATCACCATCGCAGTGCTCATCGGCGGTGCACTCTTGCCAATTCCAGCGCTTTTCCTTACCGGCGCGACCAACGGATCCATCGCCCCGATGGTGATCATGATGGTGATAGCTGGCGCTGCCACGACCGTCGGCGGCCTGCTGGCCCACCGGAACCGTGCAATTCGATCAACAACACCCCCGGCAGCTCGGCGGTAGTTCGACGCCATGAACCTCGTGACTCCTTGATCGCCATCGCTACGGGCTCCGCGCGTGTCGGTTCACCTCCTGTGGGTAACCCCGGATACGACGCCGTCGAGGGGGTCTACTTCCGGGTGAAGGGTGGCGTGTCGGTTAGGGGGTGAGGACCCATTCGGGATCCGACCGGCGAGTTCTTCGAGGCGGTTCGCAGGCGAGGGCATGAGCCCCTGCTGGAGAAGACGGAGGGCACGATCCTGTTTAGCCTTAGCCAGGATCACCGGACGAACCACTGGTTCGTGGAGATCAGCTGCGGGGAGGTCCGGGTGTCGCGGGAGGAACGCGGGGCCGACTGCGTCGCTCGCACCGATCAGGCGCTGTTCGACGTCATGGTGACCGGCCGCGAACGTATGCGGCGGGCATGGCTGCGGAACGAGGTCGTGGTTGAAGGTGACCTGATGTTGCTGGCCCGCTTTGAACGCATTTTTCCCGGTCCGCCCGGGGCACGCCACCCGCGAGCCGTCAGTGGTCGGGAACACCGGCCATGAGCACGGATCTCGTCAGAATTCTGGACGGCGGCACATTCGTGGTGAGCAACTCCAACGGCGACATCGTCGCGTCGCCCACGTTTCCGACCGGTCTCTTCTCGTTCGACACACGATTCCTGTCGACCTGGCAGTTGAGCGTCAACGGCGAACGGCTGCAGGCACTGACGGTTGATGAGCTGGAGTACTACGAGACGCGTTACTTCCTGGTCCCCGTCGCCCCGTCGCCCCGCATCGAACCCGAGCTGTCCGTGATCCGCCAACGTTCGATCATCGGCAGCATGCACGAGCAACTGACCGTCCTCAACCATGAGCGGGAGCCGGTCGACGTGTGCATCCGCGTCGACGCCAGCAGCGACTTCGCCGACCTGTTCGAGATCAAGGACGTACGGCAGAAGAAGGGGAGCTACTACACCCGGATCGAGAACGGCTGTCTGCGTCTCGGCTATCAGCGGGGGACCTTCCGCCGCGAGAGCGTCATCACGAGTGACCCGCCCGCCCTTGTTGACGAACGGGGCCTGACCTTCACCGTCCGGCTCGAACCCCACGGTCAGTGGGGCGCCGAGATACGCGTCGAGACGGTGGGACCGGACGGGCAGGACATTCGCGTGACCCTTCAGGGCCGGCCCGGTCGGACGAGGCCACAGATGCGCCAGGACCTCGAGGCCTGGCTGCGTCGCGCACCACGGCTCGAGTGCGACAACGAGTCGCTGGCGACGGCATATCAGCGCGGGCTGGTCGATCTTGCCGCGCTACGGTTCATGCCGCTGATCGCCGGCGGGGAGAGCGTTCCGGCGGCCGGGCTGCCATGGTTCATGAGCATCTTCGGTCGCGACAGCATCTTCGTGTCTCTGCAGGCGCTGCCGTTCGTGCCGGGCCTCGCGGCCACGACGCTGCAGGTACTAGGAGCTCTGCAGGGCAGCAGGCTGGACGACTTCGGCGAGGAGGAGCCCGGCAAGATCTTGCACGAGGTGCGGTACGGGGAGACGGTCGCGTTCGCAGAGCAGCCCCACTCGCCGTACTACGGCTCAGCTGACGCCACTCCCCTGTTCGTGGTGCTGCTTGACGAGTACGAGCGCTGGACCGGCGACGCCGCCCTGGTGCGGCACCTCGAGCCGGTCGCGCGGGCCGCGCTGAACTGGATCGACGAGTACGGCGACATCATGGGCAACGGCTACCTGTGGTACCAGCGTCGGAATGAGCAGACCGGGCTGGACAACCAGTGCTGGAAGGACTCCTGGGACTCCATCTCATACCACGACGGGACGTTGCCGGGGCTTCCCCGGGCAACCTGTGAACTGCAGGGCTACGCCTACGACGCGAAGATGCGCGGCGCCCGGATGGCCCGGGAGCTCTGGAACGATCCGGCGTACGCCGACGCGCTCGAAGCACAGGCGGCGGATCTCAAGCACCGGTTCAACCGCGACTACTGGGTCGCGGACCGTGAATTCTATGCGTTGGCCCTCGACACCGACGGCCGGCCGGTGGACGCGCTCTCCTCGAACATCGGTCACCTGCTCTGGAGCGGCATCGTCGAGGAGTCCCGTGCCAGCGCGATCGCCGCCCACCTGACCGGACCGAAACTCTTCTCCGGCTGGGGCGTACGCACACTGGCGCAGGGTGAGGGACGGTACAACCCGGTCGGCTATCACGTCGGCACGGTCTGGCCATTCGACAACTCGATCATCGCCTGGGGGCTCCGGCGCTACGGCTTCGCCGAACAGGCCGGGCGGATCGCGGAAGCGATCATCGATGCGGCGCAGTACTTCCAGGGACGCCTACCGGAGGCATTCGCCGGCTACGACCGCGAGTTGACCAAATACCCCGTCCAGTACCCCACCGCATGTAGTCCGCAGGCGTGGTCGACCGGCACACCCATGCTGTTGCTCCGGACGATGCTCGGCATGGAGCCACACTCCGGCCGCCTGGCGACTGATCCGACGATTCCCGATCCGCTCGGCCGGATCACCCTGCATGGCGTCCATGGGCGGTGGGGCCGCGCCGACGTCTCGGCGGGCGGACAACCATCGTGAGTAGCGAGATATGCCAATGCGCCAGCTCAGCTATCTGCCGTGGTGGATGTGTCGACCGGGCCAGTGTCATAAGCGAGCCCGAGTGGAAGTTCACACGTATGCCTACGATCTCCTGCGGGCTGAGCTGCTGCCCATAGAGTGTGCGTCTGGGCGCGATCTATGCCCTGGAGCGCATCATGCGCGACTCATCCGCGGACCAACCCGCCGTCGTCGACATCCTCGCCGCGTTCGTCCGGGTCCACTCCCCCAAACCCGACCGGGTTTCGCCCATGCCTCCTCCTCCCCTACCGGTTCCTGGTTAGCGGAGCAGGATTCGATGGCGTAGGAGAACGAAGCCCGCGTGTCCGTACATCTGTCGCTTGGTCAGTTTGGTTTTGGTGTTGACGCCTTCGGTGCCGCCGTTGTGGAAGAGGTAGGTCAGGACGGCGTTGACGGCGTCGCGGTCAAGGCCGAGGCCGCGGATGAACGTGTGCAGGTCGGGCAGATCCGTGGCCTTGACCTCGGCGATCCATGAGTCGAGACGGTCATCGTTGCCGCTGCGGGCGTGAGTAGCGCAGCGAACGAGCCGATGAAGCCGGCCAGCGCGGTCCTTTGTGGACAAGCCGCGCGGTGAGAGCGTCGACGAGCGTCCACTGGTGTTCTTTGAGCTGGTCGGGGGCGGTCAGGAGGTAACCGGCTCGGCACCGCCGACGAGATCGCCCAGGCCGTCCTGTGGCTGTGCAGCCCGGGCGCGAGCTTCGTCGTCGGAGTCGCCCTCCCCGTCGACGGCGGCTACGTCGCACAATGACCGTCCCCACCACACCGCACCCGCTTGGCGGGCCGGCACCCGCCACACCAGGCCCCCACGCGGGGGACAACGGCAAGCCGTGGACCGCCACCGGGTACGTGTTCCCTGCGCCGACGGCAAGCCGATCAACCCGAACTACGCCACCACCCGCTTCCGGATCCTCGTCCGCCGGGCCAGGCTGCCCCGGTGCGGCTGCACGACCTGCGCCACGGCGCCGCGTCCCTTGCCCACCAGGCCGGCGCCGACCTGAAGCCCCTGCAGGACCTCCTCGGGCACTCCAGCATCGTGGTCACCGCCGACCCACCACGAGCGTTCCCGTACCGGCTAGACCGGAAACAGGTGCTCCCACCTCGACCAAGTGGAAGCCGATGGCCTCGGTACGACCGCCTCGCCGATCCCGCCCTCGCGTAACCTCGCCGTGCCGGTCAACTGTAGGCCAGGAGGCTCCCCGCGACCGAGACACCCGTCCATGACGTCAGGGAGACGACCGCGGCGAGCCGGGCCGGGACAGGCGAGGGCTCGCCCAAGTCCCAGTCGGAGACACCGCGGTAGGTGCGCCTGTGGAAGATCAGGATGTTCAGACCCGCGATCAGCAGGAGGCCGAGCTTCCACGGAGCGCTGCCACGTGAGGCCGATGGGTCTGTAGTTCAATGCCGCGTCGATGATGGCCGCGGGTGACGCGTCGACCAGCTCCGGTGGTGGCCAGAAGATCAAATCGGTGACTCGTGGGTGCAGGACGTTGGTGGCCAGCAGCAGAACGTAGTAGTCGATGTCGTCGTCGGCTGCCTGTATCCGCCGGACAATCTCGATCAGCTCGTCCCGGCTGATGTTGGCGACCTTCGGCCTTGCCGGTCGGGCGGCTTCGAGCGCGAAGTCCTCGACGTTACGAGACGTCCAGTAGTTAAGGAACTGACCGGCGTCGTAGTCAAGGCCGGTTTCGGCGTTGAACCTGGAGATCGCTGAGTCGGCCGGCTCGCCGCGCTCCAGCAGCCTTGCGATGGTTTCGATGGCGGCACAAAGCTCTGTGATGCGCTGTGGTCGACCACCGGCGGGTAGAGCTCGGGGCGCATCGTCATCCGAACATTGTCCCTGGGCCGACCGGCGTCCTCTCCTGAGCGCACTCGCACGCTCATCGACACGTCCGGACAACACTCGGCCAGCTCGGCGTGACGCTTCGTGACGCGCGGATCGCGGCATGAGCGAGCACCTGATTGAGCGCGCGTTCACACGGTCCCTCGGTGCGAGCCTGGCGTGCCTGAGAAAGTTGTTCGACCACCCAGGCCTGTCGGTGCCCGGGAAGGCAACCACCGCGTGAGCCGGGATGTACTCAACGGCGCCACCCTGCCAACTGGCGGAAACTGCTGACCGCCGGCCCGGCACCCCGCCGTACGCGCTCCGGTCGACTGACCGCCGGCCATCGGCGCCCGTCTGTGACCGTACGGAAAGCCGGATACGCGTTTCTCCGATTGGCGTTCGCTGCGTAGGATCTCCGGCGATCAAGGGGGATGAAACGGTGGGCGATTTCCAGCAGTTCGTGACGGATGTGACTTCGCGTCTGTCCACGATGTCCAAGGGTGAGTTGTACGCCGTCGGCGACGGTCTCGACCGGGACTCACTCTGGCTCACCTTTCTCGATTCCTTCCCCGCCGGCACCAATCTGCGGTTCCGTGAGCGATCCGAGTACGACTGCTCGACCTGCCGCGGTTTCATCAAGCATTTCGGCAACGTCGTCGAGATCCACGACGGGCGGGTCCGTACCGTCTGGTCCGGGGTGTCGGCATCCGACCCGGTCTTCTCCGTCGTCGCCGCCGCTCTGGACGAGTTCGTTCTTTCGCTGCCGTTGTCCACCATCTTCCGGTCCACTCAGGCGCAGTACGGGACGAAGACCACCCGAACGCTGCGCGACGGCCAGGTCGAGGTGTGGCACCACCTGCACGGCCGGGTGGAGAAGCGGCATCGCATCGAGGACGTCGGCGCGGCACAGGGCAACTTTGACGCCGCGGTGCAGGTCTTCCAGCGTGGCCTGGCCGAGCTGACCCGGCACGCTCTGGACACCGTCGTCGACCTTGTCGACGACAACGCCCTCTACCGCGGCGCGGAGCATCGCGGGGCGGTGACCGAGTTCCGCTCGCTGCAGAACCGGTGGACCCAGGCGACCGACCGACGTGCCTTCGTCTTCGCCAACGCCATGAACCCGGCGGCCCGGTTCCGCAACACAGTGATCGGCACCCTCGTCCAGGATCTCTCCGCGGGCGTCGACCTGGAGCAGGCGGTCCGGTCGTTCGAGGCGAAGGTGGCGCCGCAGAATTACCAGCGCCCCACGGCGTTGATCACCCCGGGCATGGTCAAGGCCGCCATGAGGACCATTGCCGAGCTGGGTATCGAGGAGTCGTTGCAGCGACGGTTCGCCCGGCTGTCCGACGTGTCGGTCACCAACGTGCTGTGGGTCGACAACGACGCCCAGGCACGGATGAAGGACGGCATCGAAGGGCTGCTCATGCAGGCGGCCACCACCCGGTCGTCAGGTGCGCTCCTTCGCGACGCCAAGCCGGAGGAGATTCCCGTGGTCTCCTTCATGAAGGACATCCTGCCCGGCGCCGCCACCATCGACCTGTGGGTCGCCAACACCTACGAGCCGCACCTCGTCAGCCTCACCACCGGCCGGCGCCCGACTGCTCCGCGGTTGTTCAAGTGGGACAACGATTTCGGCTGGTCGTACGGCGGCAACGTCACCGACTCGATCAGGGAGAAGGTCAAGCGGGCCGGCGGCAACGTGACCGGCAAGCTGCGGGTGAGCCTGTCCTGGTTCAACCACGACGACCTGGACCTGCACGTGTACGAACCCAACGGCGACCACATCTGGTACCAGGAGAAGCGCAACAAGCTGGACGTCGACATGAACGCCGGCGGGACGCTCTCCCGTGAGCCGGTGGAGAACGTCACCTGGACCGACCGTGTCCCCGACGGTGAGTACCGGATCGAGGTGAACCAGTACCGCAAGCGGGACAGCACCCAGGTCGGCTTCGTGATCGAGACCGAGAGCAACGGGAAGACCGAGCATTACAGCCACGAGCGCGCTGTCGGCCACAAGGAGACCGTCGAGGTGGGCCGGATGACGGTTGCCGGCGGGGTGATCACCGCTTTCCGACCGGGTGAGGACGTGCAGCCGGGCAGTGCGGGCAAGGAGTTGTGGGGCATCACCACCGAACAGTTCGTACCGGTGTCCACCATCATGTACTCGCCGAACTACTTCGACGACAACGAGGTCGGCAACCGGCACTACTTCTTCATCCTGAAGGGGTGCGTGAACGACCAGCCGACGCGGGGGATCTACAACGAGTTCCTCCGCAGCGACCTGCAACCGCACCGCAAGGTGTTCGAGGTTCTCGGCGACCGCACCAAGTGCGAGCCGTCTCCGGATCAGCTTTCCGGCCTCGGCTTCAGCTCCACGGTCCGCAGCTCTGTGGTCGCCAAGGTGACCATGACCGGCGGCCGGCGCCGCCTCATCAGCATCCAGTTCTGATTCCCTACCCAGATATTTCAGAGAGGCTACCGTGACCATTTTCGAGAAGGCCGCTCGGGAGAAGTTCCGCTATCCGTCGGCCAAGGGACTGCTGACCACGGAACAGCTGTGGGAGCTTCCGCTGACCGCCAAGTCCGGCTTCAGCCTCGATGATGTGGCCAAGGCGGTCAACGCCGAGCTCAAGGCCGTCGACACCGAGTCGTTCGTGGCCACCGAGGCCAATCCAGCCAAGGCAACCTTGGAGACCAAGCTGGAGGTCGTCAAGCACGTCATCGCCGTCCGCCTCACGGAGGACCAGGCGGCGAAGGCGGCGGCGGCCAAGAAGCTTGAGAAGGAGAAGCTGCTGGCGGTCCTGGCCCGCAAGCAGGACGCGGTCCTGGAAAACCTGACCGAGGCAGACCTACTGGCCCGAATCAACAACCTGTAGCCCGCCGACAATCAGTGTCTGCCAGCGGATCCGCACATCGCCGAGAAGGTCTACGCTGTGGCACGCGGCCACCGCACGATCTTCGGTTGTCCTCACAAACCATCGATGATCACCGCGGTGGCCGTCTTCATGCCCACGCCACGCCCAACGCCGAAGCCAAGTGACGTTGGAGTATTAGTACTCCAGCCGCACCTGGTGGAGTCGGTGTCTTCGCTGGTAGTGGGCTGTTCTGGCGCGGTACTGGTGTCGGCGTCGCCATCGTGACCATCGATGGATGTGGTCGAAGGGTCGGGTGGTGGTGATCAGGTATGCCAGGAGACGGCGGATCTCGCCGAGGGTGAGGGGTATGAGGCCGTCACGTTCGCCCCGGGGAGATTCACGCCTGGGTCCGGCCGCTCCGGATGTCTCTGGCAATCCTCTAGAGACGCCCTGCACAGCACTCATGGGTGCCGTCGGACGATGAGCCAGGCCGTTGCGAGTACTGTCTGACGCATGACTTGGCGCTTACCGAGACCGGTCGTCGTAGCGGCGGCGCTCGGTGCTGTCTTCGTCGTTTCTGCCGCCATCTCGCTCGCTGCGCTGATCATGGGCCGAGACAGTGATGGCAGCACCGCCGCGGCAGAACCGACAACCCCGCGATTCATCACCTGTTTCAATCCCGCGCAACCGACCGGAGCGGTGCCGGATCCATGCTGGGACTCCGCCGTTGCGGCGGGCCGAAGCACCCCGAGCCAAGCGGCGCGGGAGGCCGCCCGAATCGCCGCCGTTGAACTCCTAACGGAGTTGTCAGCTGCGGCGGATCGACAGCCGTCCGTCTGCGAGACAACTGCTGCCGGTAGACCCGGGCCATGCGGTCAGGACAACATCGGCGCCGTCGAGCTGCGAAACGCGCTGAACCGAGTGGGTCTGGTTGACAATGTCGTACGGCCCGCGCGGTCCGACGACATCACCGAGGGCAAGGGGCTCGTGTTCGCCGCCCGAGTTGGAGGTGCCTGCGTGCTCGGCTACGTCCTTCCCTCAAGAGAGACGGCCGGCGCAGCTGGGACGCTGTCCGATGGGACGTGCTTGTCCGCCTAAACCGTTCGGCAGCAATGGGTTGCAACTGCGAAGAATCGGTTTGTGATCGAACGACATGCGACCGCCGCGTGACGCAGGTCGCGGCCTACCGTGGCTGGCTGAATAACTCCGAGAACCAGGGCTGAACCCTTCTCCTTGCCGGCCATCAGCGCGCCGGCCGGCGGGTCATTCACCGTTACACAGAGCCGCCTGGCAATTTGGCGCCGAGTTCAGGATTGTCCAGGCAGACAAGCCTCTGCTTGGCTGGCCACGAGTTTCCGGATTAGGGATAGCTTGGCAGCAGACTTCTCATCAGTAACTTCATGCCATCGGTCTAGGCAGGAGATCACGTATCTCCATTGCGTGCCGGAAAGCGTCACGGTCACCTCTTGATCGTCGTGGGGCCAGCCCCTGGAGCCTGTTGTTTCAGTCCATCCAGTGACCTGATGCCAGCCCTCTCGAAGAATCTGCATTCCCGCCGCTATGCGATCGTCGGGGTCGCCATTCTCGGCCTCGACATTGACCACGTTGTCAAGGACACTGTTCACCGTACGCCACTGCCGCGAAGACATTTTGACTGCGCAAGTGCGCTCATCATCTGGCCGGAGGATCATGCCCAGCATGGTGGCCGACGGGGTTCTAAGAGTCAAACGACCCGGTCCGGCTATCATGCGTCGCGCAGAGGCATCGTGACCGGTCACGCCTGGACGCGCCCGGTCCCCGGGGGCGCCTGGGCCGCTAATCAAAGCCGTGGTGGCTTCGCCGAGGTAGCCCGGGGCCGGCGATTGCCCTTCGTTATGAGCGTCGACCAGGACCGCTTCGGCAGGACAAAGCCGGGCGTCGGGTCAGGTACGCCGATGACCTCGCTGCGCCGCTTTGGCCAGTGCATCCGGCCGGGGCCTTTGGACCCTCCCGCAGGTGGCCGGGAAGGAAGGTTGTCGATGGAAGGGCGCTGCCCACAAGGGACAATGCGCATCGACCGCTTGTGTTAGGGTTCCGCTCCCGGCTCGCAAGTAGCGCGCAGGCTCCCCACTGCCAGCGCTACTTGAGAGCCACTATGGATTGGAGCTCAGCCCTGTTGGCGCGTCAACGCACCATCGCCCTCGTACTATCGGCCGCCTTGCCATCTGTCCTCGCTGTTGCCCTGGCGGGCTCTCCTGCGGCCGCGCAGAGTCCGACTGACTCCATGCGTGGTGCCGGCCAAACCTCATACCGGCCGGCACCGGCGAAGGCAGCAGACTCCTTCGTTCCGCCCAAGGACAAGGTCGGTCGCGAATCTAGCGAATGTTCCAAGCTGGAGAAGCGCCGTGACGAATTCCTGAAGGCCAACAAAAAGTATTTTGCCTGCCTGGACTCACAGAACTCTACCAACCGGACGCGGCCAGAACACCGGACAGGGAAGTCGATGCGAGAAACCCTGTCCGCGGATGCGTCGATCTCCTCGATAGACGAGCTGCAGCACTATTGTCTCAACGACCCCGAAGAATGGAAAACTTTTCGAGACGAAGCCTGCCATTGGGACCTGGGGCTTAACTGGGATATCCGGGATGCGCGGACGGGTGCGCTGGCGGGCGAAGTGTCACTAGAGACCTTCCACTACATTTTCCTAGCAAACGGCAGCACCAACTTCAGCGAGCAGGTCTGGGTCCATTCGGCTAGCCATTGGGGTAAGGGCTCGACGGCTTTCTATGACATCAGCTTTACCTGTCTTGGAGACTGTCGGCCCACCACTGAGGACGGCATCGCTCCCACTTTGGCGACTACGGATGCCGATGGTACCTGGTACTTCGTCTCGGACCTTCCCACAGAATCCTATGGGCGGGGTCAGACGTACATGCAGATGTCTATGACTAACGCCGACCCGAATGTCCTCCCCGGGTCAGCATTCATCATGTCGGATGCCAAGATTCGATGCGACACGTTGGTGAGGCATCTGCAGGTTCCTGGCTGCGTGTTTCCAAACTATGTACCAACCGTGTCGTTCTCGACTTCCGGTCTATATCCGAACGTGGCGCAGCACATCAAGGATGCCCAGGCGGCGGGCCGACCCGGCAAGCCGGGTGTCCGACCGCTGCATCGGCTCATTGATGAATACCTGCAGAAAAAAAACCGTGACACGGCCTGCCCTACCTCGGGCCCGAACGTGCTTCCCACTGCACCGGACGGTTCATGCGACGAGTATCCGTTCGCATCAACGCAGGAAGGTGCCTATACCGGAGATGGCGTTTACAGTCGCCGCGACGTCCCTCTCATTGAGAACGTCGCCCACGGTAGAGATGGGGTAAACCGGGACTTTTATGTGCCCAACCGCATCATTCACGGTGATGCTTTTTGGGTCGACATTGACGGCTCTGGCGGCAGTGGCGGCGGTCCAACCCCTCCCGATACGCAGGCACCCATCATCATTTGTCCACCTGAGGTGACAAGCACCAGCATCACCCCAGCGCTCGGCCAGCCCGAGACATCGGACAACGCCGACACGTCGGTGACGGTCACCAACAACGCGCCCGCGACATTCCCATACGGCACGACTATCGTCACCTGGCGAGCCGTGGACGACTCCGGGAACGAAGCAATCTGCGCTCAGACCGTCAACATCCGGTATAAATTTACCGGCTTCTACTTGGGTGGCAACTATATCGGTGACTGGGACCAAGCAATCCAAACGGCTCCCTACACTCTCTCCTTCAGCTTCCGCGTCGCTGACTATGCCGACACCGTCATTTCGGACCTATCCGTAGTCACCTCCGTGACGTGGGACGCATCCGGAGCTACGATTGGAACTCCAACGTTCAACGCGGCGACCGGACGCATCGAGCTGAGTACGTGGGTTCCAAAAGCGTTCAACGACCAAACTCGGACCCTTACCGTAAGTCTGTCGGACGGCAGTAGGCACTCCGTGTCCATCGAGTTCAGCACCGTGTAGATCCGGGTATGGCGGGCCCACCTCGGGTCCGCCATACATCAGGAAGGGACGCGACCCGAGCGGTGTCCCGGGTCGAAGCGGTCCACGCCGGCCGCGACGCCTTCGGCATCGAGTACGAGCCGCAATGGTCGAACATCGCCGATGCCAACATTCGCCACGCTCACGACCAGGGCGCCACGGGACGCGCATCGGTCATCCGCGGCGACGCGACCCGACTGATGTCCCTGGTCCCGAAGGCCCTCACCCGGCAGGTGGCGCTCGTAGTCACCTCGCCGCCGTACGGGCCCACCGTCCACGGCCTCGTCCGCCCCGGCGCGGACGGCGTCGTCAAGTACGACGACCGGTACGGCGAGGACAAGGGCAACCTCGCCTACCGCGACCTGACCGGTCTCGCCGACGGCTTCGCCCAGATCCTGGCCGGCTGCGCCACCCTGCTGCGACCCGACGGCGTCGTCGTGGTCACCGCCAGGCCGTGGCGCAAGCGCGGCGAGCTGGTCGACCTGCCCAGCGCCGTCATCGCCGCCGGCCTGCGCGCAGGCCTCGTTCCGACCGAGCGGTGCGTCGCCCTGCTCGCCGCCGTCCGCGACGGGCAGCTCGTCGCCCGCCCGTCGTTCTTCCAACTCCAGCAGGTCCGCAAGGCCAGGGCCGGCAGGGGGGCCGATGCACCTCATCGCACACGAGGACGTCCTCATCTTCGCCCTGTCGCCGCAGGACGGAACCGGGGTGGTCGCGTGAGCGCACCTACCCACCGCTACCTCTCGCTGGGTGCCGGCGTGCAGAGTTCCACGCTCCTACTGCTCGCCGCCCAGGGCAAGATTCCTGGTTCGACGCTGCGATCTTCGCCGACACCGCCTGGAAGCCGGCCGCGGTCTACCGGCATCTGGACCGCCTGACTGGTGTCGCGCAGCGGACCGGCATCGAGGTCGTGCGCGTCGGTACCGGTGACATCCGGGCCGACGCGCTCGACCCGGACCACCGCTTCGCCTCCATGCCCCTGTTCACCCTCGGCCCGAACGGTGAGCGGGGTATGGCACGGCGGCAATGCACCGGCGAGTACAAGATCAAACCCATCAAAGACGTCAATCAGCTCGCGAATCCTACTGAGGTCGATGTGGCTCGCCATTGAGGGATTCTGGCAGAGCGGCGCCCCACCCCTCCGCACTCGGCACGGTACGGTGCGGACCGCGCCGTCAGGCGCAGCCGTCCGTATCACCCTGTCCTGGCTGCTGCGTGAGAGGTCCGACCATGCCTATCCCTCCAATCCTTTTCTATCTTGCTGCTGGCGCAGTCGGTGGCGTAGGCGTCGTCGGCGGCTTCGCCGGCGCGAGGTTCCTCTACCAGCGTGGCCAGCAAGAGGCCGCCGTCCAACTGCAGGCCCGAGACACCGCTGCGGTCGCCCAAGCCCTGCGAGACGAGATCGACCTGGCCGCGCTGCGCGAGGAGGCACGCGCTGCTGGAGTTGATCCGGACCAAGTCGAGCAGGGCTATTACAACCTGCGAGACGGACTCGTCACGATCGATGAGGCCGAGGCTTATCTGCGCACGCTCGACAACCCGTGACGCCAACACCGGACTTTGCCTATGGTCCTCGTCCACGGGCGCGATCCCTCACCGGCCAGCCCCCGACCTGCCAGCCCTCGGGCATCGGCTTCTGCGGATCTTCGCCCCTACCGGGTCACCCCTCCCCCACGATGCGAAGGTGAGGACCGTTCAGACGCGGCGGGGACGGTGAGCCCGGCGCGGCGCCGGGCTGAAGCGGCCGCCGGGGTGCTGCGGCGGCCGGTCGCGCCGATGCTCGCAGTGTCGGTCAACGCCGTGCCGGACGGCCCGGACCTGGTATACGAGCCGAAGTGGGACGGCTGGAGGGCGATCGCCTTCCGGGAGGCCGACGGCGTGTATCTGCAGTCCCGCGCCGGCCGGAACCTCACCCCCTACTTCCCGGACATCACCCGCGCCGTCCGGGCCCTGCCGCCAGGAGGGGTACTCGACGGGGAGCTGGTGGCGTGGCAACGCGGGCGTACGGACTTCGCGCTGCTTCAGCGGCGGGTCACCGCCGGCCGCGGGACCCTGCAGTTGACGGCTCGGCACCCAGCGCACTACGTGCTGTTCGATCTCCTCGCCGACGCCAGCGGGCAACTGCTACTGGACACCCCGCTCGTCGAGCGGCGAGCCCAGCTGGCGTGCCTGCTCGCCGACGCGCCAGCGCAGCTCACCCTCACCCCGCAGACCGACGACATGGCCGAGGTCGGCCAGTGGCTGACCACGTGGACGGCAGCGGGCATCGAGGGCATCGTGATCAAGCGGCGCGGAGGCCGGTATACGCCCGGCCGCCGCGGCTGGGGCAAGTTCCGCACCCGGGTCACCACCGAGGCGATCGTCGGCGGCGTGACCGGCAGCATCAGCAACCCCGACACGGTGCTCCTCGGCCGTTTCGACCGGCGCGGCCGGCTGCGGTACACCGGCCGCACGCACCCGCTCGGCACGCCGCAGCGCCTAGAGCTGGCGACGCTGCTCTCGCCGCCGATCCTCCCGCACCGGCACGCAGTCGGGCACCCGTGGCCCGATCCGCTACCCGCGTCATGCCGGGCAGTTCGACCGGCCGGAGCCGCTGCGATACGTGCAGGTGCAGCCAACCGTGGTGACGGACATCAAGGTCGACACGTCATTCGAACACCAACGATGGCGACACCGCGTCCAGTACGCCCGACCCAGACCAGACCTGTCGGTGCACGACGTGCCGCTGCTCCTCGGCGAGGAAGAGAACCCGTTCACCATGCCGTAGCGCCCAGGACGCGACCTCCGTGCGGCGGCCTACCGGCTGGGCCTCGCCGTAGCTTCCGGACCAAAAACAACCTCAACCCTGCTCAAGGGCCCTGCACGAACGCCTGAGCCGGGGGATAGCTATCCCGTCTTTGACCAGCACTGGAGTTGTTTCTGGCCCGGAAGCTACCGGCAGGCCTACCTCGGCGTCGCGTACGCCAGCACCTACGAGCCGCGCTGCCCGTACGGACCGCGACGACATCGGCCACTGAGGGCCGGCGGAGCGCATTCAGGGTCGGCAGATTGGGGCGGCGGCGCCGGAGGGCCCCGACCCGACGTACGCGGCGGCCCGACCCGCGGTCCCCGCAGTGGCCGACGGGCCGGGCCGCCGCGCGGCTCACGCCGCGCGCAGGGCGTTTCGCCGCATCCAGCCGATGTTGTCGCTGGCGCAGCTGCAAGTCACCGACACGTACCACTCCAGCTCGCTGGTGTTGTAGTGCTCCATGCAGTAACCGCCACCGACCCGGTCACCGGCGTTCTTGACCTTCAGGGCCGGATCCATCCGGGTCGGCAGCTCGTACACGCCCGCCGACGGCCAGGTGACCACCCACTCGCAGGTGGCCGCGGCCCGGAAGCCGCCCCGCTGCTCCGCGTCGCCCCCGGTCGGGGCGGCGCTGGCGGGGGTGGCGACCGCCAGCAGTCCCGTGAGGACTCCGGCGAACCCGAGCATGGCGATTCCCTTACGCATCCTTCGTATCCCCTCGTCGACGAATTCGTGCCGGTCGATAGCTTATCGTGTCGACGCCGTATGCGCTGGGTGAGATCCGGCGCGGCATGGCTCCGGCTGCGCTGGACCTGGTCCTACGACGACGGCCCCTGGGCGACCGGCTACGCCGGTCCCCGCGCCTCCGAGGCGGTGGCCCGATGACTCGCCGCCTCTTCGCCACCTACGTCACCGGCGCCACCGACGAGTACCGCCTCGATGTTGTCACCGACCCCAAGCCCGACAACCCCCAGGGCCTCGCCGTAGCTTCCGGACCAAAAACAACCTCAGCCCTGCTCAAGGGCCCTGCACGAACGCCTGAGCCGGGGGATAGCTATCCCGTCTTTGACCAGCACTGGAGTTGTTTCTGGCCCGGAAGCTACCGGCAGACCTTACGGGCCAAAGAAGCCAGAGAAGGTGCTGCCGCGCCGCTTCCGGTCCTCGCGCCGTGGCCGGCGCTGCGGTCCGTGTCGGCTTGCCACCGGTCTGGCCCTGACCATGTCCGTACCTGTCGGTGGACCTACCGACTGGGCGAGTCCAGACCCATCTCCACAGCTTTCACCGCAGGCGCTTGCCCGGCTGCGTCGGTGCTCGGCTTCGCCGCCGCCACAGCGTCGCGGGTCGAGACGGGAAACGCCCGGGCGGCCGTCACCGCCGGGTCACTGCTGGCCGCGGTGGTCTCCGCTGGCGTTCGAACTCCTGCCCGCTCGGCGTCTGCCAGAACCTCCGGGCCGAACGGATCGGTGTGGGCCGCCTGGTTCTCGGCGGTCTCCTGACTGCGGTCTCGACGTACCGTGCCGAGGTCGATGCGTCCGTCGAGCTGGTCCTGCACCACCCGACACGCGAACGCCCCTGGGGTCCGGGCCCGGTCAACAAAGCTGGGCACACCGCGAAGAAGCTGCTGCACATCCTCAGCGCGGCGCTCACCGCGGACGCCCACCCTACGGCTACACCCTCCGCGACCTCGGCCCCCACCCCAACCCCGCCAAGGCCGCCGACGGCAAACGCCTCAAGGGCCTCACTCCCGACGACCACACTGCGCCGATCGTCCTGCGGATCTTCGCCGAGTTCCTCGCCGGCATCGGCCTCTTCGCTATCGCCGAAGGACTCACCGCCAACCACATACCGTGCCCGTCCGCACACGACCGCGCCCGCAACCCCCACCGCAGCGGCATCGCCTGGTCCAAGAGCGCCGTCCGCGTCATCCTTACCAACCCCCGTTACACCGGGCGACAGGTATGGAACAAACAACGCACCGACGAGGTACTGCTCGACGTCGACGACGTAGCAATGGGCCACACCGGCATCATGCGCTGGCACGCCCGCGACAAGTGGGTGGTCTCCAAGGAGATCAGCCACGAACCACTCATCGACGACGCGACCTTCGAACAGGCCCAAGCAATCCTTGAAAAGCGCGGACGGGGCACTGGAGGTCAACACGTCAAGCAGCGCACCCGCAACCCGTACGTCTTCCGCGGCCTGATCTACTGCGCAGCCTGCGACCGACGCATGCAGGGCCAGTACAACCACGGCAACGCCTACTACCGCTGCCGCTTCCCCCAGGAGTACGCCCTCGCCAACCAGATCGACCATCCCCGCAACGTGTACCTGCGCGAGGACGCCCTCACCGACCCGCTCGACACCTGGCTGGCCTCCGCCTTCACACCCCACCGCATCGAGCAGACGATCACCGCGATGGCCGACGCCCAACCCCTGGATCATCCGCCCGGTCACGGCAAGGCAGCCCAGGCAATCATCACCGAATGCGACGCCAAGCTGGAGCGCTACCGAGCAGCCCTCGACGCCGGCGCCGACCCGGCGGTGGTCACCAAATGGATCACCCAAACCCAGACCGAACGCGCCCGCGCCGAAGCCGACCTGCACGCGAAGGCGGGCAACAGCCCACGCCGCATGAGCCAAGCAGAGATTACGAGCCTGGTGACGGCGCTCGGCGACATCGCCACCGTGCTCCGCGACGCCGACCCTGCCGACAAGTCCGAGGTCTACCGGCAACTTGGGCTCCGGCTCACCTACCAGCCGGAAACACAAACGGTGCGCGCCGCAGTGAATCTCAGCGCGCACCGTGGGGTAATGGTTCGTGTCCGAGGGGGGACTTGAACCCCCACGCCCTATACGGGCACTAGCACCTCAAGCTAGCGCGTCTGCCATTCCGCCACCCGGACCTGCCCGTCCAGCCTACCGTGTCGACCGAGGTGACCTTCCACCCGCCGGCCGCCCTGGTGGGCCGCACGGGGAGTTACTGTACACGCCCCGGGTGGATCATGCACATCGGCTTCCGGCCGATGGACCGCCGCAGGTCGGAAGGCATCTCGCCCCGGGCGAACCGTGGCAAACGGGAGGGGCTGGGTAGCGTCCGACGGGCCTCACGCGGCAGCATGGCCACGTGTCCCATCCCTCTCCCCTGGCCGCCGTGCAGCACCGGGCCCTCGCCCTGCGCGCCGCGGGCGATCTCTATTCCGCCCGTCGGCTGCTCAACGACGCCGTCGGCTCCGCCCGGCCGCCGTACGGCAAGGACCACCCGGATGTGCTGAGCACCGCGCACCTGTTGGCCCGCCTGCACCGGGAGGCGGGCGACCCGGGTGCCGCCCGCCGGGTGCTGGAGGAGGCGTCCGCCGCCGGCGAGCGCCTCTGGCCACCGTCCGATCCGCTGATGCTGGCGCTCTGCTTCGAGCTGGCCGCGGTGGCGGACGAGTTGGGCAACCGGCACGAGGCCCGCCGCAACTACACCCGCGTCGCCGCCCTCGGGCCCGCCGTGCTCGGCGTCGACCACCCTGCGGTACGCACGGCACGGCAGTATCTCGGCGACGCCGCTCCCGCCCCTCAGCCCGCGCCGCCGGCCGCGCGGCCCGACATGTCCGTGCTCTCCGAGCCGACGATGTCGCTGGCGGTGCTCTCCACCACCTGGCGGCCGCACGAGCCCGCCGCGGTCGGCCCGCCGCAGCCGCCGGCCGCGCACCCGACGCCGCACGTCGCGAGCGGCCCGCCGGCCGCACCGGCGTCCCCGCACACCCCGCCGGTCCCGCCGCCGCCACCCGTTCCCGGCGTACGTGGGGTGGGACGGGCCGCTCCCGTCGCCCCGGCGCCGCACCCTGCGGCGGGCCCGCAGCGGCCCCGCTCGGTCGGCCACGCGCCGCAGATGCCGCCCGCGCCGCCGCAGGCGTACCCGGCCCCGCCGCAGGGTGCCCGGGTTCCGCCCCCACCGGTGGTGCCCGCACCGCCCCGGCAGGCGTGGGCCCCGCCGACGCCACCGCACGTGCCGGCCCCGCCGCAGGCACCGCATGCCCCCGGGCGGGGACAAGCGACCCCGTACGCCCCTCCGCCGCAGCGGATCCCGCCACCACCGACGATCCCGCCGCCGCCGGTCGTGCCCGCGCCACCGGGGCCGGCCCGTGCCGCCGTACCCCCGCCTCCGGCCGTGCCGTCCTCGGCGCAGCCGCCGTACGCCCCGGCGGTGCCCATCCCGCCGCCCCCGGTCGTGCCGTCGGCGCCCACCGCCGCCCCGGCGCACCCTCAGGTGCCGTCGGCGCCCGTGCCGCCGCCCCCGGTAGTCCCGGCGCAACGCCCCGCACCGGCGTCGCCGCGGTCTCCCTGGGCGCCTCCTCCCGGACCGGCCCAACCACCGGCGACGCCGGGTCCCGCCACACCTGCGCCGCGCCCCGCTCCGCCGGCGGCGGCCGGGGTGGCCTCGGTCGTTCCGGCCCCAAGGACGGCGCAGCCGCCGGCGACGGCGGCCCCGGTGTCGTCGCCCCCTGCCGCGACGCCACCCCTCCCGCCGCCCCTGCGCCACGCGGCCGCCGCTCCCGTCGTCGCCGCGCCGGAGCCGCCCGCCCCACCCGTGCCGGCCGCGCCGAAGCCACCCGTTCCTCCGCTGGCCGGCGCCGAGCCGCCCGCGCAGGCGAGGGCCACGGTGCCCCCGACGGGACCCGCCGTTGCGCCGCGACACCGGGCCGCCGACGAGGCGTCCCCGACCGTCGGCGCGTCGGCCGGGACGGCGGCGTCCGAAGCCGTGTCGCCGTCGAGCACCACGACGCCCGGAACGACAGCGGGGCCCGCCGCCGAACCACCCTCCAGCACGGGTACGACGAGCGCCGCGTCGCCCCGACCCGGTACGCCGGATGCCGAGCCTGCCGCGCCGGACATCCCGTCCTCGCCGCTGGCCAAGTCCGTCGGCGAGGCCCCGCGCGCGTCGGCGCCGGAGGCGACCGCCCCGGCGTCGGAAGCGCCGGAGCGCCCGGCCGGGGCTGCACCCGGATGGGCGAAGCCGACCATCCAGGTCAAGCAGATCGAGCCGCTGCTCGCCGAGGAGATCGCTCGCGCCGCCGGCACTACCGCCGCACCGGATGCTCCGGTCAGCCCCGCCCGATCGTCCGAGACGCCGCCGTCCGACACGTCACCGGCAGCGGCGCACGCCGCCCCGGTCAGCGCCCCGCCGGTCAGCGCACCACCGACGCCCCCGGTCAGCGCACCGCCCGCGTACCCGACGGGCAGCCCACCCGTCAGCGCACCGCCCGCGCCCCCCGTCAGCGCACCGCCCGCGTACCCGACGAGCAGCCCACCGGTCAGCGCACCGCCGCGGGGTGTCAGTACGCCGCCGGTTCCCCCCTTGCCGCTAATCCCGCCCCCACCGTCGGTGATGCCACCGCCGGTCAGCGCGCCGCCCGGGGTTCAACCGCCGGTGAGCGCGCCGCCCGGGGGCCAGCCGCCGGTGAGCGCGCCACCGTGGAGCATGTCCGCGCCGCCGTGGAGCAGCACGGCTCCCCCACAGGCGCTCACGGGAGCGACGACCGACGCCGACGCCGACGCCGACCAGCCGGACGTCGAGGAGGAGCTGGAACGGGCCGAGTGGGAACGGGAACGGGAGGAGGTGGAGCAGGCGGAGCCGGAGCGGGAGAAGGTCGACGACCTGCCGCCGGCGTACCTCGACATCGACGAGACGTTCCCGATGAAGGCGCAGCCCGTGCGGGCCCGGCCGACGGCCCCGCAACCCGCGCAGCAACAGGCGCCGGCCTTCCCGCCGCCGCCGGCGTACCCGATGATGCCGGAGCCCGAGGAGGGCGGCCGGAACCGCACGGCGGTCATCGTCGCGGTGGTCGTCGCGGTCCTGGCCGTCGCGGCGCTCGTCGGCGTGGGCGTGCTGGTGCTCAACCGCGACGCGGCGCCGCCGGCGGGACCCGGCTCGCCGTCGGCCGCCGCGCCGTCCGCGTCGGCGGCCGGCCCGCCGCCGGGCGGGCTGAGGCTGAAGGACGACTCGGCGACGATCACCCTGAACTGGACGGACCCGGCGGGTGGCGGGGTGCCGTTCATGGTGGCCGGCGGCCGGACCGGTCAGGCGCTGGGTGTGATGGCCACGGTGGACCCGGGGCAGACCAGCTACACGGTCAACGGGCTGAACTCGCGGGTGGACTACTGCTTTACCGTGCTGGCGGTCTACTCGACGGACTCGTTCGCCACCTCCGGGCAGGTCTGCACGGAACGGGAGGGCGACACGCCGTCGAGCTGACCGTCCACTGCGGCGTGGCGCACACGCACGGTGTCCACAGGAGGACGGTGCGGGTTCCCACGCCCCCGACCCGGCCATATGATGGCACCCGGCTCAGGGGAGGGTCGCCGGACATGGCGCGCCACCTGCCAGGGACGACACGGGAGGCAGCCGGTAGTGGCCACCATCGATGACGCCGGGCACGCCGGCACCGGTCCGCCGCGTCGCCGGCCCCGCCGGATGCGCGGCGGGGTCGTCACCATCGCGACGGTGGCCGCGCTGCTGGCCGCCATGGGGCTCACCATCCACGGCCTCGGCGCGGCGGACAACGCGGTGGCGAGCCACGACGCGAGTTCCTGGCTGTGGAGCGCCGCGCGCAGCGAGCTGGCCCGCGTCAACGGCATCACCGCGCGGGTCGACACCCGGGTCGGGATCCCGGGCGCCCGCCGGCACCCGATGCAGGTCACCCAGACCGACCGGCTGCTGGTCCTGCGGGACCTGAACACCGGTCAGGTCAGCTCGCTGGACCTGGCCACCCTCCAGATCACCGCGACCACCCGGACGACCCCGGGGCTCGGCGTCAACGTGGCCCTGCACGAGGACGCGGCGTTCGTCGTCGACGCCGTGCAGGGCGTCGTCCGGCAGCTCGACCCGCGGTCGCTGACCCCGATCGGCGAGCCGGTGCGCTACCCGCCGGGCATCACCGGCGGGTCCTTCGACGGCGAGGGGCGCCTGTGGATCGCGGTGCCCAGCGAGGGCACCGTCTCGGCGGTGACCGCCGCGCCGCTGCCCTCCGCGCCCGCGTCGGCGGCCCCCGCCGGGGCCGGGCTCAGCCCGAAGAAGGTCGAGACGTACGACGTCGCGGACGCCAGCCACGAGCTGGTGGTCTCCACCCTGGACGACGGTGTAGCGGTGCTCGACCGCACCGCCAGCGCCCTGGTGACCGTGCAGCGCGGCGAGGTGCGGACCACGCCGCTGACGATGACCGCGCCGGGCGCGCTGCCGGCGCGCACCAGCGGGCCGCACGTGCCCGTGACGGTGCCCGGCGAGCGGCGGGTGCACGTGGTCGACGACGCGGGCGCGGTGCGGGCGTTCACCGTGCCGGGCGCGGGCGACAAGATCAGCCCGGCCGTGGCGTGGGCCGGCCGCTACTACTGCGCCGACGAGGCGTCCGGCACCGTCTACGCCTTCGACTCCGGCGGGCAGCTCGTCGACACCATCCGGGGCCGGGGCACCGGGCCGCTGGAGCTGGAGGTGCGGGAGAACCACCTGTTCATCAACGCCCCCGACTCGGCCACCGCGCAGGTGGTGGACGACAAGCACCAGGTCCGCGAGGTCGACAAGTACGCCAACGACGTCCTCGGCGGCGACCCGCCGCCCGCTCCCCCGCCGCCGCCCCCGCCGAAGAAGCCCAAGGTGGGCAAGCCGGGCGCCCCGCGCGGCGTCACCGCCGCCGCCGGCAACGCGCAGGCCCGGGTGAGCTGGCGGCCGGCCCCGGCCAACGGGGCGGAGATCACCCGGTACGTGGTGCAGGGCGCCGACCAGCGCGTGGAGGTGGGCGCCAACCAGCGGGCGGTCGAGATCAAGGGCCTGACCAACGGCGAGACGTACCGGTTCTCGGTGCACGCGGTCAACGCGAAGGGCGACGGTCCCGCGCGTACCAGCAACCCGGTGACGCCCACGGCCGCGGTGCCGGACCCCCCGGCCGGCGTCACCGCCCGGGAGCGCCCGGACGGCACGGTGCTGGTGAAGTGGCCGGCCGCCGACGGGCAGGGCAACACGATCGCGAAGTACGTGGTCACGGCCACGTCGGCGGGCACCAACGCCCCGGCCGGCGAGTCCCGCAGGACCGAGCTGGTGGTGCCGGCGGGCGAACTGGAGTACGGCACGCAGTACGCGTTCACGGTGGTGGCGGTCAACGACCGGGGCGCCGGCTCGGCGGCCTCGCCGGTGAGCAACACCGTCGTGCCGTACGCGCCGCCGGAGCGGCCGTCCGAGCTGCGATCGACCACGGTGGCCGATCGGCCGGGCGCCGTCGCGGTGCAGTGGTCCCCGGCGGCGGCGAACGGCCGGCCGGTGACGAAGTACCTCGTGGACGTGGGCGGGCGCAGCAGCGAGGTGACCGACACCCGGGCCACGGTGGACGGGCTGGGCAACGGCCAGAACGTCACCGTGAAGGTGCGGGCGGTCAACGAGGCCGGGCCCGGCCCGGAGGCCACCACCACGGCCCGCACGGTGGCCGAGCCCCGCGTCACCGTGACCGGTTCCTCGGCCACCGCCACCTCGGCGACGGTGACGTTCACCGTGGACGCCGGTGGCGGCAAGGCGACCTGCTCGCTGAGCACGGCCGGTGAGCCGGCGAAGCCCGGGAGCTGCTCCAGCATCACGATGACGGGCCTGACGCCGGGCACGAAATACACGTTCACCGTGACGGCGCGCAACGCCGCCGGCGACGGCACCGCCACCCGCGCCCAGGCCACGGGCGCCCTCTACGGGATCGCGACCTGCCGCAACGGGCCCGAGGACGACCAGCGGACGTACTGCGACAAGGATGTCGACGGCCGCAACGGCAACGAGATCTTCTCGGTGCCCCGGCAGGACAACGACCGGCAGGTCGGCTGGGCGAAGCCGGGCACCCGGCTCAAGGCGTACTGCAGGAAGTCGGGCGAGAACGTCGACTCCTGGATCTACAACGACCAGAAGCAGAGCACCTGGTGGGTGCAGGTCGACTACAAGGGACGCAACTACATCCCCTGGGCCTGGCTCAACCTGGAGGGCGGCGACGACATCAAGGTCCTGCCCACCTGCTGACCCACCCAGGCAAGGAGCACCACCGCCGTGAACACCCCAGAACCGCTCACCCAGCCGGAGGTGCAGGGCTTCGCCGCCCTCGCCGCCCGGCTGGCCGAGAACGTCAACGCGGTGGTGCTGGGCAAGCCGCAGGTGGTCCGGCTGGCGCTGACCGCCCTCTTCGCCCAGGGGCACGTGCTGCTGGAGGACGTGCCGGGGGTCGGCAAGACCACCCTTGCCCGGGCCATCGCGGCGACGGTGAAGGGGCAGTGGCGGCGCATCCAGTTCACCCCCGACCTGCTCCCCTCCGACGTGTCCGGGGTGACGATCTTCAACCAGGCCACCCGGGGCTTCGAGTTCCACCCGGGGCCGGTGTTCGCCAACATCGTCATCGCCGACGAGATCAACCGGGCGTCGCCGAAGACCCAGTCGGCGCTGCTGGAGGTGATGGAGGAACGCACCGTCACCGTGGACGGGGTCCGGCACCCGGTGCCGCAGCCGTTCCTGGTGGTGGCCACCCAGAACCCGGTGGAGATGGACGGCACGTACCGGCTGCCCGAGGCCCAGCTCGACCGGTTCCTGGTGAAGCTCTCCGTCGGCTATCCCGACGAGGCGGTCGAGGTGGAGGTGCTTCGCGGAGCGACGGTCCGCTCCCCGGAGGCGCTGACCGCGGTCACCGACACGGCCACCGTCGGGGAGATGGTCCGCATGGCCCGCCGGGTGCACATCGCCGAGCCGCTCTACGCGTACGCGGTGCGGCTGGCCGCGGCCACCCGCACCCACCCGCAGGTACGCGTCGGGGTCAGTCCCCGGGGCGTGATCGCGCTGACGAGGGCGGCGTGCGCGTACGCGCTGATCGACGGGCGGGGCTGGATCATGCCGGAGGACCTGAAGACCCTGGCCGAGCCGGTCTTCGCACACCGGCTGCTGCTCACCCCCGACGCGCAGGTGCGCGGGGTCACCGCCGCCGAGGTGCTGCGCCAGGCGATCGCCTCGGTCCCGGTGCCGCTCCCCTCGGGCCAGCCGGCCCCGGTCCAGGGCTGACCGGCGACGCCGGTGTCCGCGTTCACCGCCCGGTGTGTCGGGCTGCTCGTCGCCGCCGTCGTGCTGCTCGGCGTCGGCTTCCGCTTCGCGTACCCGGAGTTGACGCTACTCGGGGCGGCGGCCGGCATCGCCGTGGGCTACGCCGTGCTGAGCGCGGCGTGGCGGCCCCGCCTGGAGGTGACCCGCAGCGCCGACCCGGACCGGGTGGCGCGGGGCGAGCCGGCCACCATGACCCTGACCGTGCGCAACGCGGGGCGGCTGCGGGCGGCGAGCCTGGTGGCCGAGGACCGGTGCGGCGACCGGGCGGTCCCGGTGCCGCTGCTGCGGCTGCGACCGGGCCGCGACACCACGGTCCGCTACGAGGTGCCGACCGCCCGCCGGGGCGTGGTGCCGGTGGGGCCGCTGCGGCTGACCCGGCGCGACCCCCTGGGCCTGGTGTCGCTGGCCCGCCCGTACGGCGGCACGGTGCCGGTCTGGGTGCACCCGCGCGTGCACCCGCTGAACGCGGTGCCCACGGGGGCGGGGCGCAGCCTGGACGGCCGGGTGGACAAGGTGCCGCACGGGTCGATCACCTTCGACTCGCTGCGCGAGTACGTGGTCGGTGACGAGCTGCGCCGGGTGCACTGGCGTACCAGCGCCCGGGTGGGCGAGCTGATGGTGCGGGAGAACGTGGACACCAGCCTGCCGCGGATCGTGCTGCTGCTGGACAACCGGACGGCCGCCCACCCGCAGCGCCTCGACGGGGTGGCCGAGTCGTTCGAGTCGGCGTGCGAGGCCGCCGCCTCGGTGCTGGTCGCCGCGTACCGCGAGGGTCTGCCGGTGGTGCTGCTGCTGGTCGCGCCGGAGCCGGCCGGCCTCGCGGCGGCCGGTGGCGACGCGGCGGCGCACGGGCCGCTGGACCGGCTCGCGGCGGCGGGACTCGCCGACGACGGCGACCTTCAGCCCGCCACCACCCGGCTGCGGCGGGAGCGGCTCGGCGACACGCTGGTCTTCCTCACCGGGCCGGGGGGCCGCGACGACCTGGGGACGGTGGGCGCGCTGCGGGCCGCGTACCCGTCGGTGGTGGTGGGGGTCTTCGGGGCGACGGAGCCGGCGCCGTCGGGCGCGGCCGGCCTGGTGGTGATCGACGCCGCGGACGGGGCGGCGTTCGCCGCCGAGTGGGACGGGGTGCGCAGGTGGTGACGGTGGCCGGCGGCGCCGCGGCGGGGCGGCCGGCCGACGGGGGCGGCACGACGGCGACCACCGGCCCGACCGGGGCCGGCGGTGGTGACGGCCGTGGCCGCGCCGAGGGCGGCGGGATTGCCCGGCTGGGACGGGCGCTGCGGGCGGTCCCGGTGCCGCTGGCACTGATCGCGATGATCGGCCTGGCGGGCGCGGTGCTCGGCCGGGTCTACGCCGGCCCGCTGCTGACCTGGCTGGTGCTCGGGGCGGCGGTGGGCTCGGTGCTGGTCAGCGTGGCCGCCCGCCGGTTGCCCTCGTGGTTGGTCGCACCCGTCTCGGTGCTCGCGATGGCCGGCTGGACGGCCTGGTCGCTGCGCCTCACCGCGACCCGCGCCGAACTGCCCGGCGGTCTGGCCCAGGTGACCGCGGACGCCGCCGCGAACGGCATTCCCCGGCTGCTGACGGCGATGATCCCCGTGGAGCCGACCCCCGACACGGTGCTGGTGCCGCTGGTCGCCGCGTGGCTGGCCGGCCTCGCCGGGGCGGAGGTGGCGATGCGGGCGGGCCGGGTGCTGCTCGGCTACCTGCCGCCGGTGCTGCTCTACGCCGCCGCGCTCTACGTGGTCGGCCCGAACGCCAATCCCGCGATCGGGCCGACGCTGGCCCTCGTGGCCGTGGCGGTGCTCGGCCTGGCGATCCCGGCGGGCGGCGGGGCCACGGCCGGCGTCGACCCGGCCGCCGGCCTGGCGCCGGCGGTCCGCGCCGCCGTCCGGGCCCGGCTCGCCGCCGCCTCCGCCGCCGGCCTCGCGGTGGTGGTCGGGCTGGTCGCGCTGCTCGGTCCGCTGCTCGCCGGCCAGGTCGACGGTCGGCCGGTGGACCCTCGACGGTACGTCGAGCCGCCGCAGGTGGAGACGCTGGACGAGAACCCGCTCATCCGGATCTCCGGCTGGGCGCTGAACCCGGGCCAGCAGCTGCTCGACGTGCGTACGCGACGCTCGGACCCACCGGGTTCCGGGCCGGCCGAGCAGCCGGGGGCCTCCCCCGGGCCGGATGCCGGCCGCCCCGTGCCGATCCGGCTGGCGGTGCTCAGCGACTACGACGGGGTGACCTGGCGGGTCGGCGCGACGTACCGCAACGCGGGGCGGATCCTGCCCGCCACGGCGCCGGCCCCCGACAGCACCGTGGAGACGGTACGGCAGGAGATCACCGTCGCCGGGCTGAGCGGCCGGCTGCTGCCCGCCGTCGCCACCCCGCGCGAGGTCACCGGCGCGCGGGTGGCGTACGACCCGACGACCGGGACGCTGATCCGCCCGGAGGGCCTGACCCCGGGGCTGCGCTACAGCGTGACGTCGGCGCTGGAGACGCCGGACGCCAACCTGCTCGGCACGGCGGACGTGCCGGCCGGCGAGGAGGTGGCCCGGGTGCTGCGGGTCGCCGACGGGGTGCCGGACCCGTTGCGCCGGCTCGCCGCCCAGCTCGCCGAGTCCAACGGCGCCCCGTACGCGCGGGCCGCCGCCGTGGAGCAGTTCCTCGCCGAGCACTACCGCCTCGTCGCGGACGCGCCGAGCGGGCATGCATATCCGAACCTGAACTTCTTCCTCTTCGGACCCCGCAACGCGGGCGGCCAGCGGGGCACCTCCGAGCAGTTCGCGGCGGCGTTCGCCGTGCTGGGCCGGCTGACGGGGCTGCCGACCCGGGTGGTGGTGGGCTTCCGCGCCGCCGGCGACGGCCCGGTCCGGGCCGGCGACGCGTACGCCTGGCCGGAGGTGCTCTTCGAGGGTCTGGGCTGGGTGCCCTTCGACCCGTTGCCCCGGCCCGACGAGGAGCCGCGACCGGTGGAGGAGGACTTCCGCCCCGCACCGGAGGAGCCGCCCCCGTCGGAGGTGCCGGAGCCCACGGTCGAGCCGACCGCGACCCCGCAGCCGGCGGCGGCGCCGGGCCGGCCGGCCGGCTCCGGCGGGCCGTCGACGGCTCTGCTGGTCGGCGGCGGGACGGGCGGCGTGCTGCTGCTGGTCGTGGCCGCGCTGCTCGCCCTGCTGCTGATGCGCCGGGCACTGACCCGGGCGCGGCTGGAACGGGGCGACCCCGGCAAACGGATCGCCGGCGCCTGGCGGGAGGTCACCGACGCGCTGCGGCTGGCCGGTCACCCGGTCGGTGGGGACCTCTCCGCCTCCGAGGTCGCCGCCCACGCCCGTGCCGTCCTCCCCTTCGGGGCGGACGTCGAGGAGTTGGCGGGGCTGCTCAACCAGACGGCGTTCGCTCCTGCCACCGCGACGGCGGAGCAGGCGGCGCGGGCCGCCACGACGGCCGGCGACTACGTCGCCGCGCTGCGCGCCGCCCGCCCCTGGTGGCGGCGCCTCCTCTGGTCCGTGCGCCCCGGCCCCCTCCGCTGGCACCGCTGAGCCCCTCCGCGAGGCTCGGCGATCCGGCCACCCCCACCGGGTCGCGCGGCACGCAGCGCGACCCACGGCCGTCGCTGCCGCCGGCTCCGGGTTGTGGTTCCGTCAACCGGACCGCGAGTGGGATTTTGCACTCGCAGTGCACTTGTCTCGGCCTCCGGGGCTGCCTAGCGTCGCATCATGCCTGCTTCCTGGACCTTCGCCGTGGCCCGTGACGACCTGAGCCGGACCACCCTCGTCGAAGGCACGACGCCCGCCCTCGCCGACGGCGAGGCACTGTTGCGAGTGGACCGCGTCGGCCTCACCGCCAACAACGTCACCTACGCGGTGCTCGGCGACTCGATGCGGTACTGGGAGTTCTTCCCGCCCGGCCCCCGTGGGCTCGGCCCGCAGTGGGGACTCCCGCCGCTGTGGGGCTTCGCCGAGGTGGTCGAGTCAACGGTCGAGGGGGTCGCGGCGGGGCAGCGGGTCTACGGCTACCTCCCGCCGGCGGGTCACTTGGTGGTGCGGCCGGACCGGGTGGACGCCTCCGGGTTCCGCGACGCGAGCGCGCACCGGGCCGACCTGCCCTCGCCGTACAACGTGTACCGGGCGACCACCGGCGACCCGGCGTACCGGGAAGACCAGGAGGACCTGCTGGTCCTGTTCCGGCCGCTGTTCTTCACCTCCTTCATGCTGGCCGACCAGGTCGTCGACAACGACTTCTACGGGGCGCGGTCGCTGGTGCTGTCGTCGGCGTCGAGCAAGACCGCGTACGCCGCCGCCTTCGAGCTGCACGGCCGGGGCCCGCGCCTGGTCGGGCTCACCTCACCCGGCAACCTCGCGTTCACCCGGTCACTTGGGTGCTACGACGACGTCGTCTCCTACGACGACATCCACGCCCTCGACGCCGTACCGACCGCCTATCTCGACCTGTCCGGCGCGCCCGCCACCCGGGCCGCGCTGCGGGAGCACCTCGGCGACCGGCTCGTGCGGGACGTCGCGGTCGGACTCACCACCCAGATCCCGAACGCCGACGCCGCGGGAGAGGTGTTCTTCGCCCCGGTGCAGATGCGCAAGCGCCGCCAGGACTGGGGCCGCGACGGGCTCGACCAGCGGTTCACCGACGCCTGGCAACGGTTCACCGGGGTCGTGGGCGAATGGCTCGACGTCCGGGTCGGATCCGGGCCCGACGCCCTGGAGCGTGCCTGGCCGGAGGTCCTCGCCGGCCGGACGCCACCGCGCGTGGGTCAGATCGTCCGCCTGTGAGCGGCGCTGCGGCGCGAGCCCCGCGGCCGGCTGCTGGCGGACGAACCACTCACCGCCCTCTCGCGCGAGGGATCCACCGCCATCGTCACTTCCGCTCGAACCGCGAGACGGCACGACACGCCGGAGGCGAGTGGCTTTCGGGCTGGCGGGCCGTGACACCATACCTCTGTCGTCCGTCGCCCCGGCGCGGCTCGTCAAGGTTCCGGTGGAGTCACAATGGCCGGGCTGGCAGGGGCAGCGATGCCAACGCCGCCGGGTTCGGGTGATCCGCGCACGGCGGGGCCCTGCCAGCTCATCGGGCGGCCGGGGGTGGGCGGCCGGGGCGCCGTCCACCCGGGCAGGGACGGACATGGCCACCGGGTAGCGGTCAACCCGGCAGGCCATCGCCGACGCCACCGCCGCACACCCCTGGAGGGAACCGATGGTTTCAGGTCGACCGACTGCCCGGCCGTGGCTGCCGTACACCGCGGCCATCGTGGCCGGAGCCGCGGTCATCGCGGCGACCTACCTGATCGTCCGGCCGGCGGCGGACGTCGGATGCACGCCGCTGGAGGTCAGCGCGTCGATCGAGAAGGACGTGCTGCTCGGCGAGCTGGCGGAACGCTACAACAAGAGCGATCGGCGAGTCGGCGACCGGTGCGCCGTGGTGACCGTGCACGGCCTCGCCTCCGGTGCCTCGACGGACGCGCTGGCCGGCGACTGGGCGGCCAAGCAGCCCAACCTGCCACGGCCGCAGGTGTGGTTGCCGACGTCGAGCCTGTGGACCGGGCAGTTGAAGTTGCTGGACGAGGCCGCCGGACGCCCGGCGCAGACCCCGGGCCAGTACCCGTCGATCGCGAACAGCCCGCTGGTGATCGCCATGCCGCAGTCGAAGGGTGAGCACCTCCAGCAACAGGGCCCACTCGGCTGGGGTGAGGTCCTGGGCTCGTCCGGGCGCACGGGCTGGGCCACCTTCGGTCGCCCCGACTGGGGGCGGTTCAGCTTCGGCAAGGTCAACCCGAACCTGTCCACCTCCGGGCTGGCGGCCACGATCGCGAGCTACTACGCGGCCATCAACCGGGCCAGCGACCTGACCGAGAGCGACGTCGCGAATCCGGCGGTGACCCAGTTCGTCCGCCGCATCGAGGCCAACGTGTCCCACTACAGCGACGACATCGTGGACCTGTTGAAGGACCGCGCCGAGGCGGACCTGTCCAGCGCCGACACGGCGGCCCCGACGGACATGAGCGCGGTGGTGACGCAGGAGGAGCTGGTCTACCAGTACAACGAGGGGAAGCTGAGCCCGACCCCGGGCAAGAAGCCGAGGGTCCCGCTGGTAGCGCTGTATCCCAAGGAAGGCACGTTCAACCTCGACCACCCGTACGTGGTGCTCCCCTCGGCCAGCCCGGAGCAGCGTGACGCCGCCGCCGACTTCCTGAAGTTCCTCCAGGAGCCGCCGCAGCAGCAGAGCTTCAGCCGGCACGGCTTCCGCGACCACGAGCGGAACGCGGCCGGCCCGCTGATCGCCGCCGTCGGCGGGCGGGGGGCCGAGAACCTCACCTATTTCGACCCGCCGGATCCCGCCGTGGTCAAGGCGATCCTCACCGGCTGGGGCACGCTGCGGAAGAAGGCCAACATCCTCGTGGCCGTCGACACGTCCGGTTCGATGAACCTGAAGATCGGTGACCAGACCAGGTTCCAGGTGGCGACCAGGGCCGCCGCCAAGGGCTTCGGCCTGCTGAACTCCGAGGACAAGGTCGCGCTCTGGTCGTTCTCGTCCGAGACCCCACAGCGGCCGAAGTCGCCGTACAGCGAGGAGGTCCGGCTGTCACCCTTCAACCAGAAGGCGCTCACCAAGGAGCTCAACAATCTGCACGTCGAGGGCGGCACCGCGCTGTACGCCACCGTACGGGCGGCACACCGGCACATGCTCGATCACTACGACCAGTCCCGGATCAACGCGGTGGTCGTGCTGACCGACGGCACGAACGAGTACACCAAGGACAACAACCTTGACCGGCTGCTGAAGGATGTCGCGTTGGATCCGGATCGACCGATCAAGATCTTCTGCATCGCCTTCGACGAGAAGTCCGACTTCGGGAAGCTGGACCAGATCGCCAAGGCGTCCGCGGGCAAGGCGTTCGACGCCCGCGACCCGGCGAAGATCGACGACGCGTTCGTCAAGCTCGTCAGCAGCTTCTAGCGCCGCGCAACCAGGCCCGGCACGCGGTGCGCGGCGAGGCGGATCCGCGCGGCCGGGTTTCAGGCCCGCAGGCGGCGGACGAGTTTGCGCAGGCCGGACTGCCAGCCGTCCGGGTCCTCCGCCTTGCGGCGGGCGTACCCGGCGACCTCGGGATGCGGCAGGATCAGGAAGCGCTCCTCGGCGAGGCCGGCGACCACCGCGTCCGCCACCTGGTCCGCGGTGAGCACCGCACCGGAGGCGGCCACGACCCGCGCGCCCAGATGACCGGCGGCCAGCCCGTCGGCGAGCATCGGCGTGTCCACGCCCTGCGGGCACAGCGCGCTGATCCTGGCGCGGGCGTGCGCGGCGTCCTCGGTCGGGCAGACGAAGATCCGCGCGACCACCTCGAAGCCGGGGCGCCGCTCGCCGAGTCGCCCCGGTCCCGGCTGCGGCCGGGACCGGGGTTTGGCCCGCGCGGTCAGGCGCACCACGGCTCGGTGACAGTGGCCGGGCCCGCCACCTGTCGCCTCGCCGGATCCGTGCGGGTGCCGCCGTCTGCGCCGGTCGTTCAGGAACGATAGAAGATCGTGCTGTACCTTCCACAGATGTTGGCGCTCAGGGAATTGTCGGTGCACTCGTTGATCTCGACCCGCGTGACATTCGAGGCAAAGTTGTAGGTCCTGGTGACCGTCGAGTTCGTGCCGTTGTCGTTGGCGAGTTCCTCGTAGCGCGTTCCGCCGTCACGGTAGTAGGCCATGAGCCGCGCCTTTGCGTTGCGGTCGTTCGCCACGGTGTCCTTGACCTGCACCTTGACGTACAGTCGGCCGTTGTCGCCCCACCACCAACTACCGTGCACCCAGGCGCCGGAGACATCCGCGCTCGTGCTGCTCATCGACCATTCGGTGGCCGCCTGGGCCGGGGCCGGAGAAACCACGACCGTACCGAACAGAGTGGAAATTCCCAAGAGGGCGGCGACGGCGGAACGACGCTTCTTCAATTCGTACTCCCTTTAGCGGTTGGCTTGCACCGAAGACGTTAATTTGCACGGCGTCCGTCCACATCGTCCCGCTGGTTGATCCCCTACCGCGACCGCTGCGGTATCCGAATCGGCTGCCTACCGCAGCGGTTGTACGGCACCACCCGCGGGACACCGGCCCTCATCGCCACCGCTCGACCTCGCACCGACCACTTAGGATCTACCGGTGCCACACCGCGAGCGGCTCCGGCAACGACTGCACGACGTGCCCGCGACGGTCGTCGACGCGGCGGTCGCCACCGGCATCGTGGCGGTCACGGCCTGGATGGGGCGCGACTACCAACTGCCCGGCTTCCGCGAGTTCGACGGCACGGCGCTGGTCCTGACCTGCCTGGCCAACATCCCGCTCGCGGCACGCCGCCGCGCCCCGGTGACCGTCCTGCTGACCTGCTGCGCCGTGGTGGCGTGGTTCCTCACCCTCGGCTACGTGCCCAGCCTGAACCTGTTCGGGCCGCTGCTCGCGATGTACACCGTGGCCGCGACGCGTCCCACCCGCACCGCCCTGCCGGGGGCCGCGGCCACGGCCGGGGTGGTCTTCTACAGCGGCATGGTGGTCGAGGTCTACACGCCGTGGACGGCGCTCGCCCAGGCGCTGGTGGCGACTCTGGTGGCCTGGCTGTTCGGGGCCGGGGCCCGACGGCTGGCCGACCGCAACCGGCGACTGCTCGCCCTGGCCGAGGAACTGCGCCGGGAGCGGGAGGCCCGGGCCCGCAGCGCGGTCATGGCGGAACGGATACGTATCGCCCGCGAGCTGCACGACGTGGTCGCCCACCACATGTCGGTGATCTCGGTGCAGGCCGGCCTGGCCCGGTACGTCCTCGCCACCGATCCGGCGACGGTGGGCGCGGCGCTGGACACCATCGCCGACAGCAGTCACGAAGCGCTGGAGGAGATGCGCCGGATGCTCGCCCTGCTCCGGGTGTCCGACACCGATCCGCGAAGCGAGGGCGACGGCCGCGACCCCGCACCGGGGCTGGGTCGGCTCGACGAACTCCTTGAACGGATCAGGGCCGCCGGCGTCCAGGTCGCGGTGGTGGTCGTGGGCTCGCCCCGCCCACTGCCACCGGGGGCGGACCTCTGCGCGTACCGGGTGGTGCAGGAGTCGTTGACGAACGTCCTGAAGCACGCGCGCGGGGCCCGGGCGAACGTCACGCTCGACTACGGCCAGCCGGAGCGGCTGACCATCCGGGTCGCCGACGACGGCCCCGGCGCTCCTGACGGGCCAGCGCACGGCCACGGTCTCGCCGGCATGCGCGAGCGGGCACGACTGTACGGCGGAAGCCTGCACGCCGGCACCGCCCCGGGCGGCGGCTTCACCGTCACCCTCAGTCTGCCCGTCGGAGTCGTTCCACCCGACAGGCACGAGCCGGGGGTCACCGGTCGGTGGCCGTCGCCTCCGGCCCGGCCCGCCTAGCCTGCCCGTGTCGAGGTGTCGACGCCGTTTCCAATGGCCCGTGATCTTGCCGGCTGCGTCGGCACGAGCTCCGGGCCGGGGCTGGCATTCGCCGCGGGCGGGTGAAGACGAGGGCCCCGATCCTGAAGGCAACGAGTTCTGCCTGCTGTCACGTCCGGTCCAGGAACTCCAGGACACCCGTGCATCTATGGCGGATTGCTGAACCCCCTCTCACCTGGCCGGACCAGACCGGCCTCGTACGCCAGGACCACCGCCTGCGCCCGGCTGGCCAGGTCGAGCTTGGCCATGGTCCGGTTCAGATGGGTCTTGACGGTCGCCTCCGCGATCACCAGGCGCCCGGCGATCTCCGTGTTGTCGAGGCCCGTGCCGACCAGCCGCAGCACCTCCCGCTCCCGTCCGGTGAGGACGTCGAGCGCCGGCAGCGCACCGGGCCGCGGCGCGGCGGAGGCGGCAAGTGACTCGACGAGGCGGTGGACCACGCGGGGTGTGAAGAGCATGTCCCCGCGCGCCACGGTGGCGACGGCGGCCAGCAGCCGCTCCGGGGGCGTGTCCTTGAGCAGGAAACCGCTGGCCCCGGCCCGCAGCGCGTCGTAGACGTACTCGTCGGTGTCGAACGTGGTCAGCACGAGGACGCGGGGCGGGTCGTCGCCGGCCGCGGCGATGATCTCACGGGTGGCCGCGATCCCGCCGACGCCAGGCATCCGGAGGTCCATCAGGACCACGTGGGGCCGGGTGGCGGCGGCCACGGCCACCGCCTCGGCGCCGTCGGCGGCCTCACCCACCACCCGCATCCCCGGGGCGGCCCGAAGCAGGGCGGCCAGACCGGCGCGAATCAGCACCTGGTCGTCGACGACGAGAACCCCCACCGACCTACTGCTGCGGGACATGAGCCTCCTGGTCCTTGCGGTTCGACGCCAACAGCGGGCAGGTTTGGTCCGAACCGCGGGCGGACGCGGCCCGAGCCCACGCCCACGCGCGCCACGAGCTTCGGTCACACGCGCCGCCGGGAACCGGCCCGGTCGGACCTCTGCTGTCGCCGGTCGACCTCCGCCCGACGACAGCGGCTACGCCCTCAGGCGGCGGACGAGTTTGCGCAGGCCGGACTGCCAGCCGTCCGGGTCCTCCGCCTTGCGGCGGGCGTACCCGGCGACCTCGGGATGCGGCAGGATCAGGAAGCGCTCCTCGGCGAGGCCGGCGACCACCGCGTCCGCCACCTGGTCCGCGGTGAGCACCGCGCCGGAGGCGGCCACGACCCGCGCGCCCAGGTGACCGGCGGCCAGCCCGTCGGCGAGCATCGGCGTGTCCACGCCCTGCGGGCACAGCGCGCTGATCCGGACGCCCTGGTCGCGGTAGGTGACGGAGAGCCACTCGGCGAAGCCGACGGCGGCGTGCTTGGTCGTGGCGTACGGGGCGTCGCCGACCGAGGTCAGCACGCCCGCCGCCGAGCAGGTGTGCAGCAGGTAGCCGCCGCCCCGGGCGAGCATCGCCGGCAGCACCGCGCGGGCCGCGTAGACGTGGGAGAGCACGTTGACCCGCCAGGCGCGGTCCCAGCCGGCGTCGTCGACCTCCATCCCGCCGCCGGAGGTGACGCCCGCGTTGGCGCAGAACAGGTCGATGCGCCCGTACCGCCGCTCGGTGTCGACGACCAGCGCGCGGACCTGCTCCTCGTCGGTCACGTCCAGCCCGACGGCGTGGGCGACCGGGCCGAGGCCGTCGGCCACCGCGCGGGCCGCGTCGGCGTCCAGGTCGGCCACCACCACGGCGGCGGCGCCCTCGGCGGCGAAGCGGCGGGCCAGGGCGGAGCCGATGCCACCGGCCCCACCGGTGATCACGACCACCCGGTCGGTGAGGTTCACCGCGACCCACCCCCACCCAGGCGCGCGATCAGGTCCGCCAGCGCCGCCGCGCCACCGGCGGCGAGCTCGGGGGTGGGCAGCAGGGCCAGCACCGGCACGTCCACGCCGGCGTCGGCGTAGCGGCGGACCTGCTCGCGGCAGTGCTCCGGCGAGCCGTGCAGCACCAACGCGTCGACCACGTCGTCGGGCACCGCCGCGCCCGCGCCGCGCCGGTCCCCGGCGGCCCAGGCCCGCCACATCGGCCCGAGCACCCCCTCCCGGCCCAGCCAGCGGTGGAACTCGGCGTACGCCGGGACGGTGAGGTAGCTGGTGATCAGCCGGCGGCCCAGGGCGCGGGCGTGCGCGGCGTCCTCGGTCGGGCAGACGAAGATCCGCGCGACCACCTCGTAGCCGGGGCGCCGCTCGCCGACCTCGGCGAGCGCCCGGGGCACGTCGGCGGCGGCCAGCCAGTTGAGGATGACGCCGTCGGCCTCGGCGCCGGCCAGCCGCAGCATCCCCGGGCGCAGCGCGGCGAGCAGCACCGGCGGCGGCACGGCTGGCTTGCGGTCCAGGGTGAAGCGGCGCACGGCGAAGGTGTCGTACTCCTCGTCGACGGTCGCCCCGGAGAGCGCCGCGCGCAGGAACCGCAGCACGTCGCGGGTGCGCCGGAACGGTTCGTCGAACGGCACGGCGTTCCAGTTGCGGACGACGACCGGCGAGGACGCGCCGATGCCGAGCGCGAACCGGCCGGGGGCGGCGTCGGCCAGCGCCGCCGCGCTCATCGCCAGCAGGCCCGGGCCCCGGGTGAAGACCGGTGTGATCGCGGTGCCCAGGCGCAGCCGGGGCTGCCAGGCGGCGGCGAGCGCCAGCGGGGTGAACGCGTCCGCCCCGTTGACCTCGGAGGACCAGACGTCGGTGAATCCGGCCCGGTCGAGGGCCGCGTAGACCGCGGCGTGCTCGGCGAGCGGGATGCCGTCCAGCGGTACGGTCATGCCCCAACGCGTCGTCATCGGTCGATCGTGCCCGCTCGGCGTGGCGCAGAGCAAGATCCCGTCGGGGATCCCACACGCATCGAAGCTGAGGGATATGCACGCAGCGGGGCGCGCTAACCTCCAAGCGTGACCTTCTCGCTCGTCGCCCACTCCGACGACGGCCGCCGGCACGGCGTGGTCGTGGCCAGCCGGTTCCTGGCCGCCGGCGCGCTGGTGCCGGCCGCCGAGGCCGAGGTCGGCGCGCTCGCCACCCAGGCCCACGTCAACCTCGCCTACCGACCGCAGGGGCTGACGCTGCTGCGCACCGGGGTGGCGGCGGCCGACGTGGTGACCGGGCTGGTCGCCGCCGACCCGGACCGGGACCACCGTCAGCTCGGCGTGGTCGCCGCCACCGGCGTCGGCGCGACCTGGACCGGGCCGAGCTGCCACCCCTGGGCCGGCGGCCAGGCCGGGGACGGCTGGGCGGCGCAGGGCAACATCCTGGTCGGCCCGCAGGTGATCGACGCGGTCCGGGACGCCTGGCTGGGCGGGACGGCGCTGCCGTTCCCCGACCGGCTGCTGGCCGCGCTGCGCGCCGGGGACCAGGCCGGCGGCGACCGGCGCGGCCGGCAGAGCGCCGGGCTGCTGGTGGTCGAGCGCGGCGGCGGATACGACGGCACCGGCGACGTGCTGGTCGACCTGCGGGTCGACGACCACCCCGATCCGGTGACCGAGCTGGGCCGGCTGCTCGCCGTGCACACCCTGCTCTTCAGCCGACCCGACCCGGCCACCCTGCTCGACCTGACGGGCGCGGTCGCCGCCGAGGTCGGCGCGCTGCTGGGCGCGCTCGGCCACCCGGTCGACCCGGCACGGCCGGAGGAGGCGCTCTTCTCCTGGGCCGGCCTGGAGAACCTGGAGGAGCGCCTGGTGCCCGGCCGGATCGACCCGATGGTGCTGGAGCACCTGCGCAAGGCCGCCCCGCACGTGCCCGCCCCGCGCCCGGAGACGGACCCGCTCGGCGCCGACGCCTGATCCGCTCGCCGGGCCGTCCCCGAGGCGGGCCGCGCGGCGCGGCAGGCACGGACCGCACGGGGCGGCGGGCACGGACCGCGCGGGACGGCGGGCACGGACCGCGCGGCGCGGCGGGCACGGGCCCTGCGGGGCGGCGGGACGGGCCCTGCGGCGGGGACGGGCCCGGGGCCAGACCCGGGGGCCCTGCCCGGATCAGCCGCCGAAGGAGAGCCAGCGGAAGCCGGCGGCCTCGACGACGGCCCGCTCGCCGTTGGTGAGCCCGGCCCGGCCGGTCGCCTTGCGGATCAGCGTGAGCCGGTCCCAGCCCAGCCCGGGCGGGACCGCCCGCCCGCCGGTGAGCAGGTCGGCGACGACCTCCGCTGCGGTGGGCGTCAGCCACGGCCGCCGGTCGAGCGCCGCCGCCAGGTCCAGGCCGTGCACGCCGACCTCCACCACGCGGGTACGCAGGAACTCGCCGAGCGCCATCGCGTCGCCGTGGCGGGTGCGTACCACCCGACCCGGCGGTGCGGCGTCGACGGTGTCGAGGGCGGCCCGCCAGGCTCGGTCGAAGTCGGCCACCAGGGCCGGACCGTCGAGTTCCCGGCCCTCCCGCCGGCCGGCGTCGACGCGGGCGGCGTCCACGGGCGGGGTGAACTTGGCGGCGCCGTAGTAGGCGGCGGCGTCGACCTCGGCGCGGGGCGGGGCCGGCGCGGCGAGCATGTCGACCAGCCGGCCCGCGCCGGTGCGTACGTGGGCCAGCAGTTCGCGTACGGTCCACGGCCGGCAGTCGGTCGGCCGGTCGAGATCCGCCTCGTCGACGCCGCGCAGCACCTCGCCGAGCCGCTCGCACTCGTCCCGGAACGCCGCCCGTACGCTCTCCACCGTCATCCCCCGTCCCGCACCTTCCGCCGTCGACCCTCTCACACCGGGATTCGCCCGTTTCGGCGTCGCCCCGGCGGGTACGCGCGGCCGGGCCGACGAGAGGAGCGCCAGGGATGGCCGGGATCATGCTGCGCAGCACCGCGTTCAACGACCACGACATGCTGCCGAGCCGCTTCTCGAAGGAGGGTGGCAACGTGTCGCCGCCGCTGGAGTGGGAGCGGGTGCCGGAGTCCGCGGCCGAGCTGGTCCTCTTCGTCGAGGACCCGGACGCGGGGAAGACGCCGTTCCTGCACTGGCTGGTCACCGGGATCGCGCCGAGCGCCGCCGAGTCACCGGAGGGCGGCGTGCCCCTGGGTGGCCGCGAGTGGCCCAACGACTTCGGCACCACCGGGTGGGGCGGCCCGCACCCGCCCCAGGGCGACGATCCCCACCGGTACTTCTTCCGGCTATACGCCCTGGACCGGCCGCTGGAGCTGCCCGGGACGCCGCGGGCGGACGAGGTGCACCGCCTGCTCGTCGAGCGGGACCTCGCGAGCGGGACGATGGTCGGCACCTACTCCCGCTGAGCGGGTCAGCCCTTGACCCGGGGCACCAGCCGGTGCACGGCGGCGAGCACCAGCGCCATCACCACACCCATTGTGCCGACGATCCCGGCGGCAGTGCCGGCGTAGCCGACGAGCAGGGGCCGGCGGGCCAGCTCGCTGGGCGCGGTGCCGCGCAGGTCGACCAGCCAGGCGAGGGCCAACCCGCAGGCCACCACCGCCAGTACGCCGCTGACGCCGAGCACCGTCGCGGCGACCCGATGGGCGTCGGCCGACTCCACCTGCGCCTGTTCCCGCTGGGTGATCAGCAGCACCAGCCCGGCCAGCGCCGCCCAGACCCCGACCACCAGGAACGCGGCCACCGCGTCGCTGGGCCGGTGCCAGCCGGCGGAGAGGGTGGCCACCCCGGCGATCGCGGCGTAACCGGCGCCGAGGAACGCGCCGAAGACCCGGACCGTGCGCGGCAGGACGAGCACCAGGGCCACCGCGACCGAGGCGGCGACCGTGGCGTGCCCGCTGGGCAGGCTGTTGCCGGCGTAGATCCGCTCGGGGTCGATGCCGAAGTCGGGTCGGGTCAGGCCGTACTTGAGCAACTGGGTGGTGGCGTTGGCGCCGGCGATCAGCAGGGTGGCCGTGACGGCCAGGGCGATCCGGCCCCGGATCAGGGCGATGAAGCCGATCACCGCGGTCGCCGCCAGCAGCGAGACGACCGACATGGCGTTGAGGATCCGGTCCACCGGACCGTCGATGCGGTCCTGCCCGATCCGGTTGCCGGTCAGGGCGACGGTGTCGACCCACTGGCCGATCTCGACGTGCACGGCGACCCGCCACACCGCGAGGAAGGCCGCCGCCTGGACGATCGCCAGAACGACCAACCAGACTGCGGTCCAACCCCTCGCCGTCGCTCGCACCCGCACACCGTAGCGGCAGGCGCAGCCCGGTCGGCGGGTGGCCTGTCGCTCGGGTACGGCTAGGTTGGTGGCGGACGTGAGGAGGGTGCGGTGACGCGTACACCGGAGCGTGCGGCGGCCCCGACGGACCGGCCGGAGACGCTCGCGGACCTGCTCGGCGGGCGCCGGGGCGCGGTCGACGCCACCCTGCCGCCGGTGGCGTTCGCCCTCGGCTGGCTGCTCGGCGGGCACTCGCTGTGGGGCGGGGTGGGCGCGGCGGTGGTCACCGGCGCCGCGCTGGCCGGCTGGCGGCTGCACCGGGGCGACCGACCGCGTTCGGTGCTGATCGGGCTGCTGGCCGTCTGCGTGGCCGCGCTTGTCGCGTTGCGCACCGGCCGCGCCGAGGACTTCTTCCTCGTCCAACTGCTGTCCAACGCGGCGAGCACCCTCGCCTGGGTGGTCAGCATCGTGGTCCGCTGGCCGCTGCTCGGGGTGGTGGTGGGCGTCGCGCTCGGCCAGCGGACCCGGTGGCGGCGGGATGCGGCGCTGCTGCGCGCGTACGGCCGGGGCAGTTGGGTCTGGGCGGCGTCCTACGTGCTGCGGGTGGCGGTGTTCCTGCCGCTGTGGCTCGGCGGTCAGGTGGTCGCGCTGACGGTGGCCCGGGTCGCGCTGTCCTGGCCGCTGGTGGCGGCGGTGCTCGCGGCGAGCTGGGTGGTGGTGCGCCGGTCGTTGCCGGCCGGCCACCCGGGGCTGCGCCACCCGGTCGTGCCGGCCGCTGCGCCGGTGGAGCCGGCGGGGAAATAAGGGAGAGGCCGCCACGGGGGGAGCGGCCTCTCCGGTGACGTACGTTACTCCGTCGCGGCCCCGCGCGTGATCCCGTGGTGGCCGGTTTTTCGGGCGTTTTCGCACCGGGTGCATATCCGGGTGCGGTGGGGTGGGCCGGTTGCCCCGCTGCGTCGGCCGGTTGACCGGCCCACCCCGGCCTGACCGTGGGAGTCAGGCCGTCCGCCGACCGGGCGTCTCCGTTCCCCCAGGCCCGCCCGGCCGGCCTCCGGGCGGGCGGGCCGCGCCACCCACCCGGAGGAGTCGGTCAGCCGTTGGGGAACAGCTTTCCGTAGTCGGCGTACGCCATGGCGACGTCCGCCTGGGCCCAGAACCGGTGGTACTTGAACTCCGGCTCGGGACCGCCGTCCAGGTACGCCTGGACCTTCGGCCAGGCCGGGTCGTTCTTGTAGAAGGAGCGGATGTCGAGGAAGCTCTTGCCCGCGGCGATGGGGTCACCGTTGGCCATGGTCCCCGTCCAGCCCGGCGGCACGTAGAGGCCCTGCCCGGTGCTGGCGTCGTAGACGTCGTCGAAGCGACGGTAGTCGCCGCGCTTCTCCACCGTGGACACGCCCTGGGCGTCGCTGGCCGCGTGCAGCGCGTCCAGCAGCCCCTTGGCGGTGTTCTTCGCCGCCGCGTTGCCCGACTTCGCCGCGTACGCGATGAGGGTGCGGGCGTAGGCGGCGGCGATGCCGACGTCCTGGCCCTTCACCGTGACCTCGACGTGCAGGTTGGTGTTGGGCTGCGGGTTGGCCGGGTTCCAGGTGGTCGGCTGGCCGGTCCACTTCATGTCCGACGGGATCGACCAGTTGGTGCCCAGCGTGGTGTTGGCGATCGCCCACGGCACCCACTTGTCCAGCAGCGCCTTGGCCTTGGCGTTGCCGGTCTCCAGGTACAGCTCGGCGATGCGCTGCATCGACCAGGCCTGCATGCCGAACCACTGGTTCGACGGCGGGTCGTTGTAGACCGGGTCGACGTCGTAGTACATGCCGTAGAAGGTCGACGTGCCGGCCGGGGGCTGGCCGTAGTGGCCGCCCCAGCTGTTGGTCGCGCCGCCGGCGATGCCGCCCTCGGCGGACTGGAGCCAGGTGTAGAACTCCAGCTGCCGCTCCAGGCTCTTGGTCCAGTCGGTGACCGCGGTCGGCGACTTCGGCTTGAGCTCGTTGACGTTGGTCAGCGCCCAGGCCGCGAACGGGTTCTGGTAGCCGAAGTGGTTGTGGCTGGAGCCGATCCGCCACGACCAGTTCTGGTTCGGCTCGTACGCGCCGCCCCAGGCGTAGTACCAGGACATCAGGTAGTGCGCCGAGTCCTTGCCGGTGCCGGCCGGGCAGGTGGCGGCCCCGACGCAGTTGCCGATCTTCTTGAAGTACTTGTCGAACATGGCGTAGCGCAGGTAGTCACCCATCTTCGCGGCCTTGGCCACGGTGGCCGCCACGTCGGCCTCCTTGCCCTGCTCCTTGGCCCAGGTCAGGGCCCAGTACGCGGCCTGCACGGCGCGGGCGTCGGCGTCGGGGGCGTTGGTGTACTTCCACTGCTTCGCCGGTGCGTTCGCCTCCTTCACGAACAGGTCGAGGTAGCCGTTGCGGCCGCCGTGGGCGAAGGTGTCGCAGGACGGCTGCGGCACGGTCTCCCACACCGACTCCTGGGTGCCCCGCTGGAAGGTGTTGATGTACGCCGGCCGGGTGGTGCCGTCGCCGCAGCGGCCGTAGCCGTAGGTGTTGTCCACGTCGAGCAGCCAGTGCATGCCGTAGATGTCACCGGTGCCGTAGGTGTTCTGCAGCTCCGAGCGCAGCGGGTCCTGGCCGACCGGCACGGACGGCTCCAGCGCCGACGGGTACTGGCTGGGCAGGTCGTGCTCGGCGGCGTACTGCGCGGTGCCGGCCGCGCCCGCGGTGGGCTGGTCGGCGTGCGACGGGATGATGTACTTCTCCATGACGTTCCAGGCGTTGTTGAACGGCGCCCAGTTCTGGGTCACCCGCCCGTACTGGGCCTCCAGCCAGAGCCAGAAGCTGAACGCCTCGGAGGTCGTCTCGTGGCCGTGGTCGGGCGCCTCGACGATCAGCGTCTCGATCGAGTGGTACGGCACGCCCTCGGGGCTGAAGTAGCCCGAGTTCTTGATCTTGCCGTACTGGTCGAGGAACCGCTTGACGTAGGTGTTGTCCCCGCCGCCGTTGTCGTTGTCGATCTCGGTGGCGGTGATCGCCAGCGGCGCGTAGCCGGTGGCCGAGGCGGTGACGGTGGCGGTGCCGCCGAGCGTGTCGGCGTCCTCCGCCGCCGCGACGGTCACGTTCACCCCGGTGTTCCAGTTGCTCGGGGTCAGCGTCACCGAGGCCGGCGAGACGGTGATGTCGGTGTCGCCGGCGCGGGCGAGGGAGACCGGCACGTTGGCCGTCGGCGCGGCGCTGAGCTTGAGGTTGACCGTCGAGCTGGCGCCCTCGGTCACGCTCACCGCCGACGGGGTGGCGACCAGCACCGGCCCGGACGCCGCCGTGACGGTGAAGGACTTCTCCGCGGTGGCGCTCAGGTTCGCGTTGTCGTACGCCTTGGCCTGCACCGTGTACGCGCCGGCGGGCAGGTCTTCGAGCGTGTAGCCGTACGGCGCGGTGGTGTCGGTGTTGACCAGCAGGCCGTTGCGGTAGAACTCGACCTTGCTGATCGTCCCGTCCGGGTCGCTGGCGGTGGCGCTCAGCGGCACGTCGGCGGGGGCCTCGAAAGGGCCGGCCGGCACGGTCAGCCCGACCGTCGGCGGCTGCTGCTGGGTGCCGCCGCAGGTCACGCCGTTGACCGAGAAGGACGTCGGCTTCGGGTTGGTGCCGCCGTGCGTGCCGTTGAAGCCGATGCTGGTGGAGGCGCCGGTGCCGAGGTTGCCGTTGTAGGACTCGTTGGTGGCCGTGACCTGGTTGCCGGTCTGGCTCCACTTGGCCGACCAGCCCTGGGTCACCCGCTGGTCGCCGGGGAAGGCGAACTTCAACGTCCAGCCGTTGATCGGGTCGCCGAGGTTCTTGATGGTGACGTTGGCGGTGAAGCCGTTGTTCCAGTCGCTGGTCGCGTAGACCACGTCGCAGGCGGGGGCGGCCTGGGCGGCGCCGGCCGGCAGGGTCACCCCGCCGACGGCGAGCGCGGCGGCGGCGACCATCGCCAGGCGGCGACGTCTTGCCAGATTTCTCATGTGCGCGGTGTCTCCTCGGACCTGGCCGGGGACGAAGGGCCCCGGCGGGGCGCCCTCCCGAGAACGGGGATGCGGGGCGCCCGGGGATGGTGGTCGCCCCGGCCCGAGGCCGGGGTACGGCGGGCGGCGCCCCCTGCGGGGCGGCTGCTCCACCGACTGCGTCGGATGCCGTGCCGGAGACGACCGGCTGCCCTCGGCGACCCACGCTTGCGCGATCTGGCTCCGCGTCGCGGTGGCGACAGTGTGCCACGCATGGAAGCGCTCCCACAATGGCCGGGGGCGCATCGGAGCAGCAACATGTTTCGATCTCGTTTTGGGGCTTTCACAAAGCCGTGACGGGCGTTACAGTCGCAGCATCGGTCGATGGGAGCGCTTCCATCGACGGAGATGCAATTAGAAGATCACCCGGGACCCGTCGACGACGAATCCCGGGGAGTCAGCCCGAGGGCTGACGGCGGGCCAGCCCGGACACCGCCGTCAGCCGTTCCCACCGACACGGAGGGAGGTGGATCCTCTAGCCACTCGCGTGGCCCGGCTCCCGCGCGACACGCACGACAGGACGCCAATTCCGCCCGTGCGTGTGCAGCAATGGTGGGGACGGGGGTTGCCCTCCCCCGTCCCCACACACTAAACCCCTCGCCACGATGGGAAAAGAGGCCGACGGGACTGGCCGTGTCGCCGTTCCGACCGGCCTCGTCCGCTGTCCGCCCGTACCGCCCGGTCGACGCCCCGCGCCCCGGCGCCCCGCGTCCCGCGGCCGGCCACCCGAGCGCCGGCGCCACCGCGCGCCCCCGCTCCCGCACCGCCGCCACGGGCGCACGACACACCCCTCCGCCGCCCCCGATCGCCTTCGCCCGACCGGCCGGGCGGAGGCGACCGGCCGGCGGCTCCTGCCCTATGCTGGGAGCGCTCCCGGCCCGGCGGTGGCCACGCAGACCATGAGGAGAACCGATGTCGATGCCCACCCCGCGCCCGCCCCACGGCGCCGCGCTCTCCGCCACCGCCCCCGCCACCACGACCGGCGCCGCGACACACGCCGCCGCCGTGGCGGGCGACGGGCACCGGACCGCCGGCCCCGCGCCACGCCCCGACGAGACGCCGGCGACCGGCCTGCGCTTTCCTCCGGGCTTCGGCTGGGGGGCGGCCACCTCCGCCTACCAGATCGAGGGCGCGGCCAAGGAGGACGGCCGGGGCGAGTCGATCTGGGACACCTTCAGCCGCACGCCGGGCCGCACCCGCAACGGCGACACCGGCGACGTCGCCGCCGACCACTACCACCGGTACGCCGAGGACCTGGACCTGATGCGCGACATCGGGCTGGACAGCTACCGGTTCTCCATCTCCTGGCCGCGCGTACAGGCCGACGGCACCGGCGCGCCCAACCAGCGCGGGCTCGACTTCTACCGCCGCCTCGTCGACGGGCTGCACGAGCGGGGCATCGCGCCGATGGCGACGCTGTTCCACTGGGACCTGCCGCAGGCCCTGCAGGACGCCGGCGGCTGGGAGTCGCGCGACGTCGCCCACCGGTTCGCCGACTACGCCGAGATCGTCTTCCGCGCGCTCGGCGACCGGGTGCCGGTCTGGCTCACCGTCAACGAGCCGAAGACGGTCGTGCAGAACGGCTACCTCGAAGGGCACCACGCCCCCGGCCGGCAGGACCCGGACGCCGCGTACCTGGTCGCCCACCATCTCCAGCTGGCCCACGGGCTCGCCGTCGCGGCGCACCGCGCCACCGGCTCCGGCCGGATCGGCCCGGCGCTCAACCTGCACCCCTGCTACCCGGCCGACGACTCGCCCGAGGCCGCCCGGGCCGCCCGGCTCTACGACGGCTACGAGAACCGCCTCTACCTCGACCCGATCCTCACCGGCCGCTATCCGCAGGACGTGCTGGACGACCTCGGCCCCGACAGCCGGCTGGTCCGCGGCATCCGCGACGGCGACCTCGCGACCATCTCCGCGCCGGTCGACCTGCTCGCCGTGCAGTACTACACGCCGTACTACGTCACCGGCGACGGCACGACCACCGGGCGCTGGCCCACCTCCCAGGCATCCTGGCAGCAGATCCACCCCGACGGGATGTACGACATCCTGACCCGGGTAACCCGCGACTACGGCCCGATCCCGCTGACCGTCACCGAGAACGGGCTGCCCACCCCGGACGTCCTCGACACCGACGGCACGGTCGACGACGCCGGGCGGGTCACCTTCCTGCGCGACCACCTCGCCGCGGTCCACCGGGCCATGGCCGCCGGCGTGCCGCTGGAGAGCTACCACGTCTGGTCCCTGCTCGACAACTTCGAGTGGGACGCGGGCTACGACGAGCGCTGGGGCCTGGTCTACGTGGACTACCAGACCCAGCGACGCGTGCTCAAGCGCAGCGCGCACTGGTACCGCCAGGTCATCGCCGCCAACGGCCTCTGACCCCCGGACGACCGCCGCCCCGGCGCCGCTCGGCGGCACCGGGGCGGATCCCGTGGGCGAGCCCGCCGGGGCGGACCCTCGTGGGCGAGCCCGCCGGGGTGGACGCCGGGCGGGCGCGCCGGCCCGCTCAGCGGGGCAGCGCCTGCTGGAGTTCCGCCCGCAGCGCCGGGGTGAGCATCTCCCCCGCCTGCTTGGCCAGCCGCGCCATCTCGTAGCCGACCACACCGATGTCGGCCTCCGACCCGGCCAGCGTGGCCAGGATGGACCCGTCCCGCACCTGCATCACCAGGAAGTAGCCGCGCCCCATCTCGACGACCGTCTGCTTGACGATGTCCCCGTCGAACATCTGCGCCGCGCCCGCGGTGATGCTCATCAGCCCCGAGGTCACGGCGGCGAGCTTGTCGGCGTGGTCGCGGGGCAGGTGGTCGGAGATCGCGACCAGCAGGCCGTCGGAGGAGACCACGATGGCGTGCACCACCCCCGGCACCCGCTCCGCGAATCCGCTGACCAGCCAGCTCAGGTCGCGGGCCTCCCGGCTCAACGTCGTCATCGCTGTCCCCCTTCGCTGTGTACGCCGCCCGGCGGCATGGAAATCTCCGTGGTGTCCTCGGCCTCGGCCCGCCGTACCCCGCTGTAGAGCCGGGACAGCATTCCCCCGACCGCCTCCGGGTCCGGGTCGTGGCGTACCGCCGGCTGCTCCGGCCGCGTGACGGCGGAGAGCTGCGCCATCGGCACCCGGACGGGCAGGCCGCGCTCGTTGGTCCCGCCGGTGACCGGGACGGCCGGCGGCGTGGGCGAGGTCCCCGGCACCGGACCGGGCGACGGCCCCTCCCGGGACCACCAGCCCCCGCCGGTCGACGCGGGCGGCCGGGCCGCCGGGGCGAGCACGTCCTCGGCCCGCACCGGCACCGACCGGGCCTGCCGGGGCGGGACCGCGGGCCGGCGCCCGGCCACCGGCAGCTCGCCCGCGGGCCGCGCACCGCCCCACACCGGCGGCCGCCCGGCCACCGGCACCCCGTCCCAGCTCGGGCCGGCCGCCGAGGCGGTCAGCATCCGGGCCGGGGCGGGCGCCTCCCGCTCGGGCGCCGGCGCCAGCAGGTCACCGGGCAGCCGCACCCGGGCGACGAGGCCGTCCTCGCCGCCGTCCAGGCGCACCTCGACGCGCAGCCGGGCGGCCAGGTGGCTCACCACGAACAGGCCCATCCGCTCGACCGTCGCCACGTCGGCCGCCGGCGGGGTGGCGAGGACGGCGTTCGCCTCGGCCAGCGCGCCCGGGCTCATGCCGAGCCCCCGGTCGACGATCTCGATGAGCGCGCCGGCGCCCTCGGTCCGGGCGGTGACCGCCACGACCGTGTCGGGACGGGAGAAGGAGGTGGCGTTCTCCAGCAGCTCGGCCAGGACGTGGACCAGCTCACCGACGGCGTGGCCGACGACGTGCAGGTCGGCGACCGCGCCGTGCCGCACCCGCTGGTACTGCTCGATCTCGGCGCTGGCGGCGAGCAGCATCGCGCCGAGCCCCACCGGCCGGTTCCACCGGCGGGTCGACTCGGTCCCGGCGAGCACCAGCAGGCTGTCGTCGTTGCGCCGCATGCGGGCGGCCAGGTGGTCGAGCTTGAAGAGGTTCTCCAACTGGTCCGGATCGCTCTCCTCGCGCTCCAGGTCGTCGAGCAGCTCCAACTGGCGCTCCACGAGCACCTGGCTGCGCCGGGCGAGGTTGACGAACATCGCGTTGACGTTGCGCCGGGTGGTTGCCTGTTCGACGGCGACGTTGACCGCGCTGCGGTGCACCGCGACGAACGCCTCCGCCAGCTCGCCGATCTCGTCGAGCGAACGGACCACCGCCGGCGGGACCTCGATGGTCGGGACACCCCCGGTCACCGTACGCAGCCGGTCCAGGGCGTCCGGCAGCTCCAGCTGGGCGATCCGCAGCGCCTGGCCGCGCAGCAGCCGCATCGACCGGGCGATGGAACGGCCGACGAGCACGGAGATGAGCAGGGCCACCAGCAGCACCGAGAGGATGCTGCCGACGACGAGCAGCGTGGTCCGCAGCTGCGTCGCGCTCACCTCGTCGGCCTGCCGTACGGCGTCGTCGAGCACCGACGCCTCGACGCGACGGAGCAGCTCCTGACGCTGCTCGCTGGCCGCCCACCACTGTGGCGCCGGCAGCACGCTCGGCGTGGCGGCCCCGGTCGCCAGGCTCTGCTCCTCCAGCCGGGTCGCCGCCTGGAACGCCGGATCCGAAGAGGTCTCGTCGTAGCGGCGGACCTGCTCGGCGGTGGCGGCGACCCGGAACGCGCCCAGGGCGGTCAACTGCTGGGCGCGCAGGTCGGTCAGGACCACCTGGTCCTCCACGCCGTACCGGCCGGCGCGGGCGGCCTCGTAGAGCTGGGCCCGGACCCGGGAGGAGAGTTCCTTGACCCGGGCGAGCTGCACGTAGCGCAGCACCGCGTCGCTGAGCGCCGGCCGGTCCTCGCCCGGCGTGGGCTCGGCGAGCAGGCGCAGCAGCGCGTCGACGGCCCGGTGGTAGTTGCTCAGGATGGTGTCGCTGCCCAGCACCGCCGGGGGAATCGCGGCCCGGATGTAGGCGACCTGTTCGTAGGCCTCCAGCACCTCGGAGTAGGCGACCCGCCAGGAGGCGTCGGCGTCGGCCAGCGGCCCGGCGGCCCGGCGCAGGTCGCGCAACGCCTGGTCGGTGGCCGCCTGCAGGGGCTTCAGCACGACGATCGCCGCGTCCCGGTCGGCCCCCGCGCCACCTCGGCGCAGCTCGCCCAGCTCACCGGCCGCCCGGTCGCGTTCCTGCTGGAGCTGGTGCACCAGCGCGACGACCTCCCGGCCGATGCCGACCTGCTGGGCGAAGTCGCCGAGCGCGGTCGTCCGCCCCACCAGGGTGTGGGTCTGCACGCCGGCCAGCACCAGGAACGCGACCGACGGGATGACCAGCACGGTGACGAGCTTCGTGCGCATCCGCCAGTCCCGCAGCCGGAACGGGGAACGGCGACGGTGCGGTACCACCCGGACGTCGAACCGGCGCCGGCGATGCGCCGACGCCGTGTCGTCGGGCGGTTCCGGACCTGCCCCCACACGTACCCCCTCCCAGTCCCGCGTCCGCCGCGAGCCGGGGAGCGGAGTCCATCCAACCAGGCCCGCGAGCCGTGTCAACGGGGCGGGCTGAGGTGCCAATCAGGAGGGTGAGGCGGTCTCGTCCGTCCGGACGATGGCGGCGAGCCGGGAGGCGTCACCGACGCGGCCCAGGGCCACCAGCGCCGCGCCGCTCGCCCCGACCTCCGGGTTGCTCCCGTACCACACCGGCCGGGGCGCGAGCGCCGCCGCGAACGTCGTACGCCACCAGCGGGAGGCGGCCATCGCGCCCCCGCCGAGCACCACCTCGACCGACTCGTCGACGGTGGACTCCAGCACGACGAGGTCGTCAGCGACCAGGTCGCACAGACCCCGCATCAGCCCGGCCAGGATCTCCACCGCGCTGGTGCCGAAGCTCAGGCCACCCAGCGCGCCCGAGCCGGCCGGGGCCATCCCGGGCGGCCGGTCCCCGCCGAAGCGGACGTTCACCGGGAGGCCGCCCCCGTGCGGCACCCGGGCCAGGGCGGCCTCCAGCTCGCTGCCCCCGGGCAGCCGCAGCTCCCGGTCGGCCCAGGCGAAGAGGTTCCCGCCGGAGGAATACGCGGCGCCGGTCACCACGTGGTCGTGGTCGACCCGGTAGCGCCAGAGCTCCCCGGGCAGCGGCGGCATCGCCTGCCCCGCCGGGACGCGCTGCACCAGCCGGACCGCCGCCGACGTGCCGACCGTCACCGCGGCCCGGTCCGGCTCGACGCAGCCCGAGCCGACGTTCGACGCCGCGCCGTCGCCCACCGGGCCGGCCCAGGGCACGTCGGCGAGCTGCGGCCAGCGCCGCGCGTACGCCGGCCGCAGCCGACCCCGCCACCCGTTCGGCGCCAGCTCGGGCAGTTCGTCGACGCGGCTGCCGGCCAGCTCGCACGCCTCGGCGTCCCAGTCCAGCGTCCGCAGGTCCAGCAGGCCCGTGCCGGAGGCCTGGGAGATCGACATGGGTGCCGAGTCGAGCAGCTCGCCCAGCACGTACTCGGCCAGGCCCGCGAAGCGGGCGATCCGCCCACCCGTGTGCTCGCGCAACCAGGGCAGCCGGATCGACCAGTAGCAGCGGTGCCACCACGTGCCGGTGCGTTGGTGGAAGTCGTCCGGGTCGGCCGGGCCGGCCGCCCCGGCGAGGGCCTCGGGGCGGGTGTCCAACCAGGTCAGCACCGACCCGAGGGGCGCGCCGTCGGCGCCGATCGGGACCACCGAGTGCCACTGCGCGGACGTCGCCACCAGCGACACGTCGCGCAGGTGCCCGGCGGCGGCCAGCTCGTCCAGGCACGCCGCCAGGCAGGCCAGGTAGCCGGGGCCGTCCAGCGTGCCGGTGCCGTCGTCGTGCACGACGAGGCTCACCTTGCGTCGGGCCAGCGCGCCGGGCAGCGGACGGGCGTCCCTGTCCAGCACGAGTCCGCGTACCGAGGAGGTGCCCAGGTCGAGCGCGAGAATGTTCATCGCGGGTCAAGTTACCCGGTGCGCCGCGCCGCGGCGTCCCAGCGGGTGGGCCGTACGCCCGATCGGCTTTCCGGTGCCCGCGCGGGGCCGTAGGGTGATCGCATGCTCGCGCACCTGTCCTGCTGGTGGCCCGCCGACCCGGCGGCCATCCCCCGCGCGTAGCTTCCCACGCGGCCGCCCGACGAGGCGGCCGCCGGTCTCTCCCCGGCCCTCCCGGTCGCCCCGCCGGGCGCCGCCCGGCCCGAGGAGACCCCAATGACCGACCTGACCGAGCTGCTCGCCACCGCCGTCGGCGGCGGCGACCCCGGCCCGTTCGCGCTCGTCCGCCGCGAGGGCGCCGCGCACCTGGAGCTGTTCACCGGCGCGGTACGCACGGCGGACCGGCTCGCCGACGTCCCCCTGCCCGACGGGACGCCCGGCCCCCGGACGCTGGCGCTGGTGCCCTACCGGCAGATCACCGAACGGGGCTTCGCCTGCGTCGACGACGGTGTCCCGCTGGAGTTCCTCGAGATCGCCCGGCACGAGCGGGTCGGGCTGGCCGAGGCGCTCGCCGCGCTGCCCGACGTGCCCGTACGCACCGCCGACGCCGGCTTCGACGTCACCGACGACGAGTACGCCGCCACCGTCGGCCGGGTGCTCACCGAGGAGATCGGGCGCGGCGAGGGCGCCAACTTCGTCATCCACCGCTGCCTGCGCGCCACCGTGCAGGGCCCGCCGCTGGTCGCCGCGCTGGCCGCGTTGCGCCGGCTGCTGCGGGGCGAGCGGGGGGCGTACTGGACCTTCCTGGTGCACACCGGCACCCGGATCCTGGTCGGGGCCAGCCCGGAACGGCACGTCAGCGTCGACGACGGCCTGGTCATGATGAACCCGATCAGCGGCACCTTCCGGCACACCGGCGCGGGCGCCGACCGGGCCGCGCTGCTGCGCTTCCTCGCCGACCCCAAGGAGGTCGAGGAGCTGTACATGGTGCTCGACGAGGAGCTGAAGATGATGGCCACGGTCGCCGAGCACGGCGGCCAGGTGGTCGGGCCCTACCTCAAGGAGATGTCCCACCTGGCCCACACCGAGTACCTGCTCGCCGGCCGGGGCACGAGGGACGTACGCGAGGTGCTGCGGGAGACCATGTTCGCGCCGACCGTCACCGGCAGCCCGATGGAGAACGCCTGCCGGGTCATCGCCCGGCACGAGCGCACCGGGCGGCGCTACTACGCCGGGGTGCTGGCGTTGCTCGGCCGCGACGACGCCGGCCGGCAGACCCTGGACGCGCCGATCCTGATCCGTACCGCCGAGATCTCCCCCGCCGGCGAGCTGCGGGTGCCGGTCGGAGCCACCCTGGTGCGGCACTCGACGGCCGAGGGCGAGGTGGCCGAGACGCACGCCAAGGCGGCCGGCGTGCTCGCCGCGCTGGGCCTCGGCCCGCAGGCGCCCGCGGGCGGCCCGGAGCCCGCCGTACGGCTCGCCGACGACCCGGAGGTACGGGCCGCGCTGGCCGCGCGCAACGCGCCGCTGGCCCGGTTCTGGCTGGACCAGCGTTCGCCGGGCGCCGGTGGCCTGCCCGGGCTGGCCGGCCGGCGGGCGCTGATCGTCGACGGCGAGGACACCTTCACCGGCATGCTGGCCCACCAGTTGGGCGCGCTCGGCCTGGCCGTGACGCTGCGGCCGTGGCACGCCGCCGGCCCGATGGACGGCCACGACCTGGTGGTGGTCGGCCCCGGCCCGGGCGACCCGGGCAGCGCCACCGAGCCGAAGATGCGCACGATGCGCGGGCTGCTCGCCGGGCTGCTCGCCGAGGGCCGCCCGACCCTGGCCGTCTGCCTGGGCCACCAGTTGCTCGCCGGCCTGCTCGGGCTGGCGCCGCACCGCCGGGACGCGCCCTACCAGGGGCTCCAGCGGGAGGTGGACGTCTTCGGCACACGCCGCCGGGTCGGCTTCTACTCCACCTTCACCGCGCGCGCCGGGGCCGACCGGCTGGCCACCCCGTACGGCCCGGTGGAGCTGGCCCGGGACCCGGCGGACGGCGCGGTGCACGCGCTGCGCGGGCGGGGGTTCGCGGGGGTGCAGTTCCATCCGGAGTCGGTGCTCAGTCCCGACGGCGTGGCCGTCCTCGCCGACCTGCTGAGCGGGCTGCTGCCCGCGCCGGCGGGACATCCGTCGACGGCGGCCGGGAGGGTGTCGGGTGCGACAGAGCGCGCATAGCCGACCCGATCGGGGGTAGGGGTGCTGCGACCGGCGGCCCGGACGGGTCGAGAGCCCCCGCCCGAGCCGCCGGTCGCGCCGGCTCAGCCGGCCGATCGGCAGCGCCGGCTCAGCCGGCCAGGCCCGCCTTGAGCGCCGCGCCGATCTGCACCGCGCGCCTGGCGGTCAACGCGCAGGCGCCGAGCGCGATGTCGTCCGGCGCCGTCTCACCGTTGTTGCTGGTGTGCGAGGCGCCGTAGGGGTTGCCGGCGACGAACTGGCTCGGGTCGGTGTAGCCGGGGGTCACCACCACCCCGCCCCAGTGGTAGAAGACGTTGAACATCGACAGCAGGGTGGCCTCCTGCCCGCCGTGCGAGGTGGCCGTCGAGCAGAACGCGGAATAGACCTTGTTCGCCAGCGCGCCCTGCGACCACAGCGGCCCGGTGGTGTCCATGAACTGCTTGAGCTGGGCGGCCATCACGCCGTACCGGGTCGGGGTCCCGAAGATCACCACATCGGCCCACGACAGGTCGTCCAGCTGCACCTCGGGGACGTCCTGGGTCTCCATGTGGTGCGCGTGCCAACCCGAGTTGGAACGGATCGCCTCGTCGGGCGCCAGCTCGCGCACCTTGCGCAGCCGCACCTCGGCGCCCGCCTCGCCGGCGGCTTCGCACGCCGCCTGCGCCATCTGGTACGTGATGCCGGTGGCGCTGTAGTAGATCACCGCGACCTTGGTCTGGGCAGCCATCGGGTGTTCCCTCCTCATGTCCGGGTCAGCTCCGGCGACTACCCGATGTTTGCGCCGTCAAACGGTCATCCGGGGATCGCGGGCCCCGGCCCGCTCGCCGCGGGCGATGCTGGGGACATGGAGATCAGAGCCGCGACCACCGACGACTGGCCGCTGATCTGGCCCTTCCTGCGGGAGATCGTGGCGGCCGGCGAGACGTACACCTGGCCCCGGGACGTCGACGAGGAGCGGGCCCGGGCGATGTGGCTGGTGCCGCCGCCGGGCCGCACGGTCGTCGCGGTCGACCCGGACGGCACGGTGCTCGGCTCGGCCAAGCTGGCGCCCAACCAGCTCGGACCGGGCGACCACGTCGCCAACGCCAGCTTCATGGTCGCCCCGGCCGCCGCTGGGCGCAGGGTGGGGCGGGCCCTCGGCGAGCACGTGCTGGCGCTCGCCCGCGCCGAGGGCTACCGGGCCATGCAGTTCAACGCCGTCGTGGCGACCAACACCCGCGCTCTGGCGCTCTGGCAGTCCCTCGGCTTCGAGGTGGTCGGGCGGGTGCCGGAGGCGTTCCGGCACCCCGTCCGGGGCTTCGTGGACCTGCTCGTCATGCACCGCCGACTGTGACGTCCGCTGCCCCGACGGTGACGGTCCCGTCGCCGGCGGTAGCTCAAGATGTCCGCAAGTTTCGATGCGTTCCGGTGCCGGCCGACCCTCGGCACGGGGATGCTGGTCCCACGGCGCCGGCGGACCGGCAACCGCCCGGCACCGGACACCCTGAACGGGGGATCGCGCTGCGCCGGCAGCGTCGCCGGCGAAGCGCGATCAGGAGAGCCGGATCAGCGCACCAGCGCGTCCATCAGCCGCTCCAGCTCGGCCGGCGGATCGGCGGTCAGCCCGGTGTGCACCGGCCCGGTCTGGATCATCGTGCTGCGCGGAGCGGCCAGCCAGCGGAACCGCTCCCCCAGTCGCATACCGCCCGACGGGCCGTCGCCGGCGCAGGTCCGGTCCCAGGAATCCAGCACGGCCGCCACCGCGGCCAGGTCGACCTGCGGGGCCAGCGCCCGCACCCGGCCGGCGTCCAGATGGGTACGCACACCGAGGAAGTCCCGCCGCTGGCAGTAGAGCAGCACGCCGACGTTGACCTGCTCGCCGCGTTCCACCCGGGGCACCAGCCGCACGACGGCGTACTCGAAGGGTTCCCTCACGCCGCGCTCCCCTGCGGCAGCCAGTCGTCCCTGCGCGCGACCCGGCGGGCCAGATGGTCCACGTACGCCGCGCGGGCCGCGTCGGCGGAGTCGAAGTCGGCGCCGGCCAGCCAGCCGTCGGGCACCAGCGCCAGCACCTCGCCCAGCAGGTCCCGGGTCACCCGCGGGGCCAACTCGGCATCCGCCTCGGCCACCCGGGTCGCGTAGGACGCCAGCACGTGGTCGTCGGCCCGGTACGGCCGGTGCACCGCCGCCTCGGCGCGGGGCCAGTTGTGGTGGAAGTACAGGCAGGCGCCGTGGTCGATCAGCCAGAGTTCGCGGTGCCAGACGAGCAGGTTGGGGTTGCGCCAGCTGCGGTCGACGTTCTCCACGTACGCGTCGAACCAGAGCACCCGGGAGGCGAGCGCCGGCTCGACGGGGTGCGCGACCGGGTCGTAGCCCAGCGCCCCGGGCAGGAAGTCCATGCCCAGGTTGGCGCCGCCACTGTTGCGCAGCAGCTCCTGCACCTCCTGGTCGGGCTCCGCGCGCCCGATCACCGGGTCGATGTCGAGCACCACCAGCGGCGGCACCGCCAGGCCCAGCCGACGGGCCAGCTCGCCGCAGACCACCTCGGCGACCAGCGCCTTGGGCCCCTGCCCGGCGCCCCGGAACTTCGCCACGTACGTGCCGAGGTCGTCGGCCTCCACCACGCCGGGCAGCGAGCCGCCCTCGCGCAGCGGGGTGACGTACCGGATCCCGCAGACCTCTCGGAGCACGGGACCACCCTAGTCGGGCGCACGTGCCCGCACCGCGCGCCCCGGCGCCTGCCGCGGCAGGGGCCGCCGGGTCAGTTGTCGAGGCGGTCGCGCAGGTCGTCGACCTCCTGCTGGATCCGGTTCACGCCGCCCTCGTCGTTGAGGAAGGTGGTGACCCCGGCGGCGAAGGCCAGCCCGATCAGCACCGCCAGGGCGCTGAGCACGAGGCCGCCGATCGCCACGCCCCGGCCGGTCACCCCGGGCCGACCGGCCATCTTCAGCCCGGCGATGCCCAGGATCACGCCGATGATGCCGAGCAGCAGGCCGATCCAGGACAGGATCACGGTCAGCACGCTGATCAGCGCGGCCACCCCGAAGACCAGGGCGAAGGCGGCGGCGGCGCTGGTCTTGGCGGCCGGGCCGCCCCGGCCGGCACGGGTCGGTACGCCGGCGCCCCGGGCCGGCTCGCTGGACGCGGTCATGTCGCTCCCTCCGGGCGCGCGGACGGCGCGCCTGCTGGCCGGCCGCTTTCCCGCTGCGACGGCGGTCATGCGTCGGCTGTCGGGGGTGGGCCTAGGCTGGTGCCCCACCCGAGCGGAGGAGCCTGATGCCAGCGGAGCTGACCGGGCGCGAGGCGCTCGCGCTGCGGATGACCGGCCTGCTGCTGCGCCCGCATCCCACGGTGCGCCCCGCCGGGGTGGCCGGCGTGGTGGAGTGGTTCGGGGCCATGCAGGCGCAGGACCTGGCCAGCGGCATGTGGTCGCTCGGGGTGCGGCTGCCCACGCTCGGCCACGCCGACGTGCACGCCGCACTGGAGCGCCGGGAGGCGCTGCGCACCTGGCCGATGCGGGGCACCGTGCACCTCGTGCCGCCCCGCGACGCCCGCTGGATGCTGGAGCTGACCGGCGTACGCTCGCTGGCCGGCGCCGCCACCCGCCGCGCGCAGCTCGGGCTGACCGAGACCGACGCGGACCGCGCGCTCGACGTGCTCGGCGCCGCGCTGGCCGGCGGCGGCCGGCTCACCCGGGCCCGGTGCCTGGCCGCGCTGGGGGCGGCCGGCATCGACACCGGCGAGCAGCGCGGCTACCACCTGCTCTGGTACGCCAGCGTCCGCGGCGTCACCTGCCTCGCGCCGAACGTGGGCACCGAGCAGACCTTCGCCCTGCTCGACGAGTGGGCGCCCGACGCGCGCCGGCCGGAGCGCGACGAGGCCCTCGCGATCCTCGCCCGCCGTTACGTGCGTGGGCACGGGCCGGTCACCGCCCGGGAGTTCGCCGGCTGGACGGGGCTCACGCTCACCGACGCGCGCCGCGGTTTCGCGGCGGCCGGCGACGCCCTCACGACGGTGCGGGTCGACGGGCAGGATGCGCTGGTCGACGCCGCCCTGCTCGACGCGCCCCGCGCGCCGGTCGACGACCTGCTGGTGCTGCCCGGCTTCGACGAGTACCTGCTGGGCTTCAAGGACCGCTCGCTGATGCTGGATCCCGCCCACGCCGACGCGATCGTGCCGGGGCGCAACGGCGTCTTCCAGCCCACGGTCGTCCGCGACGGGCGGGTCGTGGGCACGTGGAAGCGCGCGGTCGGCAGGACCCGGGTGACGGCCACGGTGTTCCCGCTGGTGCCCCTCGACGAGCCGGCCCGGGCCCGCGTGGCGGGCGCGCTGGGCCGTTACGCCGACTTCCTGGGCCTGCCGCTGCGCGTCGACTGGCCCGGCTGACCGGCGGGCCGCCGGGCGTAGACGCCGGCCCAGGGGCCCCACCGGTCCCGCTGGCCCCAGTCGTCCCGCCGCGCTCGCCCCGCCTCCCGGCGCTGCTCCTATCCGTCCGGTCGTCGACGAATCCGGGCCGGCCGGCCGGGTATCCGGGCCGTGAACCGAGAGGGAGGAATGACGACCATGAGGCTCAACGAACAGCAGGCCAACTCGCTGTACGGGCAGGACGTCAAGGACCGCTCGGGGTCGAAGATCGGGAGCGTGGGCCAGATCTGGGCCGACGCCGCCGGTGAGCCGACCTGGGTCAGTGTGAAGACCGGCCTGATGGGCCACAAGGAGTCGATGGCTCCGCTGGAGAAGGCCCGGATCACCGACAGCGGGCTCGCGGTCGACTACGACAAGTCCACCGTGAAGGACGCCCCGGCCGTGGACGCCGGCACCGACCAGCCGCTGGACACGGATCAGATCGAGCAGCTCTACGCCCACTACCGTCTGACGCCGCAGGCCCCGCGGGCTCCGCAGCCCCCGCCGGCCGCCGGTCGGGGACGGGCGCCGGCGGCGGGCGAGGACCTGATCCGGTCCGAGGAGCGGCTGCGGGTCGGCACGGAGAGCCAGCCCGCCGGTGCCGCCCGACTGCGCAAGTACGTGGTCACCGAGGACGTGCACACCACCGTGCCCGTCGAGCACGACGAGGTGCGCGTGGAGCGGGAGCCCATCGCCGCCCGCGACGCGCGTGGCATGCGCGCCGACATCGGCGAGGCCGAGCAGGAGATGACCCTGCGGGCCGAGCGGCCGGTGGTCGGCAAGGAGACGGTGCCCGTCGAGCGGGTCCACCTGGCCAAGGAGGAGGTCGTCGAGGAGCAGCCCATCGACGACCAGATCCGCCGGGAGCGGGTGGACGCGGACATCCCGGAGCGCAGCCGGCGACGCCGCTGACCGCTGGCACGACAGCGGGCGGGTGGGTCGGTTCGACCCACCCGCCCGTCGCGGCGTACGTCAGTCGGCGAGCGCGCCGGCCGCCCGTCCCTCGTGCAGGGTCAGGTTGCGCCCGTTGGACGGGTCGAACAGGTGGATCTTCTCCAGGTTGAACCAGACGCGCCGGGTCTGCCCCTCCTCGACCGGGGACTCGGCCGACAGCCGGGTCACCAGGCTGGTCCCCCCGCCGCTGAAGTCGGCGCCCGCGTCGGCCGCCAGCTCCTCCAGTTCGGCGGCGCTGGCCCGCTCCCCCTCGACGCTGAAGTAGACGTACTTGTCGGAGCCCATGGACTCGACGATGTCGACCGGCGCCTCGAACTCCGTGCCCCGGCGGCGGGTGTCGTCGTCGACCAGCGCGGCGTCCTCGAAGTGCTCCGGCCGGATGCCGAGGATCAGCTCGCGCGGGGCGTCCGCGCTCTCCAGCTCGCGGCGGATCCGCTCGCCGATCGGCACGTCGCCCAGCGCCGTACGCAGCTTGCCGTCCTCGACGGCGGCGTGCAGGAAGTTCATCGAAGGCGAGCCGATGAAGCCGGCGACGAAGAGGTTGCGCGGGTGGTCGTACAGCTCCTGCGGCGGGCCGACCTGCTGCACCGCACCGCCCCGCATGATCACCACGCGGTCGCCGAGGGTCATCGCCTCGGTCTGGTCGTGGGTCACGTAGACCGTGGTGGTGCCCAGCTTCTTCTGCAGGCGCGACACGACGGTGCGCATCTGCACCCGGAGCTTGGCGTCCAGGTTGGACAGCGGCTCGTCCATCAGGAACGCCTTGGGCTGCCGGACGATCGCGCGGCCCATCGCGACCCGCTGACGCTGGCCGCCGGAGAGGTTGGCCGGCTTGCGGTCCAGCAGGGCGGACAGCTCCAGGACCTTGGCCGCCTCCTCGACCTTCCGGTTGATCGTCTCCTTGTCCAGTTTCGCCAGCCGCAGCGGGAACGCCATGTTCTCCCGGACGGTCATGTTCGGGTAGAGGGCGTAGGACTGGAACACCATCGCGATGTCGCGGTCGCGGGGGGCCTTGTCGTTGACCCGCTGGCCGCCGATGCGCAGCTCGCCGGAGCTGATGTCCTCCAGGCCCGCGATCATGTTGAGGGTGGTGGACTTCCCGCAGCCGGACGGGCCGACCAGGATGACGAACTCGCCGTCGGCGATCTCCAGGTCGACGTCGGCCACCGCGACGGTCCCGTCCGGGAACTTCTTGCTCACCTTGTCGAGCACGATGTCAGCCATGAGTACCACCTATCCCTTGACTGCGCCGGAGGTCAGGCCGGAGACGATGCGGCGCTGGAAGAAGAGGACGAACAGGATGATCGGAATGGTGATCACCACGGCGGCGGCACAGATCGCCCCGGTGGGGTCCTCGAACTGCGACTCGCCGGTGAAGAACGACAGCGCCACCGGCACCGTACGCGCCCGCTCGGTGGAGGTCAGCGTGATGGCGAAGAGGAAGTCGTTCCAGCAGAAGATGAAGACCAGGATCGCCGTGGTGAACAGCCCCGGCGCGGCGAGCGGGGCGATGACCCGCCGGAACGCCTGGGCCTGCGTCGCGCCGTCCATCTTCGCCGCCTTCTCCAGGTCCCACGGGATCTGCTTGAAGAACGCCGACAGCGTGTAGATCGCCAGCGGCAGCGCGAAGGTGATGTACGGCAGGATCAGGCCCGGCCAGGTGTCGAAGAGGCCGAGCTGCCGCTCGATCTCGAACAGCGGCGACACCAGGGACACCTGCGGGAACATCGCGATCAGCAGGGAGACCCCGACCAGCAGCCGCTTGCCGGGGAAGTCCAGCCGGGAGATCGCGTACGCGGCCATGGCGCCGAGCACCACGGCGATCACGGTGGCGATCAGCGCGATGCCGATCGAGTTGACCAGGGCCCGGACGAACTGGTCGGTCTGGAAGATCGTCCGGTAGTTGTCCAGCGTCCACTCCTGCGGGATGAACTTCCCGTCGGTCAGGGTCGCCGGCGTCTTGAACGACAGCGACATGATCCAGAGCACCGGCACCAGCGCGAAGACGACCACGATGGCGTCCAGCAGGCCCCAGCGCAGCTTGGCCCGGGTGGTGGTGTCAGCCATCTCAACGCCTCTCCCCGTCGTCGCTGCCGGGGGCAGCGGTACCGAACAGCTTCACGAAGACGAAGGCGATGATCGCCACGGTGAGGAAGATCAGCACCGACATCGTCGACCCGATGCCGAGGTTCAGGCCCCGGATCAGGTTGTTGTAGGCGAGCATCGACACCGACGAGGTCTCGTTGCCCCCCGCGGTCAGCACGAAGATGTTGTCGAACACCCGGAACGCGTCCAGGGTGCGGAACAGCAGCGCGACCAGGATCGCCGGCTTCATCACCGGCAGCATCACCTTCGTGAACCGCTGCCAGGAGGTGGCGCCGTCGGTGGAGGCCGCCTTGAGCAGGTCCTCCGGCACCAGGGCGAGGCCGGCCATGAGCAGCAGCGCCATGAACGGCGTGGTCTTCCAGATCTCGGCCAGCATGATGATCGCCAGCGAGCTGGCCCGCTCGGTCAGCGGCGCGCCGTCACTGAAGAGGTTGGCCAGGTAGCCGGTGCCGGGCGTCCACGCGTACCGCCAGGAGAAGGCGGCCACGACCGTGACGATGCCGTACGGGATCAGCGCGGCGGTCCGCACGATGCCCCGGCCGACCAGCGTGCGGTGCATGATCAGCGCCAGTCCCATGCCGAGCACCAGCTCGACGGCGACGGTGACCACCGTGATCAGCGCGGTGACCCCGAACGCCGTCCACCAGAACTCGTTGGTCAGCACGGTGGCGTAGTTCTCCAGCCCGACGAACTCGCGCTCGGCGGGGAAGCGCAGGTCGTAGCGCTGCAGCGACAGCCAGACCGAGTAGATGATCGGGTACGCGGTCACCAGCACCATGACCAGCGCGGCGGGCGCGCAGAGCAGCCAGCCCAGCCGGCGCTCGGCCTTCTTGTTCTCGCTCAGCGGGGACTTGCGGCCCCGACCGGCGCGCTGGGCCGGCACCTTGGCGTCCCGGCCGGGCCGGGCGGCCGTCTCGTCGGCGGCCACGTCGGCGCCCGCCGGCGTGGCGTTGACGCTCATGCCGCCACCTCCGGGCGGTCGGCGTCGAGTCGCCGGATGCGCTCGATCACGGCAGGACCCCCTTCGATTCGAGGGCGTCGGCGATGGCGTCGCGCAGCTCGTCGGCGGTCTGCTCGGGCCGGATCGCCGACGGCGGCGACAGGATCGCCGACATGACGGTGGAGATGCTCTGGTACGCCGGGGTCAGCGGCCGGACCGCCGGCTCCTTGAGCTCTTCGAGGATGGTGTCCCGCATCGGGTACGCCTCGGCCATCTCCGGGTCGTCGTAGACCTTCTCGATGGTCGGCGGCACGCCGTCGTTGACGGCGGAGAACTTCTGGTTCTTCTCGTTGCGGATGCAGCGGGCCGCCTCGAAGGACTCCTCGGGGTGCTTCGAGTAGGCGCTGACGGCCATGTTGATCCCGCCGATGGTGACCTTGCTCGGCGTGTTCTCGTCGACGCCCGGGATCCGGGCCCAGCCGACCTGCTTGGCCAGCTCCGGGTTGGCCTCCTGCAGGGCCGGGTAGACGAACGGCCAGTTGACCTGGAAGGCGCCGTCGCCGGCCTGGAACTCCAGCCGGACCGGGTCCTCGGTGGCGTTGCTGAACGACGGCGACGTCACGCCCGACGTGGCGAAGCGCTGGAGCTGCTCCAGCGCCCGGACGGTGCCCTCGTCCATCACGGCCTGCTTGCCGTCGTCGCTGAGGATCTTGCCGCCGGCGCTCTCGGCGAGGGTGTTGTAGAGGACGACGAGGCCCTCGTACTGCGCGCCCATGGTGAGCACCTGGTAGGGCTTGCCCTGCTGCTTCAGCTCCTGGGCGGTGGAGATCATCTGGTCCCACGTCTTCGGCGGCTGCGGCACCAGGTCCTTGCGGTACCAGAGCAGCTGGACGTTCGTGTTCTTCGGCGCGCCGTAGAGCTTGTCGGAGTAGCGGGCGGTCTCCAGCGGGCCGGCGAGGGTGCCCTGCTCGACCTCCGCCCGGTCCTGCCCGGTCCACTCCCTGATCCAGTCGGCGCTGGCGAACTCCTGGGTCCAGGTGACGTCGAGGCCGAGGACGTCCATCCCGCTGTCCTGCGCGGCCAGCCGGCGGACCAGCTGCACCCGCTGGTCGTCGGCCTGCCGGGGCAGCACCCGGTAGACGATCTTGTAGCGCCCCTGGGCCTGCGCGTTGCAGTCGTCGACGACCTTCTGCAGGTTCTGCTCCGGCGGGTAGTACAGGTTGATCGTGGGCGTACCGCCGTCCCCGTCGGAACCGCAGGCGGCCGCCATCGGCGCCACCAGCGTCAACGCCGCGGCGGCAGCCACCGCGCGCACGCGTGGCCGCCGTCGGCGGCGGGCCTTGTCAGGGTCGCTCATCACCCCTCCCCTCGTGTCGGCCAAAGGCCGGGGTGAGGCTCCGCGCCCCGGCGCGCGGCGAGCCGTTCGGGCCGTCTGACCAGCGGTTCCGTCGTCCCGGACGTTTCGTGGCCCCAACACTGCCCGACCTGCGAAGTTGCGAAACCTGACGCTGATGGGACGGCGCCGACATCACGGGGTGTGGCGCGGATCACCGCTGTGCGGACCGGCCCGGTCACCCGTAGGCTCGGCCGATGGACGCCACCTTCTTCCTCGACCCCGCCTGCCCGTGGACCTGGCGCACCTCCCGCTGGCTCGTCGCCGTCGCCGACGCCCGGGGCCTGCACATCGAGTGGCGGGCGTTCAGCCTGGCCATCCTGAACTCGGGGCGGGTGCCGCCGGAGTACGCCGACGCCATGACCGCCTCCAGCCGCGCGCTGCGGTTGGTGGAGGCGCTGCGCGCCGAGGGCCGCCACGACGACGCCGCCCGGTTCTACGCCGAGATCGGTGCCCGCAGCCACGACGCGGGCAACCCGCTGTCGGCGAAGATCGTGGACGCGGCCGTCGAGGCGGCGGGCCTTGACGCCGCCGCGCCGGCGCTCGACGACGACCGCTGGGACGAGGCGGTACGCGAGTCGCACGCCCTGGCGTACGCCTCGGCCGGCCCGGACATCGGCGCGCCGGTGCTCATGGTCCCGGGCGCCGAGCGGGGCATCCACGGCCCGATCCTGACCGAGGTCCCCGGCACCGACGACGCCCTGACGATCTGGGACTCGCTGCTACCCCTGATCCGGATGCCCGCCTTCCACGAGGTCAAGCGCGCCCGCCACTGACCCTTCGCCGGCACCGTCATGGCCATCCCCGGTCGGGGGCGCCTCACCCGCGTGAAACGGGGTGACCGGCTGCCCCTGGCCCGGGCGTGATCCGGCGCCGGTTGGTCATCGCGCGCACCAGCAGGACCACCCAGCCGATCGGGGCGAGCACGCCGGCCGCCGCGAGCCCGGTGAAGAGCAACCAGGTGTCGCCGCCCCGCGCGGCGAAGACGCCCCTGCGGGCGCCGGTGTCGCGGGCCGCGACGGTGGCCCCCTGGGTCAGCCTGTCCGGCCCGTCGTAGACGACGACGTCGTGCCGCGGCGTCCCGCCCCCGTCCGGGACGAAGTCGCCGTGCCAGACGCAGTTGCGGCTGCACCTCTCGTGCAGTGCGGTGAAGGTGCCCGCCGTGCCGCCACCGGACTTCGCCCGCCAGGCCGCGGCGACGTCGGGCACGCCGAGGCCCAGCCCGAGGAGGGCGAGGAGGGGAAGCCCCAGCCAGAGCAGGAACCTCATCCCCCAGCCGCCCACCCCGTCCGCCACGGCCCCACCGTAACAAGATCGCGCCCCACCTCGACGATCATGAGGTTGGCGGTGCGTCTCGTCCGTTTCGTCCCGGCCAACCTCATGATCGACAACGTGGTGGGGCGGGCAGTCGCCCAGGGGTGGGCCGGTGCGCCCCGATCGGTGGGTTCTCGTGGGAATCACCCTTCGCCGTTGGGCCTCGTTGGGCAGGATCGGTCCCAACGAGGAGGTGCCGTCGTGCAGGACACCCGCGCTCTCGCCCTGACGCTCGAGGTGAGCGGCCTGCCACCGGTCAGGACCGAGGCGCTGTCCGTCTTCGCCGCCGGGCACCGGCAGGCGACGAGGGTCCGCGCCCTGCTCGATGCGGCCCGCGCCGCGGCCCAGCGCACCGGCTGGACCCCGCTGTCCGGGCCGATCGAGGTGGACCTCGTGCTGCGTTGCCCGCCGGGGCACCGCACCTCCGACGCCAGCACCCTGCTCGGCGGGGTGTGCGCGGTGCTCCAGGACAAGAAGCGGGTGGCCAGCATCGGCCTGGCGCACCTCGGCGTCCTGATGGACGTCGCCCTCTACGACGACGACCGGCAGATCCGGCGGCTGTCGTACGCGGAGAAGCCGGCGGAGGACTTCTCGTACCAGGTTCGGGTCGCCGCCGTACCGCACGTGGTTTGACCGACGACCGCGGTGGGGTACCGCGGACGCCGACGAAGGGAGCGCCGATGTCGGAGCCACATGTCACGCTGGACCCTCGCGGGCTCGATCCCGTGCAGCAGAAGCTGCAGGGCCCGCTGGAGGACCAGCTGACCTCGGCGCTGCAGGCCGCCACGGAGCGGATCAGCGCCAGCTACGCCGGCGAGCCGGTGGAGCAGATCTGCCAGCGGCTGCTCGACGAGACGCGCTCGGGGCTGCACCCTGACATCGCCGCCGGCTTCAACCCGGACATGGACGAGTTCTGCCGGGTGGCCGTGGCGATCGTGCGCGGCGAGGTCTCCTGAGGCGGCGCCGCCACGGGTCCGTCGTCCCGGAAATTCGTCGTCCTGCGGGGTTCGTCGTCCCGCGCCGGGCGACGGCCGGAGCCGCCGCTCGCGGGGTGTCAGGACCGGGGCCGCAACTCCCCGGTCCTGTCCCCAGCCGTCCGGCGTGGTAGCGGACGCACCGGATGAGCGCGTGGGCGTGGCACGCCGCCCACGCCGGGCTCAACGCGGCGAGCCTGCCGCCTGCACTCAGCTCCATGGTGCCCACCTGCCGGACTTCGGCACGCCCCCGACTCACCCCGAAGAGCCGTGAGCGCCGAATCAGGCTAGGCGTGCCGCTGGGGCACGGACAAGGACGAAGCGGGGCCGAACCAGCGTGATTGATGCCAAGGTGAAAATGCGGCATGTCGACGTAACGCGGCCCCCCTGGCAAACGCTGTTTCCCGTCGAGGCGACAAGTGCGTCCGGCGCGTCGCCGCCGCTCCCCGTGGCCCGGGCCCGGCTCAGAAGTGGCGCAGCAGTTCGGGGAACGCGGACAGCCGTAGCACGCCCGGGTCGGCCGGGTCCAGCTCGTCGTGCTCCAGTACCCAGGTGTTCTCGTTGGGGATGAACACGGCGTTCAGCCCGGCGGCGCGGGCGGGCCGGATGTCGGACTTCGGCGAGTTGCCGATCATCCAGGTGACGGCGGGGTCGACGCCGTGCTCCCGGGTCAGCCACCGGTAGGTGTCGACGTCCTTCTCCCGCACGATGTGCGCGGCCCGGAAGTGGTGCAGCAGCCCGGAGGCGTCGAGCTTGCGCTGCTGCTCCTCGCGTTCGCCCTTGGTCAGCAGCAGCAGCTCGTGCCGGGCGGCCAGGGCGTCCAGCGCCTCGGCCACCCCCGGCATCAGCTCGACCCGGTGCGCGACCAGGGCGGCGGCCAACTCCTCGATCTCGCGCCGCTCCGCCTCGGTCGCGGGCCGCTGCCGAAGCCGCTCCAGGCACTCCCCCAGGCTGCGCAGGAACACCTTGCTGCCGTAGCCGTGCGCGACCGCGTTGGCCCGCTCGATGTCGTCCAGGATGGCCCGGGTCTCGGCCCGGTCGAGGGTGGGATGGTCCAGCCACTCCAGGAAGTCGTCGATCACCCGCTCGAACAGGACGTTGTTCTCCCAGAGCGTGTCGTCGGCGTCGAAGACGAGCACCTGCCCGTCGCGCCGGCGCGGCGTGTCCCCCATGCCTCCCCTCCCCGCGATGCGGCTCCGAGCCAAGCTGGCGGGGGCGCATCCATCTGATCTTGGACAGTTCCCGTGCGGTGCGCACCGTAACTGTCCAGGATTCCGAGCGGCAAGCGGGTTGTGAGGCCGCGCGGTCATGGGTTGGCGAGCAGCCTCGCCATGATCATTTCCTCGCGCTGTTCCTGCTTGTCCGGGCGCAGCCGCCCGCCCCGGGTGAGCATGACCGTGCCGTGCAGCAGCGCCCAGCCGAGCTCGGCGAGGGTGTCGGGGTCGCGGCCGGCAGCCAATGGCGTCAGGGCCGAGCGCAGCTCGGCGAAGGCCGCCCGGGGCGCCCCGGGCCCCGGGTCGCGGCCCAGGGTGAGGTCCGAGGTGTGGGCGAGCATCGCGTCGTAGACCTCGGGACTGGCGTACGCGAAGTCCAGGTAGGCCGTCACCACGGCCGGCCACTCCCCGCGTTCGCCCCCGGTGGCGGTGTCCCGGGCGGCGGCGAGCACGGCGGCCAGATCAGCGAAGCCGCGCACCGCCACGGCGGACATCAACGCGGCCGGGTCCGGGAACCGACGGTAGACGACCTCGATGTCGACCCCGATCCGCTCGGCCAGCCGGCGGTGGGTCACCGCCGGCCATCCCTCGGCCTCGGCCAACTGGCGAGCGGCCAGGACCACGCGCTCCCGCTCGCCCGGCGCGGCGTCTGCTCCCTCTGCTGGCGACACGCCGCCGATGCTAGCGACCGTCACCACCCGTAAGGGACTCGCGACGGATTGGCGACTCTGCGCCTGGCTGACCGCCGAGGATCGGGCCGGTCGAGCCGCGCCAGGACGAGCCGGGCGGGACGGGCGTGGCGGGACAGGACGAGCCGTGCGCGGCGGGACAGGACGAGGGCGGCGGGACGGGCCGTCAGCGGCGCAGGGTGAGGATCAGGTCAGCGACCAGGGCCGTCCAGCCGGTCTGGTGCCAGGCGCCCAGCCCGGCGCCGTTGTCGCCGTGGAAGTACTCGGGGAAGCAGATCAGGTCCCGCCAGTCCGGGTGGGTCTGGAAGAGCTGGGCGGCGCCGTAGATCGGCCGCCGGCCCCAGCCGTCGCGGGTGAACAGCGAGATCAGCCGCGCGGAGAGGTCGTCGGCGATCTCGTCGAGGGTCCGCTTCACCCCCGACCGCGTCGGATACTCCACCTGGAGGTCGTCGCCGAAGAAGGCGGCGTAGTCGCGCAGCGCGCTGATCAGCAGGAAGTTGGTCGGCATCCAGATCGGGCCGCGCCAGTTCGAGTTGCCCCCGAACAGGCCGCTGGTCGACTCGGCCGGTTCGTAGCCGACGCTGAACTCCTGGCCGCCGAGGGTCACCGAGAACGGCTTGTCGAGGTGCGCCCGCGACAGCGTGCGCAGGCCGTACTCGGAGAGGAACTCGTCGGTGTCGAGCATCCGGGCGAGCAGCCGGACGATCTGCTCCGGGCCGACCATGGACAGCAGCCGGTGCTGGCGGCCGTCGGGGCCGAGCCGCCGGGCGCCGATGACGTCGGCGTACTCGGGGCGGTTGGCGAGGAACCAGCGCAACCGGGCGTGCAGCTCGGGCAGCCGGTGCAGGGTGTGGGCGGTGAGCCGGGTCGTCGCGGCCAGGGGCAGCAGGCCGACGACCGAGCGGACCCTCAGGGGCACCTTCGAGCCGTCGGCGAGGCGCAGCACGTCGTAGAAGAACTCGTCCTCGGCGTCCCACAGGCCCTGCTCGTACGCGGCGGCGGCGATGTAGGCGAAGTGCTCGAAGAACTTGGTGGCGGTGTCGACCCACGTCCGGTCGTGCTCGGCCAGCACGACGGCGATGTCCAGCAGATTCAGCGCGTACATGGCCATCCAGGCCGTGCCGTCGGACTGCTCCAGCACGCCGGCCACCGGCAGCGCCGCCGAGCGGTCGAACGGGCCGACGTTGTCCAGCCCGAGGAAGCCGCCCTCGAAGACGTTGTTGCCGACGGTGTCCTTGCGGTTGACCCACCAGGTGAAGTTGAGCAGCAGCTTGTGCATCACCCGGGCCAGGAAGTCGTGGTCCCGGCTGCCGTCGATCTCGAAGACCTTCAGCGCCGCCCACGCGTGCACCGGCGGGTTCACGTCGCCGAACGCCCACTCGTACGCGGGGATCTGGCCGTTGGGGTGCAGGTACCACTCGCGGAGCAGGAGCAGCAGCTGCTCCTTGGCGAAGCCGGGGTCGACCCGGGCGATGCTGACGCAGTGGAAGGCCAGGTCCCAGGCCGCGTACCAGGGATACTCCCACGGGTCCGGCATGGAGATCACGTCGAAGCTCGTCATGTGCCACCAGGCGCTGTTGCGCCCGTGCCGGCGACCCGAGGGAGGCGGCGGGGAGCCAGGATCGCCCTCCAGCCAGCGCTTGACGTCGAAGTGGTAGAACTGCTTGCCCCACATCAGCCCGGCGATCGCCTGCCGGGCGATCAGGGCCTCGTCCGGTGTCGCGGCGGCCGGGATGACCCCGGCGAAGAACCGGTTCGCCTCGGCCCGCCGGGCCCACACCACCGCGTCGAAGCCGTCGCCGAGGTCTGCCGGCGGTGGCGGGGTGCCACCGGGCGGCGGGGCGGTACGGGTCAGCCGCAGCCGGATGCGCCGCTGCGCCCCGGCCGGCACGTCCAGCACGTAGTGCAGCGCGCCCTTGGTGCCCTCCCGGTCCGGGTTGACCGTCGGGGCGCCGTCGACCACGTGGTCGTTGATGCCGTCCTTCGGGTACGGGGAGCGGCCGGGCAGCCCCCAGAGCCGCTCGGCGTTGGTGTCGTTGTCGCAGAGCAGCGGCGTGGGCTCGCCGTCGCCCTCGAGCAGCAGCTGACCGAGCACCCGGTGCTCGCCGACGAGCCGCGACCCCTCGCCGACCAGCCGGGGCACCCGGTCACCGCCGGGCAGCCCCCACGCCCAGGTGTTGCGGAACCAGAGGGTGGGCAGCACGTGCAGGGTGGCCGCCCGGTCGCCCCGGTTGGCGACGGTGACGACGACGCACAGGTCCGTCGGGGTGGCCTTGGCGTAGTCGACCGTCACCGCCCAGTACCGGTCGTCGTCGAAGATGCCGGTGTCGACCAGCTCGTACTCGGTGTCGTCCCGGCCGCGCAGCGCGTTGACCGCGACCAGCTCGTCGTACGGGAAGGCGGCCTGCGGGTAGTGGTAGCGCCAGCGCATCCACGAGTGGGTGGGGGTGGAGTCCTCGTACCACCAGTACTCCTTGGCGTCCTCGCCGTGGTTGCCGCCGTCGCCGCCGAGGCCGAACATCCGCTCCTTGAGGATCGGGTCCCTGCCGTTCCACAGGGCGAGGGCGAAGCAGAACGTCTGCCGGTCGTCGCAGACGCCCGCCATGCCGTCCTCGCTCCACCGGTAGGCTCTGGACCGCGCGTGGTCGTGCGGGAAGTAGTCCCAGGCCGTACCGTGCTCGCTGTAGTCCTCCCGTACCGTCCCCCACGCCCGCTCGGACAGATAGGGACCCCATGCGCGCCAGTCCTGCTCCCCGGCGTCGGCCTGAGCCAGCCGGAGCCGTTCGGGGTCGGGCGCGGAGTCGTCGGGGGTCGGCACGTCGGTGATCACTCGCACATCTTCGACGCCGACGGGGGACTTCACCACAGGAGCCATTCTCGTCGTGGCGTGTTGCACCCCGCCGCCGGTGGAGGAAAGTTGATCGACATTCGCTTCGGCCCGCAGGTCTGCGGCGACCTGACCGGTGGCGCCGCCCGGGAGTGGCTGGTCACCGACGGTCTCGGCGGCTACGCCACCGGCACGGTGAGCGGGCTGCGCACCCGTCGGTACCACGGACTGCTCGTGGTGGCCGGCGAGACGCCGGCGTCCCGCCGCGTGGGACTGGTCGGCCTGGACCCGGCCGTGTTGTTCCCCTCCGGCGCCCGCGTACGCCTGGGCGCGCACGAGTGGGCCTCCGGCGACGTCGACCCGCGCGGCTTCGAGCTGCTGGAGCGGTTCGACCTGACCGACGGCCTGCCCCGGTGGCGCTGGCGCATCGGCGACGTCGTGATCGAGCGGGAGCTGGCAATGACGCACGGCCGCTCCTGCGTCGCCGTCGTGCACCGGCTGGTCTCCGGCGGGCCGGTGCGCCTCGACCTGGCGGCGGTCTGCACCTGGCGCGACGCGCACGGCGAGCGCCGCGCGGACGGCCCGGACCCACGGGTGGAGCCGGTGCCGGGCGGGGCCGTGGTCGAGGGCGCGTTCCGGCTCGCCGGGCCGGACTGGACCCCGCAGGGCCAGTGGTGGCTCGGCGCGCACCACCGGGAGGAGGCGGCGCGGGGCCTGAACCCCGACGAGGACCTCTGGTACGCGGGCCGGTTCTCGGGCGGGCTGGAGCGCCCGGGCGACACGGTGTCGGTGCTCGCCTGGGCCGGCGAGCTGGCCGAGGAGCCGCCACCGGCGACCGAGGTGATCGCGGCGGCCCGGGCCCGCCACCGGCGCGTGGTGGCCGCGGCGAAGCCGGCCGACCCGGTCGAGGCGACGCTCACGCTGGCCGCCGACGCGTTCGTGGTCCGCACCTCCACCGGTCCGGACGTGGTGGCCGGCTATCCGTGGTTCGGCGCCTGGTCGCGCGACACGATGATCTCCTACGAAGGGCTGTTCCTCTGCACGAACCGGGCCGACGAGGGCCGGGAGCTGCTGCGGGCGTACGCGGCGACGCTGTCGGAGGGGATGCTGGCCAACACCGCCGACACCGGGCGGGTGGAGTACAACACCGTCGACGCGACCCTGTGGTTCCTGCACGCGGTCAGCCGGCACGTCACCGTCACCGGCGACACCGACCTCGGCGACGAGCTGCTGCCCGCGCTGCACGGGGTGGTCGACGCGCACCTGGCCGGCACCCGGTTCGGCATCGCCGTCGACCCGGCCGACGGGCTGCTCACCCAGGGCGGCACCCCCGGCACGGCGCTGACCTGGATGGACGCCCGGGTGTACGGGGTACCGGTCACCCCGCGTACAGGCAAGCCGGTGGAGGTCAACGCGCTCTGGGTCAACGGGCTGGCCGGCCTGGCCGAGCTGACCGAGCTGGCGGGGCGGGACGCGCGCGAGCTGTGGCGGCTGCACGAGCGGGCCGGCGCCGCGTTCCGGGACCGGTTCCCGGCCCCGACGGGCTGGCTGCACGACGTGGTGGACGCGCCCGCGCCGGCGTACCCGCTGGGTGGCGCCGCGCACCACGACGACGACCTGCTCCGCCCCAACCAGCTGCTGGCCTGGTCGCTGCCGTACGCCCCGCTGGAGCCCGACGAGCCCACCGTGCGCCGGGTCGCCGGCGGGCTGCTCACCCCGCTGGGCCCGCGCAGCCTCTCCCCCGACGCGCCCGAGTTCGTCGGTCGGCACCGGGGCGGTCCGGCCGAGCGGGACGGCGCTTACCACCAGGGCACCGTCTGGCCCTGGCTGCTCGGCCCGTACGCCGACGCCGCCCGGCGGGCCAAGATGCCGGTCGATGACCTTTTCGTCGGCATCGAGGCCCATCTGACCGAATATGGCCTAGGATCGGTGAGTGAGACGGCCGACGGCCTCGCGCCGCACGCCGCCACCGGGTGCCCGTTCCAGGCGTGGTCGGTCGCCGAGCTGCTGCGCGCCCGCAGGAATGGCCGGTAGCGCTTTACACGACCGCAACGGCGGCGTCTCCGCCGGTTAGCCAGCCACCAGCAGGATGGGTCCCGATCCAGTCGCGACCGTCACGGGCACCGCTCCGGTGCCGTCGGCGCGCACCCGGGGACAACTCAAAGGGGGCCGCATGTCACCTGACGCCGACGTGATCGACATCCATCCCGCCCGGCCGCAGCGGGTGCTGATGCTCTCGTGGGAGTACCCGCCGGTCCTGGTCGGCGGGCTCGGCCGGCACGTGCACGCCCTCTCGGTCGCCCTCGCCGCCGCCGGGCACGAGGTCACCGTCGTCACCCGCCACACCGACGGCGCGCCCCTGGAGGAGTACGCCGACGGCGTCCGCATCGTCCGCGCCGCCGAGGACCCCGTCACCTTCCCCCTGGCCACCTCCTCCCTGCTCGCCTGGACCATGGCCTTCAACCACACCCTCACCCGCGCCGCGCTGCGCGCCACCGAGGCCGGCACCTACGACGTCATCCACGCCCACGACTGGCTCGTCGCCCACACCGCCATGACCCTGCGCGAACACCTCGACATCCCGCTGGTCAGCACGATCCACGCCACCGAGGCCGGCCGGCACCAGGGCTGGCTGCCCGACGAGATGAACCGCACCATCCACGGCGTCGAACACTGGCTGAGCAACGCCTCCGCCCGGGTGATCGCCTGCTCCGGCTACATGCGCGACCAGGTCACCACGCTCTTCGACGTGCCGGCCGGGCAGATCGACGTGGTGCCCAACGGCGTCGACGACCGGGCCTGGCGTGCCAGGCCGGGGGCGGTCACCGCCGCCCGGGCCCGGTTCGCCGGCGACGGCCCGCTCGTCGGGTACGCCGGCCGGCTGGTCTACGAGAAGGGCGTGCAGCACCTGGTGCACGCCGTGCCGTACCTGCGCGACCGGCACCCCGGGCTGCGGGTGGTGATCGCGGGCGACGGCCCCTACCGCGCCGAGTTGGAGGAGCAGACCCGCCGCCTCGGGCTCGGGCAGACCGTACGATTCGCGGGCTTTCTCGACTCCACGCGGCTCCCCGCGCTGCTCGGCGCCACCGACGCGACCGTGGTGCCGAGCCTCTACGAGCCGTTCGGGATGGTGGCCCTGGAGGCCGCGGCGGCCGGCGCGCCGCTGGCCGTGGCCCGCACCGGCGGCCTCGCGGAGATCGTCGAGCCGGGCGTGACCGGGGTGACCTTCCCGCACAGCGATCCGGGCGCCCTCGGCGAGGCGGTCGACCAGATCCTGGGCGACGAGGTCTTCGCCCGGCGGGTGGCCCGGCGGGCGCGCGCCATGGTCGGCCAGCGGTACGGCTGGGCGACCATCGCCGCCCGGACCGCCGGCACGTACGCGACGGCGTGCCGCGAGCACGGCCCGACGCAGGCCCGGCGCGCCGCCGCCCGGCTCGGCGGAGCCCGTCAGAAGATCACCATCCCGGAGGGGAACCTGCTCGCCGTCGGCGGCGCCGTCCGCTGAGCGGCCCGTCGCCGCCTCCCCGCCGTCCGATGGCCGACAGACCGGTCCCGTCCGCCGCCCGGCGACGGCATACTTCCTGCCGGTGACCCACCCCTCCCCGCCACCGTCCCCGATGGACCGTCCGGGCGATGCCCCTGCGGAGCGCCGGCGAACTACAGTGGCGTAGTTTTGGCGCTCAAGATCCCTGGGGAGGGTGAGCCGACATGATGGGACCGTCGCACGCGCTGTCCGGCGCGGCGGTGTGGCTGGCCGGGTCCTGGGCGCTGCAACAATTCGCCGACTACCACCAGTCGCCGCTGGAACTCGCCGTCGGCACCGCGGTCTGCGCCGGTGGGGCGCTCTTCCCCGACCTCGACCTGTCCGGCAAGGTGACCCGCAACCAGGGCGGGGCGACCGTCGCCCGCACCTTCGGCGTGTTCTCGCTCTTCATCGCCGAGGTGATGGAGAAGGTCTCGCTCGGGGTCTACTACGCGACGAAGCTCAGCAAGGATCCGCGCCGCAACAACGGCCACCGCACGTTGACCCACACCATCCCGTTCACCCTGCTGGTCGGCTGGGGCACCACCACGCTCTGCGCCGCGTACGGCAAGTGGGCCGTCATCGGCATCCTGTTCTTCATGTTCGGCCTGGCGCTGCGCGGCCTGTTCGACAAGTGGGCCGAGCGCGCCGGCTGGGTCATCGTCACCCTGGCGTCGGCCGCCGCCGCCTGGTACACCTTCGCCAACCTGCCCGGCGGCCGGGGCTACCCGCTGATCGGCACCGCCGTGGGGGTGGGCTGCTTCGTGCACATCCTCGGCGACATGATCACCCGGGCCGGGGTGCCCATCCTCTGGCCCATCCCGATCAAGCGTCGGATGTGGACGCCGATCGGGCTGCCGAACAAGATCGCCCTGCGGGCCGGCGGCAAGACCGAGGTGGTCGTCGTCCGGACCGTGCTGACCGCGATCTCGGTGCTCGCGGCGGCCGGGCTGGTCGCCCCGTCGGTGCTGCAACGCTTCAACATCGACGTCTGACGGCCATTCCCGCGCCCGGTCAGTCCAGCGCCTCGGCGGCCCAGCGGGCGAGCAGTTCCAGCACGGGCCGGCGGCCCACCATCATCTCCGCCTCGTCGCGGGCGTCGTAGGTGCCACTGATGGCAGACCGGCCCAGCCGGCCGAGCATCATCGGCGCCAGCCAGAAGTACTTGGCCGCCCCCGTGAGCCGGACGGCCCGGGCCACCTCCTCCGGCGCGACGGCGCCGCGTAGCCCCTCGGCGTACCGGTCGAGCACGGTGGCGACCACCTCGTCGAGCAGCGCGACGTCGACCAGCCCGTCGAGGAAGGTGTCCAGCACCAGGTTGGCCGCGTCCTCGCCGACCGGCCCCGGGCCGACGCCGGACCAGTCCAGCAGGACCGGGCCGCCGGCGGTGAACACCAGGTTCATCGGCCAGCAGTCGTGGTGGCAGAGCGTACGCGGCAGCCGGTCGGTGGCGGCCAGCACCTCGTGCCGCCGGTCCCACAGCGCCCGCAGCGCGTCGCGCAGGGGGCCCGGCCAGGCGGCGACGGCGACCGGGTGCTCCCACGGCACCGGCGCGGCCACCGGGCGGCTCAGCGTGTAGTCGCGCAGCCAGTCGCGCGCCAGCCACTCCGGCGGCCGACGGCCGGGCGACAGCTCCCGTGCCTCGGGGTCGCCGAGCCGGCGGGCGTGCCCGACGCCGAGCCGGACGGCCACCTCGCCGAGGTCGGCCGGCGTGCAGGCGATGCCCGGCCGACCGTCCGCCTCGGACAGCCACAGCGCCACCGAGCCGTCCGGCCGGTCGTCGACCGCCAGCGGCGTCGGCGCGGCCAGCCCGGCGTCGGCGTACGCGGCGGTGGCCAGGCCGCTGCGGTACGCCTCGACCTCGCGGCGCCAGTAGTTCCAGTGCCCCGGATCGTCGCTGCCGGCCCAGTGTGCCGGGCCGGGGCGGCCGGGCGGGGTGAGAAGTTTCAGCACGGCCGACCGCCCGTCCCGGCGGGTGCGCCAGATGCCGCCGGTCACCCCGTTGAGCGTGTTGTGGGTGAGCTGCTCGGCCGGCGTGTCGGCGGGGACCAGGTCGGTCGGCGGGCGGGACGCGGTCACGGGGCCTCGGGACCGCCGGGATGGGCCACCGGGGACGCGGACGGGGCGAGCGTGACCGGCGAGCCGGGGCGGCTCCGGCGGGCCAGCCACCCGGTCGCCGCCCGTGTCACCCGCACCACGGCCGCGTGGGCCACCACCGGGCCAAGCGCGACCGCCGTCGTGAGGAACCAGGCCAGCGCCGCGTCGGCGACGACCGCCCCGGTGACGGCCGCGATGCCGGCGACGTACTGGCCGACGAGGAACACGGCCACCCCGCAGGCCGCCAGCGTGCGGGCGAACGCGCCACGGCGGGCGAGGGCGACGTCGCCGATGACGACCGCCGGCACCACCACGAGCAGCACCAGGACGGCACCCGGCAGGGCGGCGTCCAGCACCATGAAGGGCCTGGCCGGTGGCTCGCCCGGGCCGGCGTCGGCGACCAGGGCCAACGCGAGCCGCGCCAAGAGGCCGAACGACCCCTCGGCGACGTACACCAGCCAGGCGGCGACCGCCCCGGCGACGTGCCGGATCAACGTTCCGATCATCGGCGGACCTCCCCCGCGTCAGCGGCCCGCCGCCGTGTGCCACGGCGGCGGACGCCGCGCCCGCCGACGCTAGCGGAACAGGGCCCTGGCGTGGGGGCAGTGGCGGGACCGGACGGCCGTCGACGGGGTGCGGGCCGAGCGAACGACCCGTCCGGGCCGACCCGCCGTCAGCGACCTGCCCCAGGCCCACGATCAGTTGACCGAATCGCCAGGAACGGGAGCGGGACGACGCTACGTTCAGGTTGTCGAGCCGCCGGCCGGCCAGCCGAGCCGACGTCCGCCGGAAGGAGCGTCCGATGGCCCTCTGGACCGATCTCGCGAGTTGGCGGGGCCCCACCCAGAACCGGGTCCCGAACGGCATGGTGGAGGTGCGCGGCCTGGTGGTGCACATCGCCGACGGCACCTATGAGGGCACCATCAGCCACCAGCGGGACCCGAGCACCGAAAACTCCTCGCACTTCATCGTCAGTCGTGACGGAGACATCGCGCAGATGGTCGACACCGCCGACAAGGCCTGGACCCAGAGAGCCGGCAACGGGCACTGGCTCTCGGTGGAGTGCTCCGGGTTCAGCGTCGACAGCCCGCACCACGCCAGCCATCCCGGCTGGGAGAGGCTGACCGGCAAGCAGATCGCCGCCATCGGCCGGATCTTCGCCAAGGTGCACCAGGTGTTCGGCGTCCCTCTCGCCCTGACGGCCGACCCGTCGGGCACCGGCCTCGGTCACCACAGCATGGGGAGTCCGGCCTGGGGGCACGACAAGTGCCCCGGCCCTCCGGTCATCGCGCAGAAGCCGGACATCCTGGCCGCCGCCCAACGAATCGTCAGTCCGTCCGGGCCCACGCCCGCACCGGGCCTCGTCGTACGGCGTGCCGCGCCCTGACGGCCCCCGGGCCGCGCGCGGCTGTTTCCGGCAGCCGGCGGTCGACACCGGCCACCTAGGCGCCGAGGCGCTGGGGTGGGACGGTCAGCCCGTAGAGCGCCATCAGTTCCGGGGTGTCGACCCGGCTGCCGTCGGCCACCGAGTCGCAGGAGATGTCGACGATCTGGTCCTTGTGCGCGAGCAGGTAGGGCCGGGCGCCCACGTCAGCGCTGGCCAGGGTGGCGATGCCGGACCAGTGCCGGCGTCCGAACAGCATCGGGTAGCCGCGCAGCCCGTCGTAGGTGGCGCAGACCAGCACGTCGGGGTACGGCAGCGCGACCACCCGACGCACGGCGGTGGCGGTCAGGCCGGGCATGTCGACCGGCACCACCACGACCGCCTCGATGCCCTCGTCGTCGAGTGCGGCGAGGCCGGCCCGGATGGACGAGCCGACGCCGGTCCCCCACGCCCGGTTGATCACCACCGTGGCCAGGCTCAGGTCCGCCGTCTCGCGGACCTGGTCGGCCGCGGCGCCGAGCACGACCACGATCCGCTCGCAGCCCGCCTCGGTCATCGTGTCGATCATCTGGTTCACCAGGGGCTTCTCCCCCTGGTGCAGCAGCGCCTCGGGGCCGCCGATGCGGCGCCCCCCGCCCGCGGCGATGATCATTCCTGCGATCCGGTTCAGCTGGGCCCCCTCCACCGTGGAGCGGACCGTGGCGCGAGGACACGGCCCGCTCCGTCGTACGGACATCGGGAGCAACGAGGACAAGGCGGACCGGGTAGCGGGGCGAAAAGGGGAAATAGTGCAACTGTTACCGGCCCGGCACCACATCGCATCACCCGTCACGGGCTGTGCGTACGGTCAGGACGGCGCCCCGGCGGCGGCCACCGCGACCGGCATCGGGTCGCGGGGCGGACGCGACAGCAGGCGCGCCAGGTCGCCGTCGGTCCGCGCGAGGAACCCGGCCGCCGTAGCGGAGTAGATCGACATGAGCATGGCCGGCTGGAACGGCAGCAGGCCCGGGCCCGCCAGGGTGGCACGCCGCTCACCCAACGACACCGGGCGGTAGGGCACGCCCAGCTCGGCGGCCAGACCGGCCGCGGTGAGCGCGACGGGCCCGGTCAGCTCGTACGTGCGGCCGCGGTGGGCGGCGGGGTCGGCGGCCACCCGCACGGCGGCATCGGCCAGATCCTGTCGGGCCACGGCGGCCAGCGCTCCCGTGCCGAACGGGGCCGTGACCGCGCCGTCGACCGGGGCGGCCAGCTGACCGAACAGCTCGGCGTAGAGCCCGTTGCGCAGGACCGTCCAGCCCAGCCGGCTCTCCCGCAGCCGACGCTCCGTCCACCGGTGCGCGAGCGCGAAGGCCAGGTGGTCGCCGGCGCCGACCAGGCTCGTGTAGACCACGTGCGCCACCCCGTGCCGCTCCGCGGATGCGATCACCCGGTCATGGCGGGCGATGACGACGTCGTCCTCGCCGTAGCCGGCGGAGACCAGCACCAGCACGCGTACGCCCGCCAGGTCCGGCCCCGCCGGGTCGTCGAAGTCCACGACCCGCCCGGCGGCGCCGAAGCGACCGGGGGTACGGGTGCCGGCGAGCGGAGCCAGGCCCCGCTCGGCCAGCCCGGCGTGGATGAGGGAACCCAGGTGCCCGGAGGCGCCGGTGACCAGCAGCATGAGGGAGCCTTTCGGTGGTACCGAATCGGAACTAACCTCATCGTCGGAAACCACGGCAGCGGCCACAAGGAGGCACTTCGATGTCGGCAGGGCACACGGCGGTAACCGAAGCGCTCGCGCCCTGCGGCCTGCCGGAGCATCCGGACTGCGGCATCCGCGACGTCCTCGACCGCATCGGCGACAAGTGGTCGGTGCTCGCGATCGTCGAACTCTCCTCCGGCGTCCGCCGGTTCCGGGAGCTGCAACGGGCCATCCACGGCATCTCGCAGCGGATGCTCACCCTGACCCTGCGCCGCCTGGAGCGCGACGGGCTGGTGCTGCGCACCGCGTACCCGACCGTCCCGGTGACCGTGACCTACGAGCTGACCGAGCGCGGCAGGAGCCTGACCCACCTGGTGCGGCAGTTGGCCGACTGGTCGCTGGCGCACAAGGACGCCATCGCCGAGTCGCGGCACGCGTGGGACGCCGCCAACCCCGGATCCGGCGTCTCCTGACCCGGGCGGGAGCCGTCACGCCGCGTCGGCGTAGCAGTCCACGATGGACAGGTCCAGCGGGAAGCGGACCGGGGTGTCGCCGAAGAGCAACGCGGCGGCCTGCGCACCGCACCGGGTGACCGCGTCGGCGACCGCGTCGGCCCGCTCCGCCGGGCAGTGCACGATCACCTCGTCGTGCTGGAAGAAGACCAGCTCGCCGCCGGCGTCGGCGAGCCGGCCGCGCAGCGTCGCCAGCAGGGTCGAGGCCCACTCGGCGGCGGTGGCCTGGATGACGAAGTTGCGGGTGAACCGCCCCCGGGAGCGGGCCGCCCGCGCCCGCGGGGACTGCGGGTCGCCGCCGCCGTCGGGGAGGTCGGCCTCGGCGTCGCCGAACCCTGCCGTGCCGGGCGGGCAGGTGCGCCCGAGCCAGGAGCGGACCAGCCCGCCGGCCTCCCCCGTGCGGGCGGCCGCCTCCACGTAGCCGAAGGCCGTCGGGTAGTTGCGCCGCAGCACCGCCAGCGCCGGCACCGCCGCCCCGCCGGTCTGCCCGTACATCGCGCCGAGCAGCGCCACCTTGGCCCGGGGCCGGTCGCCGCCGAAGGCGTCCTGGGCGAGGGCGGCGTAGAGGTCGCCGGCACCACCGGCGGCGGCGAGCCGGGCGTCGCCGGAGACCGCGGCGAGCACCCTCGGCTCCAGTTGGCCGGCGTCGGCGACCACGAACCGCCAGCCCGGATCGGCCACCACCGCCCGCCGGATCACCTTGGGGATCTGCAACGCGCCGCCGCCCCGGGTCGCCCAGCGGCCGGAGACGACCCCGCCCGGGACGTACTCCGGCTGGAACCGGCCGTCGCGCACCCAGGCGTCGCGCCAGGCCCAGCCGTGCGCCGTCCAGATCCGGTAGAGCTCCTTGTATTCCAGGACCAGCGGCACCGCCGGGTGGTCCACCCCGCGCAGCACCCAGGCCCGGGTGTTGGGCAGGTCCACCCCGGCCCGGGCGAACGCCCGCAGCAGCTCCGCCGGGGAGTCGGTGTGCAGCTGGCGTACGCCGAACGCGTCGGCGATCCGCGCGGCCAGCTCGGCCAGCCGGCGCGGCGGGCCGCCCACCGGCGACGGCTCGCCGAGCAGCTCGGCGAGGATCTCGTCGTGCACGTCGGCCCGCCAGGGCAGCCCGGCGGCCCCCATCTCCACGGCGATCAGCGCGCCGGCCGACTCGGCGGCGACCAGCAGCCGGAACCGGCCGGGATGCTCGGTCGCGGCGATCCGGGCGAGCTGGTCGGCGTAGACGCGGGTCAGTGCCTCGACGCCGGGGCCCGCCGGGCCGGGCAGGGCGTCGAAGAGCGCGCCCTGGCCGTGGCCAGGCGGCGCGGCCGGACGGGGCGGCGGATCGGGCGGCACCGGCGCGCCGGTCAGCCGGGCCCAGGCCGCCGCGAACGAGCGGGGCTCACCCCAGCGGCCGGCGTGGCCGAGCAGCAGGGCCTCGGTCAGCTCGACGTCGTGGCAGCGCTCGACCCGCACCCCGGCGCGCAGCAGCGCCGGGTAGACGGCCGCGCCGGAGGCCCACACCCAGCGCGGCCGGTCCGCCGCCTCGCGCGCCGCGACGGCCGCGGCCAGGTCGCTGACCGGCCGCACCGGGCCGACGGGCAGCCCGGCGGCGTCGAGGGATTGCAGCGCTCCCCCGCCCCGCTCGTCCGAGACCACCGCCACCAGCACGGATGCGATTCTGCCTCGCCCCTGCGACACTTCACGCGCCGGCCACCCGCGCGCCCCGGGCCGATCAGGTCGACCGCGACCGCCGGCGACGAGACATCGGCGGGCGGTTCCGGCGGAAACGGGGCGGTGCGGCGGTGCCCGGCTCGTTAGCGTAGGCCGGTGCCACCACGGATCCCCCATCCCGAGCCCGGCACTCCGGACGTCCGGGGCCCGTTGCGGTACCTGTGGTGGCTGGTCCGCTCCCAGCCGTGGCGGGTGCTGCGCGGCAGCCTGTTCGGCACGGCCTGGATGACCGCCCTGTCGGTCCGGCCCTACCTGATCTCCCGCGCCGTGGACGACGGACTGCGCACCGGCGACACCCGGGCCCTGGCCCAGTGGGTGGCGGCGATCGTCGTCGCCGGCGTGGCGCTGTCCTGGCTGGGCATCATGCGGCACCGCACGATGACCTTCATCCGGGAGGACGCGAAGGCGCGCTCCGCCGCCGTGGTGCTCCGCCAGCTGTCCCGGGTCGGCGCCGTGCTGCCGCGCCGGGCCGCGGCGGGCGAGGTGGCCACGGTCGGCGGCACCGACATCGACCGGGTGGCGCAGGTGATGACGGTGACCGGGCCCGGCGTCGGCGCGGTGGTCGCGTACCTGGTCGTCGCCGTCGTGCTCTGGTCGATCTCGCCCCTGCTCGCGCTATGCGTGCTGGTGGGCGTGCCGTCGGTCGTCCTGGTCGTCGCTCCCCTGCTGCGCCGGCTGGAGCGGGCGGAGTCGGTCTACCGGCAGCAGCAGGGTGACCTAACCGCCCGGTCGGGCGACATCGTGGCCGGGCTGCGGGTGCTCGCCGGGGTGGGTGGCCGGGGCCTGTTCGCCCACCGGTACGCGGCCCGCTCCCGCGACCTGCTCGTCGAGGGATACCGGGTCGGCGCCGTGAACAGCTGGATCGACGCGGCGACGGTGGCCGTCCCCGGGCTGTTCCTCGCGGCGGTGGTGTGGCTGTCGGCCCGGATGACGGTCACCGGCGACATCAGCGTCGGGGAACTGGTCGCCGTCTACGGCTACGTCGCGACACTCGTCGTGCCGGTCTGGTTCCTGTTGGAGGGCGGCCACCAGCTGATCCGGGGCCGGGTCGCGGCCCGCCGGATCGTCGCCCTGCTCGCCGTCACGCCGGACGACGTCGGCGGGCCGCGCGACACACCGACCCCCGCCGGCGCGGCGACGGTTCCCGGCAGCCGGCAGCGGGCCCGCCCCGCCGCCCCGGTCCCGGCCCCCGGCGGCCCCGCCACCTCGCTCCCGGCCCCCGGCAACCCCGCCGTTCCCGTCCCGGCCCCCGCCGGCCCCGCCACCTCGCTCCCGGCCCCCGGCAACCCCGCCGTTCCCGTCCCGGCCCCCGCCGGCCCCACCGGCCCGCTCGCGGCCCCCGGCGGCCCCGCCGACCTGCACGACCGGTCGAGCGGGCTGACCGCCCGGGCCGGCCGCCTCACCGCGGTGGCCGCCGCCGACCCGGCCGACGCCCTCGCCCTGGCCGACCGGCTCGGCCGGTACACCGTCAGCGACGCCACCTGGGGCGGCGTGCCGCTGACCGGCGTCGCTCTGAAGCAGGTGCGGGCCCGTATCCTGGTCGCCGACCACGACGCCTACCTGTTCGCCGGGACACTGCGGGAGGTGTTGCGCGGGGCCCGGCCCGACGGTGACCGCGAGCGGATCGCCTCCGCCCTGCACGCCGCGTCGGCCGAGGACGTCGTCGACGCCCTGCCGCGCGGGCTCGACACCCCGCTGGACACCCGCGCCCGCTCCCTCTCCGGCGGCCAGCGGCAACGGATCCGGCTGGCCCGGGCGTTGCTCGCCGAACCGGAGGTGCTGATCCTCGTCGAGCCGACCTCGGCGGTGGACGCGCACACCGAGGCGCGGATCGCCGAGCGGCTGCGCCGCGCGCGGGCCGGGCGGACCACGGTCGTGCTCACCACCTCGCCGCTGCTGCTGGGGCGGGCCGACGAGGTCGCGCACCTGGTCGCGGGGCGGGTCGCCGCCACCGGCACCCACGCCGACCTGCTCGACCGGGACCCGGGCTACCGGCGGCTCGTGGCCCGTGGCGACGCCGACGCCGAGCAGGCGCTGCGGTGAGCGGGCTGCCGGTCGCCGACCGGGCCACCGTGCGCCGGGCGACACGCGGGCTGATCGCCCGGGACCGGCGCGCCGTCGCGGTCGTGCTGGCGCTGCACGCGACCGCCACGGTCGCCGGGCTCGCCCCGCCGTGGCTGCTCGGCACCATCGTCGACCGGGTGTCCGCCGGGGCCGGCGTCGCCACCGTCGACCGGCTCGCCCTGGCGATCGGCGGGGCCGTGCTGGTCCAGACGCTGCTGTCGCGGTACGCGCGGTACGCCGGCCACCGCTTCGGCGAGCGCGCCGTGGCACGGCTGCGCGAGGAGTTCGTCGAACGGACGCTGAACCTGCCCGTCGGCGTCGTCGAGCGCGCCGGCTCCGGGGACCTGGCGACCCGCAGCTCGGTCGACGTGGCGACGGTCGGCACCACCGTCCGGGACGTGGTGCCCACCATCGTCATCGCCTCGGTGCAGTTGACGCTGCTGTTCGGCGCGGTGTTCCTGCTGCACCCGCTGCTCGGGCTGGCCGCGCTCGCCGGGCTGCCGCCGATCGCGCTGGTGACCCGGTGGTACCTACGGCGCGCCAGCCCGGCGTACCTGGCCGAGGGGGCGGCCGCCGCCGAGCTGACCGAGACGCTGACGACCACCGCGGAGGGCGCCCGTACGGTCGAGGCGTTGCGCCTCGCCGACGAACGGATCGGGCACGGCACCGCGCGCATCGCCCGGATCTGGGGCGCCCGGCGGGCGACCCTGGCGCTGCGCACCGTGTTCTTCACCGTGGTGGAGGCCAGCTACCCGCTGCCCGTGGCCGCGCTGCTGCTGGTCGGTGGGCTCCTGCTCACGCGGGGCGAGGTGTCCCTCGGCGCGGTGGTCACCGCCACGCTCTACCTGCAGCAGGCCATCGAGCCGCTGGACCGGATCCTCCAGTGGACGGAGCAGGCGCAGCGCGGGTTCGCCTCGTTCGCCCGGGTGCTCGGCGTCGGCCAGGTGCCGCCGGAGCGGCCCGGCCGGGCCGCCGCGCCGGTGGACGAGCGGCTGGTCGTCCGGGGAGCCCGGTTCGCGTACGGCGGCGGACCCGACGTGCTGCACGGCATCGACCTCGAGGTGCGGCCCGGCGAGCGGTTGGCGCTCGTCGGGCCGTCGGGGGCCGGGAAGTCCACCCTGGCGCGGCTGCTCGCCGGGATCGACGCGCCCCGGGAGGGGGTCGTCAGCGTCGGCGGTTGCCCCGTGACCGACCTGGACCCGGCCGAGCGCCGGCGGCGCATCGCCCTGGTCACCCAGGAGCACCACGTCTTCATCGGCTCGCTACGCGACAACCTCGCGTTCGCCGCCCCGGACGCCTCCGACGACCGGATGCGCGCGGCGCTGGCCACGGTCGGCGCAGACTGGTACGCCCGCCTGCCCGACGGCCTGGACACCCCGCTCGGCGACGGGGCGCACCAGCTCGGGGCGGCCGAGGCCCAGCAGCTCGCGCTGGCCCGGCTGGTGCTCGCCGACCCGCACACGCTGATCCTCGACGAGGCGACCGCCGCTCTCGACCCGACCACCGCCCGGCGCACCGAGCGGGCCCTGGCCGCCCTGCTCACCGGGCGGACCGTCATCGCGATCGCGCACCGCCTCAACACCGCCCACGACGCCGACCGGGTGGCGGTGCTGGAGGGGGGCCGGATCACCGAGCTCGGCAGTCACGACGAGCTGGTCCGGGCCGACGGCCCGTACGCCGCCCTGTGGCGTTCCTGGCACCCCTGACCCGCCCGGGTCTACTTCACCGCCCCGGAGGTGAGACCGGACTGGATCTGGCGCTGGAAGATCGCGTACACGACGATCATCGGGAGGATGGCGATGGTCAGGGCGGCGAAGAGGCCGGACCAGTCCGCCTCGTAGCCGGCGTTCACCGAGATGTCCGCGATGCCCTGGGTGAGCACCCACTTGTCCTTGGCGTTGGAGAGCAGCACGAGCGGCAGCTGGTACTGCCCCCACTGGCCGATGATGTTGAAGATCCCGACGCTGATCAGGCCCGGCTTCGCCATCGGCATCATCACCTGGAAGAACAGCCGGGTGTGCGAGCAGCCGTCGATCATCCCCGCCTCGGCGACCGACGACGGCAGCGTCTTGAAGAACGCGGCCAGGAAGAACACCGTGAACGGCAGCGAGTAGGCGATGTAGACCAGCACCACCCCGGTGTGGGTGTCCAGCAGTCCCAGGTTCTTCACCACGAAGAAGAGCGGTACGAGGGCCAGGAAGACCGGGAAAGCCAGCCCCGAGACGAACAGGTAGTAGATCGCCCGGTTGCCCCAGAACTTGTAGCGCGCCAGCACGTACGCGGCCATCGAGCCGAGCAGCATGGTGCCGAAGGTGCTGCACGCCACCACGATCACGCTGTTGAGGAAGTAGCGCCCGACGTTCGCCTTGGTCCACGCCCGGGCGTAGTTCTCGAACCGTAGCTCCGCCGGCATGGTCCACGGACTGCTGAAGATCTCCGTGGTGTTCTTGAACGAGGCGAGGAAGGTCCAGAGGATCGGCACGATCACGATCACCGCCCAGACGGCGAGCGCCACGTGCCCGAGGTTGGCGAGGAGCCGTACCTCCCGTCGGCCCCTGCCTCCGCGCCCACCCGCGGCGCCCGGCTTCACGGTCTTCGGCGGTAGCGCCGCCGGTGTCGGCGGCAGCGTCGTCTGCGGGTTCATCAGTACTCCACGCTTTCCCGCTTGGTCAGCCGCAGCGTCAACGCCGCGAACGTGAGGGTGAGGAAGAACAGCGCCACGCCCATTGCCGAGGCGTAGCCGTACTTCGAGTAGACGAAGGCGTTGCGGTAGATCTCCATCGCCAGGACGGTGGTGGCGCCGTCCGGGCCGCCGCCGTCCACCGAGAGCACCGAGACAATGGCGAACGCGTCGAACGCGGCGATGCCCAGATAGACCCAGGCGACCTGGAGGGTGTCCCAGAGCAGCGGCAGGGTGACCCGGAAGAAGAGCGTCACCCGGCTCGCCCCGTCCACCTCGGCGGCCTCGTAGATCTCGCCGGGGATGGAGGCCATGCCCGCCGAGAAGAGCACCACGTAGAAGCCGACCGCCTGCCAGACCAGCACGCCGATGATCGACCAGAGCGCCAGGTTCGGCCGGACCAGGAAGAGCACCGGGTCGAAGCCGAGCTTCATCAGCACGCCGTTGATCAGGCCGGACTCGTTGGGCCGGTAGACCATCTGGAACAGCACCGCGATGATGGCCACCGCCAGGACCTGGGGGAAGAAGAACACCACCCGGTAGAACTTCGACCCCCAGACCCCCTGGCGTTGCCCACCGCTGCTCTTGCCGCCCACGTTGAGCAGGAACGAGAAGAACAGGGCGATGGCGATGGTGATCAGCGGCAGGGCAAGCAGCAGTACGCCGTGGTGCTGGACCGCCTTCCAGAAGTTGTCGTCGTCGAACAACCTCCGGAAGTTGTCGAAGCCCACCCACTGCGGGGCCGAGAGCCCTCGCCAGTTGGTCATCGAGATCTGGAACGCCTGCGCGTACGGCGCGATGACGAAGACCACGTACAGCGTGACCGGGACGAAGAGGAACCCGATCACGAACGGATACTTGCCGTGCCGCATGACCCCTACGCTCCGATCGATCAGCGCTTGAACTTGGTGATGGAGCTGTCCTTCTTGATCGCGTCGGCGCGCTTCTGGATCCGCTCCACGAAGGCGTCGGCCTTGATCCGGCCGAACATCAGCTCGTTGGTGGCCGTGCGCGCCTCCGTGTCGAGCTCCTTGTACCAGCCGTCGAAGTACAGGTTGAACACGTCCTGACCGGCGGCCTTGAGCGCGGCCTGCGAGCTGGCCACGCCGGGCGGGAAGGCGAAGCCCTCCGAGCCGGCGGTGACCACGGTCGGGGCCTTGACCACCTCGGTGAAGCCCTTCGCGCCGGCCACCGAGAGCATCTGGCGCATGTACTCCAGGCCGCCCTTGGGGTTCTTGCTCTTGGCCGAGACGAAGTAGCCCTCACCGGCGGTCGCCCGCAGCGCCGTCGCCGGCAGCTTGTCGGAGGCGGACAGGCTCGGCACGGGCATGAGCTGGTAGTCGAAGCCGGACGGCGTGTCCTTCTTCTGCTCGCCCTCCAGCCAGTCGCCGCTGGGGTAGAACGCCAGCTTGTACTGGTTCTGCCGCAGCTGCACGTCGGTGTGCTTGAGCCCCTCGAAGCTCTTGTCGACGTACTTGGCGCCGATCTCGGCCCACGCCGCGGCGGCCTGCTTGACCGCGTCCTGCTGCCAGGCGCCGTCCTCCAGGTTGTCGATGTTCTTCAGCACGTCCGTGCCGCCGATCTTCGCCGCGTGGGTGAGGATCACGTTCCACTGGTAGTACGCGGCGTTCGCCCCGGCGTAGCCGTACGGGGTGATGCCCTTGGCCTTGATCTTGTCGAGCAGGGCGGTGAACTCCGACCAGTCCTTCGCCGGCGCCCAGCCGTTGTCCTTGAACAGCTTGCCGGAGTACCAGATGCCGAAGACGGTGGAGACGTAGTACAGGACGTACGGCTTGCCGTTGAACGACCCGGCCTCGACGGTGCCCGGCACCACGGTGTCGCGGACCTTCTTGCTGGGGTCGTCGACCGACGGGGCGTCCCACAGCTCGGTGAGGTCCTGAAGCTGGCCGTCGGCGACCAGGGCGCCGAAGTCCATCAGCTTCTCGCCGGAGTTGTTCACGAACTCCGGCGGGTTGCCCGAGGCGAACCGCGGTTGGAGCACCGTGGACACGGCCTGGGTCGACTGGTGCTTGACCTCGGCCTTCGGGAACGCCTTCTTGTACAGCGGCTGGTGCACGTCGGTGGCGTACTTCTCGCCGTAGCCACCGTTGAAGATGACCACCTCGATGGGGGCGTCCTCGGCGACACCGAGCGGGTTGGTGGCGCTCTTGGTGCCGCCCGCGACCTGCTCGTTCTTCTCGTCGCCGCCGCTGGTCGCGCAGGCGCTCAGCAGGCCGGCGGCCGGGGTGGCGAGCAGGCCCACCGCGGCGGCCCGACGCAGCACGGTCCGGCGGCTCAGGTCGGCCGGGTTGTCGGGGGTAATCGACATAGTCGTCTCTCCTTGTGTGTTCGGGTCAGGCGGTGCGCCGGAGGCGCCCGGCGTACCGCGACTCGAGGGCGTGGTTGTGCTCGTCCCCGCCGGGGACGTTGGCGGAGAGGTAGATAGGGGGTACCTCCCCGGCCTGGTGGAACCGTCGTACGACCTCGGCGGTCAGCAGCTGCGCCAGCAGCGCCGCGGTGACCGAGGAGACCGCACAGACCGCGCCGCCGCCCTCGAGCGGCAGCAGTGCGTCGCCGTACGGTGCGCCGTTGTCCAGCACGACGTCGGCGAGGTCGGCGAGGCGCCGGCCGGACGGGTGCCGCGGGGCGACCCGTGCGGTGTGCGCGACCGAGGTGACCGCGATCAGCGGGTGGCCGCGTCCGGTGACCAGCGTCGCCAGCTCGACCACCGAGCCGTTGATGCCGGACTGGGACGCCACCACGAACACGTCCTGCGGCTGCGGGGCCGCCAACTCGTAGAGCTGGTGGGCGACGGCGGGGTCGCGCTCCAGCTTCGGGTCGGCGAGCACGTCACGCGGGGCGTCGCCGTGCAGCACCAGGTCGTGCAGGGAGAGCCGGTTGGTGGGCACCAGCCCGCCGGCCCGGGCGACCAGTTCCGCGGCGAACGCCTCGGAGTGGCCGGCGCCGAACGCCTGGAGCACCCCGCCGGCGCGCAGGCTGGTGGCGATCAGGTCGGCGGCGGCGCCGATCCCGTCGGCGCTGGCGTCGACGAGCCGGTCGAGCACCGGCCGGACGGCGTCGGCGTACCCCTGGGCACTGATCATGCGGTGGCCCCCTTCGCGGCCTTGTGCCCGTCGACGGCCTGGGCGGTACGCCGGAAGGCCGCGTGGGCGCGGTCGTGGGTGCGCTGGGCGACGGCGATGTAGAGCAGGTCGAGCACGACCAGCTGCGGGTGCCGGGCGGAGAGCGCGTCGGGGCGGAAGGTGGTGGCCTGGCTGGCGGTGAGCAGCACGATGTCGGCCAGTTCGGCCAGCGGCGAGCGCGGGAACCCGGTCAGCGCCACGGTGGTCGCGCCCCGGCTGCCCGCCTCGGCGAGCATCTCGATGGTCTCCCGGGTCTGGCCGGTGTGCGAGATGCCGAGTGCCACGTCGCCCTGGCGCAGCAGGGCCGCGCTGGCGAGGCCCTCGTGCACGTCGTTCCAGGCCCAGGCCGCCACCCCGATGCGGTGCAGGCTGAACTGCATCTCCTCGCCGACCAGGGCGCTGCCGCTGGCCCCGAAGATGTTCACCCGGGACGCCCCGGCGATGGCGACGGCGGCCCGTTCCACCTCGGCGAGGTCGAGCAGCGCGGCGGTGTCGTGCATGGCGCGGGTGTCGGCGGCCATGATCTGGTCGAGCACCCGGGAGAGGGGGTCGCTCGGCTGGATCTCGCGGCCGATGTCGACGGTCCAGCCCGCCGAGCGGGCCCGGCCGGTCTCCGCGGCGATGCCGAGTCGCAGGTCGGCGTAGCCCTCGAAGCCCATCGCCCGGCAGAACCGGGTGATCGTCGCCGGGGAGGTGCCGCTGCGCTCGGCCAGTTCCACGATGGTCGCCCGGGCGGCGGCCTCCGGGTCGCTGAGCACGTGCTCGGCGACGCGGCGCAGTGCCCCCGTCAGCTCGCCCGCGCCGGCCCGGACCCGCGCCAGCACGCCGTCGGAGCCGACCCCGAGCGCACCCCGCCGGTCGACCGCGCCGGCGTCGACCACCGCGGTCCCCGCGGAGGCGTCCACCTCGTGATCAACCATGGGGTACCTTTCCGAAAAGAGTGTTAACTGTTAGTGGTAAAAGTTCTTACTGAAAGCCCCTCCGTGTCAAGGCTGTGGGCGAAGTTTTCAAACTGTTACCTGGCGCACAGCCCCGGAACCTGCCCGCCCCTTGCCCGCCGCCGCCGGGCCGACCAGCATGAACGCGGCCGTCGATCGAGGGGTGGGTGCGGATGTCCGACAGCGTCGTGGTCGGTCTCGACGTCGGGGGTACGTCCACGCGGGTGACCGCCCTGGCCCTCGACGGGCGGCGGCTCGGCAGCGGCCGGGCTGGCGGCGGAAACCCCACCAGCCACGGTGCCGAACGGGCGGCGGGCGAACTCCTGGCCGCCCTGCGGGAGGCGCTGACCGACGTCGATCCCGCCCGGGTGCGTGGCGGCACGATCGGGCTGGCCGGGGCGGGCCGGCTGCTCGCCGATCCGGCCGGCCGGGAAGCCTTCGACCGGGCCTGGCACGACGCCGGCCTGCGCTGCCCGTACGCGGTGCACGGCGACGCGCTGGTCGCGTACGCCTCGGGCACCGCCAGCCCCGACGGCACGGTGCTGATCGCCGGCACCGGGGCGATCGCCGCCGGGGTCCGGGAGCTGCGGCTGGACCGGGTCGCCGACGGACACGGCTGGCTGCTCGGCGACGCGGGCTCGGGTTTCTGGCTCGGCCGCGAGGCGGTCCGCCGGCTGCTGGCCGACCTCGACCGGGGGCACACGCCGGGCCGGCTGGCAGCCGGGGTGCTCACCGAACTGCTCGGCTCCGCCGACGTGGCGGCCCGCCCCCGCGACACCGTCGACGCCCTGGTCCAGGCGGTGACCCGGCGGCCGCCCGTGGAACTGGCCCGGCTCGCGCCCCTCGTGGTCGCCGCCGCCGTCGACGGCGAACCGGTCGCCCGCGGGCTGATCGACGAGGCCGCCGCGCACCTGGCGGAGAGCGCGGCGCGGATCCGACCCGCCGGCGACGACTCACCCATCGTCCTCGGCGGCGGCCTGCTGACCGGCGACACCCCGCTCGCCTCGGCCGTACGGGCCCAGGTCGGCCGGCAGTGGCCGGACGCGCCGCTGCACTCGGCGGGCGACGGCGCGGCCGCGGCGGCCTGGCTCGCCGCCCGGGAGCTGCCCGAGGTGACGGATCCGCAGACCCTGCACGCCCTGCTGGTCCCGCCGGTCTGACGCTGCGCGGGGCGGGCGGGCAAGGGGCCGCCCACGGCGCTCGTGCCGCCCTCGCCGTCCGCCCGCGCTCCCGCCGCAGCGGCGAGGGGTGCCGCGCACGGCGCTTTGGAGCTGAATCGTTTACGTCATCGCGGTCGGCACCAGCGCCTCGTGACATCTGCGCCGCGTCGGCTACACCGGTTCAGGTGAGTCGCCCGCGCCACCGGCTGGCAAGGCAGGTCGGACGAGTTGCTCCGCGCCACCCGGCGCCCGACGCCGGTCAGCCGCTCACACCATCAGCTCCACGGCGCGCTCATCGCAGCGGACCACGCGCCACCGCACCACCGTCGAGCGAATCGTCTACGACATCAGCTCGACAGCGCGCAGACCGCAACCGGCCGGACCAGCTCCGCACGCGCCGCGTCGCGCTGCTTAGCTGATCAGAACCGGTCCAGCGCGAATGGGATCACTTGAGCTGGCCGGCGGTCAGGCCGGACTGGACCTGGCGCTGGAAGAGGATGTAGACCAGCAGCACGGGTACCACCGCGATGGTGAGGCCGGCGAAGAGCTGCGCGTAGTCGCCAGCGTAGCCCTGGTTGACCGAGAGCGCGGCGAGCCCCTGGGCGAGCACCCACTTGGACTCGTCGCCCTGCATGAGCACCTGCGGCAGCAGGAACTGGTTCCAGTGTTGGAGAAAGTTGAAGATCGCGACGCTGATCAGTCCCGGACGCGCCATCGGCAGCATCACCTGGAAGAAGAGCCGGAAGTGGCCGCAGCCGTCGACCAGTGCCGCCTCCGCGACGGCGGTGGGCAGGGTGCGGAAGAAGGCGGTCAGGAAGAACACCGTGAACGGCAGCGAGTAGGCCGCGTAGACCAGGATCAGCCCGGTCCAGGTGCCGAACAGGCCGGCGTTGCGCACCACGAAGAACAGCGGCACCAGGGCGAGGAAGACGGGGAACATCAGCCCGCCGACGAACAGGTAGTAGACGACCTGCTTGCCCCGGAACTCGTAGCGGGCGAAGACGTACGCGGCGGTGGCGCCCATCAGCATGGTCAGGGTGACCGAGCCGGCGACCACCACCAGGCTGTTGAGGAAGTACTGGCCGATGTGCGCCCCGCTCCAGGCGCGGGCCCAGTTGTCGAAGCGCAGCGCGCCGGGCAGGCTCCACGGATCGGCCAGGATCTCCGCGTTGCTCTTGAACGAGCTGATGAACATCCAGAGCAACGGCAGTACGGTCAGCGCGCCCCAGAACAGCAGGAAGCCGTGCGACAGCACGTTGGCGACGCCGAGTTCGCGGCGTACCGGGCGGTCGGCGGGGCCGGGAGGCTCGGGCAGCGCCACCGGGGCCGGCTTGTCCAGAGTCGTCACGAGTACTCGATCCTGTCTCGCTTGCTGGCCCGCAGCGCCAGCACCGCCACCGTGAGGGTCAGGAAGAACATCACCACGCCGATCGCCGAGGCGTAGCCGAACTTGGTCTCGCTGCCGAACGCCGTGTCGTACATCCGCACGCCGATGACGTCGGTGGAGAAGTTGGGGCCGCCGTTGGTCATCAGCTGCACCAGGATGAACCCGTCCAGGGCGAAGATGGCCAGGTAGACCCAGGCGACCTGGACGGTGTCCCACAGCAGCGGGATGGTCACCTTCCACAGCGTGGTCAGCCGGGAGGCGCCGTCGAGCATGACGGCCTCGTAGATCTCCTTGGGGATGGCCGACATGGCCGCGCCGAAGAGCACCACGTAGAAGCCGACGTTGCTCCAGATCATCACCGCGAGCACGCACCAGAAGGCGGTCCGGGGATCTCCCAGCCAGGTGGGCGCGCCCAGACCGACGCTGTTCAGCGCGCTGGTGAGCAGGCCCTTGTTCGGGTGGTAGACCTCCTTCCACAGCAGCGCGATGATCACGACGGAGAGCACCTGGGGGAAGAAGTAGACCGTGCGGTAGAACGACGAGCCGCGTACCCCGCTGACCCCCGCCCGCCCCTTGCGGCCGCCCATGTTGAGCATGGCGGCGAAGAAGAGGCCGAGCACGATCGTCAGCACCGGAACCAGCGCCAGCAGGATCGCGTTGTTCTTCAACGCGTTCCAGACGTAGTCGTCGTTCCACAGCGTCTTGAAGTTCGCCAGCCCGACGGAGTTGGCGTCGGCCGAGTAGCCGAGCCAGTCGGTGGTGGAGATCTGGAACGCCTGCAGGTACGGCGACACGACGAAGATGACGTAGAGCAGCACCGGCGGCACCAGGAAGGTGACGATCAGCGGGTACTTGCCATGTCTCACGATGAGGTCCTACCTCTTCAGCGGCGGCCCGATGGGGGCGGGGTGGTCCACCCCGCCCCCATCGGCCGGGGTGTCAGGCGGCCCGCTTGTACTTCTTGATCGAGCTGTCCTGGGCGATCGAGTCCGCGCCCTTCTGGCACTGGTCGAGGAACTCCGCCGGGCCGATCCGCCCGCTGAAGAACTCGCCGCACGCGGCGTCGACCAGGTTGCGCTCCAGCTTGCGGTAGTAGTTGTTGTAGACCCAGTTGAAGCCGTTGCTGCCGGAGGCCTCCAGCGCCTTCACCACCGTGTTCAGCCCGAACGGCAGCTCGACGCCCTCGCTGGCGCCGGCCACCACGGTCAGGCTGGAGACCTTCTTGGTGAAGTCCTGCGCGCCCTTCTTGGAGAGCATGACCCGGAAGAACTCCAGGCCACCGGCGAGGTTCTTGGCCTTCGCCGGGACCATGAACGGCTCGCCGGCGGTGCCCCGGACGGCCTCGAACGGCAGCTTGTCGCCGCTGCCCAGGCTCGGGGTCGGCTGGACGGTCATGTTGAACCCGGCCGGGGTGACGTCCTTCTGCTCGCTCTCCAGCCAGGAACCGCAGGAGATGAAGGCCGCCTTGCCCTGGCACCACGCGGTCTGCGACTGCTTGTGGTCGAGGCCGGGCGAGCCCTCGAGGATGTACTTGTCCTTGACGATCTGGTGCCAGGCGTCGGCCGCGGTCTTCATCGCGTCGGACTTCCAGGCGTTGGGCTCCAGGTTGTCGATCGCCGTGGCGACCGAGGGGCCGCCGAACTTGATCGCGGTGGAGATCAGCGGCCAGCTCATGTAACGCGGGTGCAGGCCCGCGTACGTCCAGGGGGCGATGCCGGCGGCCTTGATCTGCTTGCACAGCGCGATGTGCTCGTCCCAGGTCTTGGCGTACTCCCACTTGCGCTCGCTGAAGAGCTTGGTGGAGTGCCAGATGCCGTAGACGGTGTAGGTGTAGTTCATCACCAGGAACTTGCCGTCGTACGAGCCGACCTCGACGGCGCCCGGCAGCAGGGTGTCCTTGACCGTCTTGCCCGGGATGTCGAGGCTCGGGGCGGCGAGCAGCTCGCCCAGGTCGGCGATGGCGTTCTGCGACACCAGGCCGTTGAAGTCGATCTGGTTGGCGCCGGAGTTGTTGACCACGTCCGGCGGGGTGTTGTCGACGAAGCGCGGCTGGAGGGTCTTGGCGATCTCCTGCGTCGCCGAGTGGTTGATCTTCGCCTTCGGGTACTTCTCGGTGTACATGGCCTCGTGGGCCTTCGCGTACTCCTCGCCGAAGCCGCCGTTGAAGATCACCACCTCGAGGGGCGCGTCCTCCTTGACACCGAGCGGGTTCTGCTCGCTCTTGGTGCCCTTGTAGGTGCCGGCGTCGCCCTTGTCGTCGTCACCGCCGCCCGTGGCGCAGCCGGTCAGCAGGCCGGCGGCGGGGGTGGCCAGGAGGCCGGCGGCGGCGGTGCGCCGCAGGATGTCACGCCTGTTCATGGTCTCTCCTCGGATCGGTCCGGGCGGTCGCCGGATGGGGGTTGGTGACCGCCGCACGAGGCGCAGGGGGAATTTGTCTTCAGTTCGCAATATGTTGCTGAAGAATTTCTACGGCAGGAGGGCGCGGACTTCAACCCCCGGGGACCGAACCGTTATCAGCAGCGGCCAGCCCACGCCTGACGTACCCTCGGGCCATGCGCCGCCTGCGGCAACTCGCCGCGCGCACCCCCGCTGGTCGGCAACGTTACGTCGACCTGCTTCGGGCGCTCGCCATCGGCATGGTCGTTCTCGGCCACTGGGCGGTCGCCGCGATCGGCGAGGACGCCGCCGGCCGGCCGACGGGGCGCTCGGCGTTGCCCGACCTGCCGTGGGCTTACCCGCTCACCTGGATCGCCCAGGTCATGCCGATCTTCTTCCTGGTCGGCGGGTACGCCAACGCCGCCTCGCTGACCGCCCGGCGGGCCGCCGGCGTCGACGCCACCGCGTGGCTGCTGGACCGGGGCGCCCGGCTGCTGCGCCCGACGACCGCGCTGCTGCTGGTGATCGCCGGCGGCGCCACGCTCGCGTCGCTCGTCGGCGTCGGGGCGACGCTGGTGCGTACCGTCGCCTGGTTCGCCACGATCCCGCTCTGGTTCCTCGCCGCCTACCTGATCGTGGTGCCGCTGACCCCGGCGATGCACGCCCTGCACCGGCGCTTCGGCCTGCTCGTGCCGGCGGCGCTGGCCGCGCTGGTCGTCGCCGGCGACGTGGGGCGGGCGCTGGGCCCGGCCGAGCTGGCGCTGCCGAACTACGTCTTCGGCTGGCTGGCCGTGCACCAGCTCGGCATCGCCTGGCGCGACGCCGACGCCGGGCGTCACGACGCCCACCCCGCCGCGCGCCCCGCCTCCGGGCGGGCCGGGACCCCGCTGCGCCCCGGACCCGCGCGGAACGGGGAGCGCGGGCGCCGGCTGCCGCCGTCCCGGCGCGCGGGCGCGGCGGCACTGCTGGGCGGCCTGGCCGCGACGGTGCTGCTGACCACCGTCGGACCGTACCCGGTGAGCATGCTCAACGTGCCGGGCGAGCGCCTGGACAACGCCGCCCCGCCCAGCCTGGCCCTGCTCACCCTGACCGCCGCCCAGTTCGGGCTGATCCTGCTGCTGCGCGACCCGGCGGAGCGCTGGCTGCGCCGCCCCCGCCCCTGGCAGGCGGTGATCGCGGTGAACGCGGTCGTGCTCACCGTCTTCCTCTGGCACCTCACCGCCGCGATCCTGCTGGTCGGCGCGCTGGACGCGGCCGGGTGGCTGCCGACCCCGCCCGTGGGGTCGGCGGCCTGGCTGGCCTGGCGGGTGCCCTGGGTGCTGATGCTGACCGTGGTGCTGGCCGCCCTGGTCGCCGTCTTCGGCCCCGTCGAGGCCCGCACCGGGCGCGCCGGCAGCGCCGAACGCGGCGACAGCGCCGACCGCCACGGGGACGCCCGGCGGGCAGACAGCACCGGGCGCGCCGGGGACGCCGGGCGGGCCGGCGACGGGGCCGCGTCGGGCCGCGCGCCGGCCGGCCGCGGGTGGCGGGCCACCGTGCGCACCACGCTCACCGCGGCCGGTTTCGCCGCCGTGGCGTACGCCCTGGTGGTCAACGCGGAGACGCCCAGGTCGGCGCCCGAGCCGCTGGGCGTGCCGGCGCCGGCGCTGGTGGCGTACCTGGCCGGGGCCGGCATCCTGCGCCTGCTCAGGTCTGGGTGGGGAAGCCGAGGTTGACCCCGCCGTGCCGGGGGTCCAGCCAGCGGCTGGTGACCACCTTGCCCCGGGTGAAGAAGCGCACCCCGTCCTCGCCGTGCGCGTGCAGGTCGCCGAAGAGCGAGGCCTTCCAGCCGCCGAAGGAGTAGTACGCCATCGGCACCGGGATCGGCACGTTGACGCCGACCATGCCGACCTCCACCTCGTGCTGGTAGCGCCGGGCCGCGCCGCCGTCGTTGGTGAAGATCGCCGTGCCGTTGCCGTACGGGTTGGCGTTGACCAGCTCCACCGCCTCCTCGTACGAGCCGACCCGCACGACGCCGAGCACCGGACCGAAGATCTCGTCGGTGTAGATCGACATGTCCGGGGTGACGCGGTCGAACAGCGTCGGGCCCAGCCAGAACCCGTTCGCGTCGCCGTCGGGCTCGACGTCGCGGCCGTCCACCACCGGCACCGCGCCGGCGGCCACCCCCGCCTCGACGTACGACCGCACCCGGGCGGCGTGCGCGGCGGTGACCAGCGGGCCCATGTCGCAGCCGCGCCGGCCGTCGCCGGTGCGCAGCCGACGCATCCGCTCGGCGATCCGGGCGACCAGGGCGTCGGCGACCGGCTCCACCGCGACCAGGGCCGAGATCGCCATGCACCGCTCCCCCGCCGACCCGAAACCGGCGTTGACCGCCGCGTCGGCGGCCAGGTCCAGGTCGGCGTCGGGGAGCACCACCATGTGGTTCTTCGCCCCGCCCAACGCCTGCACCCGCTTGCCGGCGGCGGTGCCGCGCTGGTGGACGTGCCGGGCGACCGGGGTGGAGCCGACGAACGACACGGCCTTCACGCCGGGATGCTCCAGCAGCGCGTCCACGGCCTCGGCGTCGCCGTTGACGACGTTGAGCACCCCGTCGGGCAGGCCCGCCTCGGCGAACCACTCCGCCAGCAGCAGCGCCGCGCTCGGGTCCTTCTCGCTCGGCTTGAGCACCACCGCGTTGCCGCAGGCCACCGCGATCGGGAGGAACCACAGCGGCACCATCGCCGGGAAGTTGAACGGGGAGATCACCGCGACCACGCCGAGCGGCTGCCGCAGGCTGTACGAGTCGACCTCGGTGGAGACGTTCTCGCTGAACCCGCCGCGCAGCGCGGAGGGGATGCCGCAGGCGTACTCGATGATCTCCAGGCCGCGCTGCACCTCGCCGGCGGCGTCGGCGAGCACCTTGCCGTGCTCGGCGGTGATCACCTCGGCGAGCCGGTCCCGCCGCGCGTGCACCAGCTCCCGGAAGGCGAACAGCACGGCCGTCCGCCTGGCCAGCGACGTGTCCCGCCAGAGCCGGGCCGCGCGCCGGGCGGCCTCCACCGCGACCGCGACGTCCGCCGCCGAGGCCAGCTCCACCCGGGCGGTACGCCGACCGGTCGCCGGGTCGAAGACGTCCCCGTGCCGCCCGGACGAGCCGCTGAACGGCTTGCCGTCGACGAAGTGGCCGATGACGTCCACGCCGTGCTCCGCCGCGCTCACGCCGCCGCCTCCGCTCCACCGGACCGGATCGCCTCGACCAGGATGACCCGGCCGGGACCAGTGACCAGCCCGATCGGCTCGTCGTGGTGGAGCGGCATCCGGGACGGGAGCACGGCCCGGTGCCGGGCCAGCAGATCGTCGGTGGTCATCGTCGCACCCTCTCAGCGGCGTTCGCGGTAACCGCACGCTGCCACCAGCCGGCGGCGGGGACAAGAGTCGTAGGGGGCGCGGCACCGGGGTGCCCGTCACCGTCGTCGCCCGGTCCGGTCGTTCGTCGCCGGCCGCCCGTGCGCCGCCCGGGCACCCGCCCGCCGGTACGATCCGGCGGTGCGGACCGGTAAGGAAGCGCCGCGTGGGACGCCGGCGCTGCCGACCGGCGCGGCGGGCGCGAGCGTCGAAGCGCTCGCGGCCGGCGTACGGGCCTGGGTCGGCTCGGCGCCGCTGCGCGACCTCGTCGGGCACTTCGGCGGGAAGTGGCCGGACGGGGACGTGACGGGGGTGCTGGCCGGCCTCGACGACTTCTCCGCCCGACACTGGGACTTCCGGGGTGGCCGGGAGCGCCCGGACGCCCGGGAACCGGCCTTCGACCCGGCCACCGCGCGGCTGGTGCTCGCCACCGCCGCCGCGCTCGGCATGGTGCGTCCGGCGGCGCCGGCCCACTCGCGGTACGCCCACCTGGTCGTGCTCGGCGGGTTGGCGCACGCCTGTCAGCGCCGGGTCGCGTACGCGGCGCACCTGCTGCGCGGCGGCACCCGCATCGGCGGCGAGGTGGCGGTGCTGGGCAGCTTCCGCCCACTGTCCGACGTGGAGTGCCGTGCCCTGGACGCGGCCGGCGTCGGGCCCTGCGACACGGAGGTGGCGGCGCTGGACGCGGCGGTGCGGCGGGAGTTCGCGGTGGCCGCCCCGGCCGAGGAGGACGGCCACGACGCCGACCATCCGCACCGTTCCTGGTCCTCGCGCACGTACCGGCCCGTGGGCGGCCCGCCGGTCCGGGTGCTGGCCGCCCCGTCCGGCGATCCCGCGCGGCGCCGCGCGCACACCGCCGACACCCAGCGGTTCTGGGCCGAGCACGTCCGCCTGCGCGCGGGCGATCCGGTGCTGATGGTGACCGCGCCGATCTACGTGCCGTTCCAGCACTGCGACGCGCTGCGCACCCTCGCCGTGCCGTACGGCTGCGGGATCGAGACCGTCGGCGTCGACCCGGCCCTGCCCGACCTGGCCGGGCTGCCCGAACCGGCGCTCACCCCGGGTCGCTACCTCCAGGAGATCCGCTCGGCCATCCGGTCCGTGCGGGCCCTGCACGCGGCGCTGGGTGACGGCCGGGCGCCGGCGCACGACGGATCGCCGCACGCCGGCCCGGTGGACCGCGGTCAGTTGACGTAGACGGGAGCGTTCCCCTTGCTGGCGTCCTGCACGGGCGAGTACGCCGCGGAGAAGTACGCCGTGCCGAAGCAGAGGCTGGGGCCGGAGAACTTCGTCAGCGTCTGGTTGGTGAAGGTGATCGAGTTGTTGGCGTTGGTCGCCGTGCCGGTCAGGCTGTTGGTGCTGGTCCGGTAGACGCAGGTGATCGCGCCGAGCAGCGAGTTCAGCACGACGGTGCTCTGGATCGGCGCCGTCGCCGTGCCGCTGATCCGGACCACGCCCGCGCTGGTGACCGAGGTGGCGTACGGCAGGTTCTGCACGCTCACGCTCTGCACGCCGGTGGTGCCGATCACGTTGGTGGTGCAGTTGGTGAAGGACTGCGCGGTCAGGCTCTCGGTGGCGGTGCCCGGGGCCGCCGGGTTGCTCAGCACCTTGGCGCTGAAGCTGGACGCGGCGCACTTCACGCCGGTGGTGCCCGTGGCGGAGGAGTAGAAGGTGGCGTTGGTGCCGGTCCTGAGGCTGGCCCGGATCACGTCGTTGACGGCGACGGCGGTGCCGCCCGGCGCGGGGTAGGTCAGCACGTTGTTGGCGAGCGGTGCCGGGGTGGCGGAGCGCGGAGCGGCGGCGGAGCCCGGGGCGGCGGCGAGGCCGGTCAGCAGCGCGAGGGTGGTGAGGCCCACGCCGATTCGTCCGTACCTGAGCATGGTGGGTCCTTTCCGGGGCGGGGGAGATCGACAGGCGCGGGCGGGGGTGCCCGCCTGGCGACCGGGGCCGTCGCGTCATGGACGGCGGTGGGGTGCCGGGCGGCCGTCGGGGCCGGACGGCGGCGGGGGTGCCGGGCGGCCGTCGGGGCCGGACGGCGGTGGCGGTGGTGGTGCGGCGACGTCAGCGGGCAGGCCGGCGTGGGGCGCCGCGGCGTAGCGGCGTCACCTGCGTCTTTCCGACCTTGGGAGGGCGCTCCAGTTCCGCGATAATGGCAGCCATCGAGCCCTCCTTCGATGAGTCGACGGGTGACCATCCGGAAGATCACCCATGGTGATGGGATCCCAACTGAGCGTGCAGAAAGTTATAAACCCCGGAGGGTCGCAAAGTCAATCGAATGGAGAGGTGGACGCGGTGACCACGCAGCGCCGTCCGCATCCGGCGCCGGCGCCCCTGCCGGGCGCGCGCCCCGGCCGCGACCCCGATCGCGCGATCAAGCGTGGTCCGCGCCGGCTCTCCGCCGAGGCGGTGGCCGCGACCCAGCGCGACCGCCTCTTCGACGGACTGGTGCGGGAGGTGGCGACGAAGGGCTACGACAACGCCCGGGTCACCGACATCTGCCACGCCGCCGGGGTGACCCGGCCGGCCTTCTACGCCCTCTTCAGCGGCAAGGAGGACGCCTTCCTCGCCGCGTACCGGCACGGCGTCGCCGTGCTGTCGCAGCTCATGGAGGGCGCCTACCGGGAGGCCGGACCGGCGTGGTCGGACGCCGCCCGCGCCGCCCTGCGCACCCTGCTGGAGGTGCTGGCGAGCGTACCCGCCTTCGCCCGGATGGCACTCGTCGAAGTGGACGCGGCGGGCCCGGACGCCCGCCGGGAGCGCGACGCCCTGCTCGGTAGCTTCCGCCGGTTCTTCGCCGACGCCGGCCCTGGTCCGACGGCGGACGTGGACCGCGACGCGCTGGTGTCCACCGTGGTCGGCGGGATCCACGCCACCGTCCGCAACCGGGTGGCCCAGGGCCGGGCGACGGAGCTGCCCCTGCTGCTGCCGGTGCTCACCTACGCGGCCACCGCGCCCTTCCTCGGCACCGACGGCGCGGCCCAGGCGACGCGGCTGGCGCGTCCGGCCGACGGCCCGGGCACGACCGCGCCGTGCGCGCCGACCGGCGAGGCCGCCCCCCTCCCCTGACGGCACGGTCGAAAACCGCAGCGGTTTTTCACTTTGGCCGCATTTGGCAGATACCGCCTCAACCAGTCCCCACCTGCCGTTGACCTGCCATTTACTCGGCGGTAACTTCAGCCTGCGCAGACCCTTCAGCCGATTTCCCATTGTCGCCGATGAATCGATCTCGAAAGGGAGCCCGCCATGTCGGAGCAGATCGCACCGATCGAACCCGATCCGCCGCGCAGCGGCGTGCGCTGGCGCCGGTTCGCCGCCACGCTGGGCACCGTCGTGGCGGGTGCCGCCGGCATGGTCGTGCTGACCGCCCAGGGCGTGCTGGGCGCGCAGTTCGCCATCTCCGGCATGCCGTTCACCGTCACCGCCGACCGGCTCACGGGCACAGGCTTCGAGCAGTTCGCCACCATCGACAACATGATTCCGGACAGCCCCAACCAGGGCGACACCGGCGGGCAGGTCCTGGTGATGGTGTCGGCGATCGACAAGGCCGAGCTGACGAACCTCTGCCAGAGCATCAACCTGGGCGGCGTCTACCTGAAGATCACCGCCGGCGGCGGCGGAACACCGGTCACCGCCCGCACCCTGGTCGTCGACGGTGACGAGGTCGCCGGCAACGCCTCGTTCAAGAACATCAACGTCGGGCAGGACGCCAGCACCCTCGACCAGGTGCCCGGGGTGCGGGGCAACCCCGGCGTCTTCGCCCAGCAGTCGGACACGGTGATCATCACCAACCTGCGGCAGAACAACTACGCCACCACGGCGGCCGTCTTCAACCTGCCCGACCTGCGCATGGCGTTCACCTCCGACGGATGCTGACGTGACCGCCGGAGAACACCACCCGGTGCCCGCCGCCCGCCGACCCGGCGGGCGCTGGCGCCGCTGGCGGCGGGGCCGTCCGTTCACCGCCGGGGTGCTGATCGCGCTCGGCGGCCTGGAGATGCTCGTGACCCTGCGCGCGCCGCTCGGGGTGCTGCTGCACGTCGGGCCGCAGGGGCTCGCCGCGTACCTGGTGCCGGCCGTCCTGGTGCTCTGCGGGGTGCTGCTGGTCGCCACTCCGCAGCAGCGGGTCTTCTACGCCGTGCTCTCGCTGCTGCTCGGGCTGGTCTCCTGGTTGACCTCGAACCTGGGCGGCTTCCTGGTCGGGATGCTGCTGGCCCTGGTCGGCGGGGCGCTCGCCTTCGCCTGGACGCCCGACAAGCGGCCCCGGCCGACCGGGGCGCCCGGCGCGCCGGACCCGGCGGCCGAGGACGAGGACGAGGACGCCAGCGCGCTGCTGCCGGGCAGGCGCACGGCCGAGGACGAGGACGCCAGCGCGCTGCTGCCGGGCGCGCGCACGGCCGAGGTCGAGGACGGGGACGGCAGCGCGCTGCTGCCGGGCATGCGCACGCCGGACCCGACGCCCGCCGATCGGGGCTGAATCAGCCGGCGGTGTCGCGTACGGCCTGGGCGAAGACCTCGGAGCGGTGCTCGAAGTTACGGAACCGCCCGTAGCTCGGCGCGGCCGGGGAGAGCAGCACCACCCCGTCGGCCGGGGTCAGCTCGCGGGCCAGCCGCACGGCGTCGACCAGGTCGTCGACCACCTCGGTGCGCACCTTCGGCAGGCCGGCGAGCGCCTCGACGATCCGGGCGCCGCTGTCGGGGATGCCGAGCACGGTGAGCTCGCGCTCCGCGAGGTGCTCGCGCAGCGGCGCGTAGTCCAGGCCCCGGTCGGTGCCGCCGACGATCACCGTCAACGGTCGCCCCTCGTACGCGTCGATGGCGTGCATGGCCGCGTACGGGCTGGTGGCGAGGGTGTCGTCGACGAAGGTGAGACCGGACGGGTCGGCGATCTCGGTGAGCCGGTGGGCCAGTCCCTGGAACTCGGCGACCGCCACGGCCAGGGTGTCCCTGCGGGCCACCACGTCGACGCCGAGCGCGTCGAGCACGGCGAGGGCGACGCAGAGGTTGCCCTCGTTGTGCCGGCCGACCAGCGGCAGCACCGCGCGCGGGAACAGCGGCCGGTCGCCGAGGTGGAACCAGGGCGTGCCGTCCGCGCCGCCGGCCACGTGGGCGGTGTCCGGCAGGCCGGCGCGTACCGCCGCGCGGTCGCCCAGTTCGAGGGCGAGCCTCGGGTCGGCGCCGTTGACCACCACGGTCCGTGGCCCGTGCGCGAGCAGGTTGAGCTTGTCCCGGTAGTACTCGCGCTCGCCGCCGTGCGCGTCGAGGTGCTCGGGGAAGAGCGCCGTGACGACCGCGACCCGGGGCGAGTCGGTCAGGTCGCTGCACTGGTAGCTGGAGAGCTCCAGCACGTACAGCTCCGCCTCCGGCAGGTCCAGCGTCGGCACGCCGATGTTGCCGCCGAAGACGTTCGGCCGGTCCACGGCGGCGAGCAGGTGGCTGATCAGGCTGGAGGTGGTGCTCTTGCCCTTGCTGCCGGTGACGCCGACGGTGCGGGTGGCGTGGTCGGCCATCCACAGGGCGGTGCCCTGGGTCACGGTCGCGCCGCGCCGGCGCAGCTCGACCAGCCACGGATGGGTCTGCGGCACGCCGGGCGAGCGGACCACCACGTCGGCGGCGGCCAGCCGGGCGAAGCCCTCCTCGCCGGTGACCAGCGGCGCCGCCTCGGCCAGCGGGCCCTCCCAGGGCAGGCTGAGGAAGTTGGCGCTGTCGTCGACGGCGACCAGGTCGGCCGGGCCGTGCGCGGCGATCGCGGTCACCGCGGCCCGGCCCTCCCGGCCGGCCCCCCAGACGGCGACGGTACGTCCGCGCAGGTCAGACAGGCGCACGGGCTCTCCTCAGGGGGTGTTGGCGGGCGGGGCAGGGGCGGGTCCGGCGCAGCCGGACACGGCCGGACGAACCAGGGCCTAGTATGGCGTGTGCCCAACGAGCAGCTCCGGCGGATGGACGCCTTCACCTTCCCGTCCTACTCGATCGACCTCTCCACCGGGGAGGTGTTGTTCGACTACGCCCTCACCGGCCCCGACGGCGAGCAGCGGTTCACCGAGGTGGTCACCCTCCCGCTGCCGGACGCGCCGCCGTCGGACGAGACCGTGGCGACCCTGGGCCGGGTGCTGGAACTGCTGCACGTGGTCGCCGGCGTCAGCTACTACAAGGCCGCCGCGCCGCCCCGCCTGGTGCTGCCGGCGCCGCTGGGCACGGCCGCCGCCGAGCTGGTCACGGCCGTCTACACCAAGGGCCTCGCGGAGTACGCGTACCGCAACCAGCTGCCGCACGTGCTCGAACTGCGCCCGGAGGTGCCGCCCGGCACGGTCTCCCCGGCCCGGGAGTACGACGACTCCGACCGGCGTCCGCTCTCGGCGGTGGGCGGCGGCAAGGACTCCATCGTCAGCCTGGAGGCCCTGCGCCGGGCGGGCTTCGACCCGGTGCCGTTCTCGGTCAACCCGAACCACGTGATCGTCGCGGTGAACGAGGCGTCCGGGCTGGCCCCGCTCGCCGCCCGGCGGCGCATCGACCCGGTGCTGTTCGAGCTGAACGCCGCCGGGGCGCTCAACGGCCACATCCCGGTCACCGCGATCAACTCGCTGATCGCCGTCGCCACGGCGGTGCTGCACGGGCTCGGCCCGGTGGTGATGTCCAACGAACGGTCGGCGTCGGACCCGAACCTGGTCTGGAACGGCCACGAGATCAACCACCAGTGGTCCAAGGGCGTGGAGGCGGAGGGGCTGCTGCGGGCCGCGCTGGCCGCGCACGCCGGGCTGACCGAGCCGTACTTCTCGCTGCTGCGCTCGCTGTCGGAGCTGCACATCGCCCGGTCGTTCGCCGAGATCGACCGCTACGACGACGTGGTGACGAGCTGCAACGCCGCGTTCAAGCTGCGCGACGCCAGCGAGCGCTGGTGCCGTGACTGCCCGAAGTGCCGGTTCGTCTTCCTGGCCATGGCGCCGTTCATGTCGCGCGAGCGGATCACCCACATCTTCGGCGGCGACCTGCTCGCCGACCCCACGCAGATCCCCGGCTACCGGGAGCTGCTGGGCGTGGACGGGCACAAGCCGTTCGAGTGCGTCGGCGAGGTGGAGGAGTCGGTGGTGGCGTTGAGCCTGCTCGCCGAGCAGGACCAGTGGCGCGACGCCCCCGTCGTGCGCGCCCTCGTCGACGCCGTACCCGACACGGCCTGGTCGGCCGCCGCCGGCTCCGACGTCTTCACCCCGGGCGGCCCGAACCACGTCCCCCCGCCCTACGCGAAGGCCCTCGCCGCCCTCACCTGACCCCACCCACCCCACCCTGGCCCCGCCCCGCCCCGCCCCGCTGTCGATCATGAGGTTGGCGGCGCGGTTCGGGCGATTCGTCCCCGCCAACCTCATGATCGACAGGGAGAGGAGCTGGCGGGAGGGCTGGCGGGGAGGAGCGGCGGGAGCTGGCGGGGTCAGGGGGTGCGGATGGCGTCGAGGGCCAGCAGGGCCACGTGCAGGGAGAGGCAGGCCTCGACGGAGTCGAGGTCCACGTCCAGGACGCGGCGGATCCGGGCCAGCCGCTCGTAGAAGGCCGGGCGGGACAGGTGTGCCGCCCCGGCCGCCGCCGACTTGTTGCGGCCCTGCTCCAGGTACGCCCGCAGGGTGCCCAGCAACTGCTCGCGCGGGTGCTGCGCGTCGTGGGTCAGCAGTGCGCCGAGTTCCCGCTCGACGAAGGTCTGCAACCGGGGCTCGTCGCGCAGCAGGTGCAGCAGCCCCGCCAGCCCGACGTGCGGCAGCCGGAAGACCGGCAGATCCCGCCGGTCCCGCCGGGCGGCATCGGCGACCTGCCGGGCCTCGATCAGCGACCGACGCGCCTCCCGCAGGCCGGGCACGCCGGAACCGGCCGCGATGAGCAGTCCGGCGCCTGCCGGCCGGGCCACGCCGTTGGTCCGGCCGTTGGACCGGGCCGCTCCGTCACCACGGACGGGGCCCGACCAGGCCGCTCCGTCACCGCGGACGGGGCCCGACCAGGCCGCTCCGTCACCGCGGACGGGGCCGCCCAGGCGGACCTGGCCGTCGGGACGAGCGGAGCCGCCCGGGCGGGCTTGACCGTCCGGGCGGCCTTGACCGTCCGGGCGGACATGGCCGTCCGAGCGGGCCGGGGTGTCCGGGCGGGTGCGGTGCAGCGCGGTGGCGAACGCGGCCAGCGACCGCTCCTCGGCCGCCGGCTCCGGCAGGGCGAGCAGCACGCCGACGGCGTGGTCGTCGATGGCGCTGGACAGCCCGGTCAGCTTCGCCTCGCGCAACGCCTGCCCGACCGCCTCGGCGAGATCACGCAGCCGTGCCGGGCCGGCCTCCGGACCGCCCGGGTGCGCCTGGTCCGGGGCCGCGCCGCCCTCCCCCGCCGGGCCGTCGGCCCGGTGCCGGACCACCACCCCGACCAGGTGCCGGCGCTCCAGCACCACGCCGAGCGCCCGGGCCCGCAGGGCGACCTCGTCCACCGGCAGCGAGTGGTCGAGCAGGGCGGTGAGCAGCGTCCGGTGGATCTGCCGCTCCAGGCCCTCGGCGTCGCGCCGGATCAGCCGGCCCAGGGCCAGCGTCGAGGCGGCCCGCTCGACGAGGATGGTCAACCGGGTGGGCGGAACCACGGGCGGCGCGGCGACGCCGACGGGCGCGCCGCCCTCCTCGGCGGGGTCGAACACGCGCCGGCCCGCCGCCAGATCGCCCCCGCCGGGCCAGCGCAGCAGCAGCCGCCCCCAGTCCTGCCCCCGGGCACCCACCGTGGTCACCAGCCACCCGTTGTCGCCGTCGTACGCCGTGCGCCCCGCCGGCCGGATCCGCCGCGAGTGCTGCTCCCAGCAGTCCAGCAGCAGCTCGGCGCTCTCCCCCGCCGGGTCGTACGCGAGCACCTGCCGGGAGAGGTTCTCCAGCACCACCGGGCAGCCGGAGAGGTCGGCGGCCTGCCGCACCACCTCGCCGGGGCCGGCGCCCTCCACCGACAGCTCCGTGAAGCGCTGGTGGATCTCCTCCGTGGCCCGCAGCTCGGTCAACTGGGCGTCGACGATCAGCGCGTGCACGGCCTCGGTGATCCGGACGAACGGGGTGGCCCGCCGCAGCTCGACCAGGGGCAGCCCGCGCCGCTCGGCGGCGGCGGCCATCACCCGGGGCACCCCGCTGACGTACCGGCGGCCCAGCTCGACGACCAGGCCGGAGACGCCCACGTCCGCCAGGTCGCCGATGAAGGCGCGCAGCCCGGCGTCGTCGGCGGGCAGCCCGATCCCGGTGGTGAGCACCAGCTCGCCACCGCCGAGCAGGGGGGCGATGTCGGGCACCTCGGTCACGTGCACCCAGCGCACCGGACGGTCGAGGCCGGCCTCCCCGGCGACCAGTCGCGGGGCGCCGTGGCGGACCGGGTCCAGCGCGAGGACCTCACGGACGGTAGGGAACACGGGCGACACGCTACCGTCCGTGACGTCGATTCCGCACGGGCGGCCACCCAGTCTCGGGCCCCGCCCGTGCCGCTCGGGCTCGGGCAGGTTCCGCACTCAGTCCCGGGCCGTGCCCAGTCGATGAAGCGGTCCCGATACGGTCGGGATCATGACCCTCATCTTCGCCGACCTCGGCCTGCACCTGGGCGTCCTGGACGCCCTGCTGGACGACGCGATCGCTGCCGACGATCTCAAGGCGCTCATCGAGTCGACCGGCCCCGACGGCCCGGAGGACGGCTACCCGGGTCCAGGCCCGCGCCTGAAGGCGTCACTGAAGCTGTTACATGCCGTCACGGTGCCGTCGGCCGAGGCCGCAGCGATCACCGACTTGCAGTTCGACGGCGGCAGCGACATCTACATGCTGATCGAGCAGACCCTGGACATCGACACCGGCGGCGAGTCCGACGACTACAACGTGACGTCGCTGGAGGGCATTGACGCACTGTCCAGCCTGCGGTCCCTGGACCTGGACGGCCACGGCTATCGTCCAGGTCCGTTGGACCTGACCCCGCTGACCGGCCACCCGGCCCTGTCGGAACTGGTGCTGACCGGGAAATGCACGGGAGCGGCGGCGCTGGAGTCGCTGCCTGCGCTACACACCCTGGACGTCTCGCTGGCGCACCTCGACGACCCCGAAGTCCTGAGCCGCTTGGAGGCCCGCGGAACGACGATCAACCGTTGACCGCGCCACCGCAGAGGCCGTTGCCCCACAGAGGCCGGGAGTCCTGGGTGGGAACGTGGTGCCACGCGGGGAAAAGCGACGCAGGAAGAGGTGACGCCTGCGGCGGAATCTCGAAGAACGTTCGATTCACGCAGTTTGTAAGGCTGCGTGTTCAGATGTTTCGCTCTGGATGCCCATGATGGACGCGGCGGGTTCGGCTTGTCGGCTGGCGTGGTTTGCGAATGCGGGTCAGCCCAGTGCCTTGCGCAGCAACGCCGTCAACTGGTCCTGCTCGTCGGGCGAGAGTCGTCCGACCGCCGTGCGGGCGAAGGTGAAGGCCGTAGCGAACCGGTGGTTGATCTCGTTCCCCCGGGGGGTTCTCGCGACGAGCCGTGCGCGGCGGTCCCGGGGGTTCGGTTCGCGGGTCACGAGGCCGAGCGCTTCGAGACGCACGACGATCTGGGTGATGTTGGAGGCATCGCAGCCGAGTTCCTCGGCCAGGGCGCCCATGCCCCGTCGCTCATCGAGTCGCCCGAGCACGCATGCCTGCGCCGGGCTGAGCGACAGCTCGGCTGCCGCCGCCTCGTAGGCGCGGTCGTACACGTCGACCAGGTCGAACAGGGCTGCCTCGGCCTCGGACGAGGGAGTCACGGGTCCGTTCGGCAGCGCCATGCCCCCAGCCTAGAGGAGTTAGTTGATTCACTCAAATAGCTGTGGTCCAATGATCCTTGATGCACTCAAGTAAACGAGGGGGGACGATGCGGAGCAGAGTCGAGCGCACAGCGGGCGACGCGATCGTGGCGCCACAGATGAACGCGGTCGTCCTGGACCGGTTCGGCGGGGTCGACGAACTCTCGTCGCGCCGGATACCGCTCCCGCAGGTCGGCGACGACGACGTCCTCATCCGGGTGGAGTACGCAGGCGTCGGGTCCTGGGACGCGGGCGAGCGGGAGGGGGGATACGACGGCGTCTTCGGTGTCGCGTCGACCTTCCCCTACGTCCTCGGCTGGGACGCGGCGGGCACGGTGGCCGCGGTCGGACGCAACGTCACGCGGTTCGACGTGGGCGAGCGCGTCTACGCCGCGACGATGCCGGTGCCGCGTGGCGGCTTCTACGCCGAGTACGGCGTCGTCGAGGCGGAGTTCGTGGCTCGCGTGCCCGACCGGATGGCGACCGGACAGGCCGGCGCGATGGCGTGGGATGCCCTGACCGCACTGAGCGGTCTCGACCTGCTCGACCTGCGGCCGGACGAGACGCTCATGGTCTTCGGGGCCAGCGGGGGCATCGGGCACATGGCCGTGCAGCTGGCGCGACACAGCGGCATCCGGGTGTTGGCCGTGGCCTCTGGTGACGACGGTGTCGCCCTGGCCCGGCGGCTGGGCGCTGACGACGCCGTCGACGGTCGCAGAGACGACGTGTTGGCTGCGGCGTTCGAGTTCGCACCAGGCGGGCTCGATGCGGCTCTGGTCACCGTAGGGGGCGAGGTTGCCGAACGATCTCTGCGCGCGATCAAGAAGTCGGGGCGGATCGCCTGGCCGAACGGTGTCCTGCCCGCGCCGGTGACGTCGCCGGGCGCGACGGTGTCCCACTACGACGGGGATCGGAGCCGCACCGCCACCGATCGGCTGAACGCGATCATCGAGGCGAGCTCCTTCGAGGTCCACGTCGCCCGGACCTTCCCGTTGGCACGAGTCGGGGATGCGCATCGCGCCCTGAATGATCACTATGTCGGAAAGCTGGCCCTCAAGGTCGGATAGGACGCGACGGTCGGCCCGAGGATCCCTGAGCGACGCGGCCCCAGGCCCCTCCCGTCGGAGGGCCCTCGGGCCAGTGACGCTCGCGTGCCGGGCGTCGCTCAGTCGACGCCGAACTCCATCGCGGCGCGGTCGAGTGCCTCGTCCTCGCCCGAGGAGACGCCCCGGGAGGCGATGGCTTCCGCGCCGCCCTGCGGCATCGCGCCGATCAGCCCGGTCGAGGCCGCCTGCGCGGCGCCGACCATCCGCTGCGGGGCCGCGCCGCCGACCATGCCGAGGGTCGCGTACTGCTCCAGCTTCGCCCGCGAGTCGGCGATGTCCAGGTTGCGCATGGTGAGCTGGCCGATCCGGTCCGACGGGCCGAACGCGGAGTCCTCGGTGCGCTCCATCGACAGCTTGTCGGGGTGGTAGCTGAACGCCGGGCCGGTGGTGTCCAGGATCGAGTAGTCCTCGCCCCGACGCAGCCGCAACGTCACCTCGCCGGTGACCGCCGTGCCCACCCAGCGCTGCAACGACTCGCGCAGCATCAGCGCCTGCGGGTCCAGCCAGCGCCCCTCGTACATCAGGCGGCCGAGGCGGCGGCCCTCGCTGTGGTAGTTCGCCAGGGTGTCCTCGTTGTGGATGGCGTTGACCAGCCGCTCGTACGCGGCGTGCAGCAGCGCCATGCCGGGCGCCTCGTAGATGCCCCGGCTCTTGGCCTCGATGATCCGGTTCTCGATCTGGTCCGACATGCCCAGGCCGTGCCGGCCGCCGATGGCGTTGGCCTCCAGCACCAGGTCGACGGGGCTGCCGAACTCCTTGCCGTTGATCGTCACCGGGCGGCCCTGGTCGAAGCCGATCGTGACGTCCTCGGTCGGGATCTCCACCGACGGGTCCCAGAACCGGACTCCCATGATCGGGTTGACCGTCTCGATGCCGGTGTCGAGGTGCTCGAGGGTCTTCGCCTCGTGGGTGGCGCCCCAGATGTTGGCGTCGGTGGAGTACGCCTTCTCGGTGCTGTCCCGGTAGGGCAGGCCGCGTTCGAGCAGCCACTCCGACATCTCCTTGCGCCCACCGAGTTCGGTGACGAAGTCGGTGTCGAGCCACGGCTTGTAGATGCGCAGCTGCGGGTTGGCCAGCAGGCCGTACCGGTAGAACCGCTCGATGTCGTTGCCCTTGAAGGTCGAGCCGTCGCCCCAGATCTGGACGTCGTCGGAGATCATCGCCCGGACCAGCAGGGTCCCGGTCACGGCCCGGCCCAGCGGGGTGGTGTTGAAGTACGCCCGCCCGCCCGACCGGATGTGGAAGGCCCCGCAGGTCAACGCCGCCAGGCCCTCCTCGACCAGGGCGGCGCGGCAGTCGACCAGCCGGGCGACCTCGGCGCCGTAGCTGAGCGCGCGACCGGGCACCGAGGCGATGTCCGGCTCGTCGTACTGGCCGATGTCGGCGGTGTAGGCGCAGGGAACGGCGCCCTTGTCGCGCATCCACGCGACCGCGACCGAGGTGTCGAGGCCGCCGGAGAAGGCGATGCCGACACGTTCACCGATGGGCAGGGAGGTGAGAACCTTGGACACAAGGAAGATTATGCACTAGGCCGCATGGCCATGCAAACGCAGGGTAGGGACATGACCAGCGACAGCGGGACCCACCGCACGCCCCGCACCGCCGCAAGGGTCCCCCTCTAGTAATAGTTGTCGATCGGCTGGCGCGCCTCGTCGAACAGCGCCGGCCCCTCGTACCGCACCGGGGGCAGCGGCGGGGTGGCCGGCTTGACCTCCTCGAACTGTTCGGCGGACAGGGCGTACACCACTCGGCCGAGGCCGGACCGGTCGATCGCGGTCGCGCACATCGGGCAGGGCTGGCAACTGGTGAACATGGTGGTGCCGGCGGCCACGTCGGGAGCGAGTTCCCGAGCGGCCCAGCGGGCCAGCTTCAGTTCCGGGTGGGCGGTGATGTCCGAGTCGGAGACCACGGTGTTGTGGTCCTCGATCAGGACGGTGCCGTCCGCACCGACCAGCAACGAGCCGAACGGCCGTTCGCCGGATGCCCCGGCCTCGCTGGCGAGTTCCACCGCACGGCGGAGAAATCTCTCGTCGTCAGGGGTCATCGGTCCTCCTGGGATTTGTGGTACGCGGCCACGGCCGCAAGGGTCTGCCAGGCGCGTTCGGGCTGGCGGATCTCGGTCAGGTCGCCGTTGAACGGGTCGAGCACCACCGTTTCCGCCCCGAGCAGACGGATCTGGTCGATGTCAGCGATGATCTGCTCGATGGTGCCGACACCGGCGAGCCGGTCCGGGGCGGTGACCACTTCTCGGGTCTCCCGGAGTCCGATGCGTGGCATCAACGCGGGCACCGGCCGGCCCAGTTCGTCGGCGGTGGCCTTCAGCCGCCCCGCTGCGTCCGCCAGCCATCCGGGCGTGACCCGCAGCGGGTGCCAGGCGTCACCGAGCAGTACCGCGCGACGAATGCCGGCGTCGCTGTTGCCGCCGACCCAGATCGGGATCGGGGTCGTATCGTAGTCGTCGGTGTTCCGCCAGGCGTCGCGCATGACGTGCAGGTACTCATCGGTCAGCGCGCCGCGCCGCCGGAACGGCACGCCGAGCGCCTCGAACTCCTGCCGGGCCCAGCCGACGCCGACGCCGAGGACGAGCCGGCCGCCGCTGAGCCGGTTGAGGTTCGCCGCCATCCGGGCGGTGAGCAGCGGGTGCCGGTACGGGACGATGAGCACCGTGGTACCCAGCCGGACCCGGCGGGTCACCCCGGCCAGCCAGGACAGCGTGGTGAACGGCTCGTAGAACGGCGCCGGATACTGCTCGGCCACGTCCGGGGTCACCGCGATGTGATCGGAGACCATCAGCAGGTCGAAGCCGAGGCCCTCGACCGTCTGCGCCCACCGTCGCAGCATTTCGGGGTCGGTACCCGGGGCAAAGTTCGGTACGTTGACGCCAATTTGCACGGGTTCCACGCTAGCCGGGGTGGGTTCCGTGTGTGAACATCGCGTTCCCTGCCTTTGCTGGCTTTTGCCGTGGATCCATCGGCAAGATGGCCCGATGGCCGAGAATCTTGACGCTGTCGATTGGTCCATCCTGATCGAGTTGCAGGGCGACGGCCGGCTGCCGATCACCGAGCTCAGCCGCCGGGTCAAGCTGAGCGCGTCGGCCACCAGCGAACGGGTGAGGCGGCTGGAGGCGACCGGTGTGATCATCGGCTACCGCGCCGAGGTCGACCTAGCCAAGGCGGGCTTCGCCGTGCTCGCGGTGGTCCGGCTGAAGTACCCCGGCAGCCGGCACGAACCGCTGCACCAGCTGCTGGAGCGACGGTCGGAGATTCTGGAGTGCCTGCGCACCACGGGAGACGACTGTTACGTGCTGAAGGTGGCCGCGACGTCGATGGCGCACCTCGAACAGGTCGTCGACGATCTCGCCGGGTTCGGCAGCACCACCACCAACGTGGTCTACAGCGCCACCCTGCCCTATCGCGGCCCGCGCCTGTCGCCGCCCCGCTCGTGACCGGGGCACGAACGCCCCCCGCGGCTGAAGCGGAGCACTAGGCCGGGTCGTCGCGGCCCAGCTCCCAGCAGGCCACGGCGGTGGCGGCGGCGACGTTGAGCGAGTCGACGCCGCGGCGCATCGGGATCACCACGCGGACGTCGCTGGCGTCCATCGCCGCCCGGGTCAGGCCGGCGCCCTCGGCCCCCATGAGCAGCGCCGCGCGGGCCCGCCGCGCCGCGTCGAGCCGCTGGATCGGCACCGCGTCCGGCGCCGGGGTCATCGCCAGCACGGTGAAGCCGGCCGCGCGGACGTCGCCGAGCGCGTCCGGCCAGGGGTCCAGCTTCGCGTACGGGATCGCGAAGACCTCACCCATGCTGACCCGGACGCTGCGCCGGTAGAGCGGGTCGGCGCAGGTCGGCGAGAGCAGCACGGCGTCCACGCCGAGCGCGGCCACCGCCCGGAAGATGGCCCCCAGGTTCGTGTGGTTGTTCACGTCCTCGAGGATCACCACCCGGCGCGCGGCGGCCAGCACCTCGGCGGCGGCCGGCAGCGGCTTGCGCCGGAACGACGCCAGCACGCCCCGGTGCACGTGGAACCCCGTGGCCCGTTGCAGCACGTCCTGGGTGGCGGCGTAGACGGGGGCGTCGCCGGTGTCCAGGTCGGCGAGCTGGTCGACCCGCTTGGCGTCCACCAGGTACGACCGGGCCGGGTAGCCGGCGCGCAGCGCCCGGCGCAGCACCAGCTCGCCCTCGGCGATGAACAGGCCGTGCGGCGGTTCCCAGCGGGTACGCAGCTCGACGTCGGTCAGCGCGCGGTAGTCGGCGATCCGGTCGTCGTCGGGGTCGGTGATCGGGTGGATGGGCACCCGCCCGATTCTGCCGGACGCGCCGCAGCCGCCCCGGGCCGCCCGACGGCGGAGCACCTCGTGGCGTTTTGTCCGGGTAGGACGGGGAATGGCGGGCCGGAGCGGCGGACCGACGGAAGGACAGCCAGGTGAACGCACGTCCCATGGGCACGCCGGGGCCGGCCCGCATCGACCACCCGGACGGATGGCGCGTCGACCTGGGCCCCCTGCCCCGCGACGCCACCGTCGCGGACCACATCGTGCACCGGTTGGCCGGCTGGGGCGTCCGCCGCTACTTCGGCTATCCCGGCGACGGCATCAACGGCCTGACCTCGGCACTGCAACGCACCGGGGAGCGGGCGCAGTTCGTCCAGGTCCGGCACGAGGAGACCGCCGGCTTCGCGGCCTCGGCGCACGTCAAGTACGGCGGCGGGCCGCTCGGCTGCGCGCTGGTGACCAGCGGCCCCGGCGCGATCCACCTGCTCAACGGCCTGTACGACGCCAAGCTGGACCACCAGCCGGTGGTCGCCCTGGTCGGCCACACCGCACTCACCGCCGAGGGCGGCGGCTACTACCAGGAGGTGGACCTGCTCGCCCTCTACAAGGACGTCGCCGCCGCCTTCCTGGCCCAGCTCGACCACCCCAGCCAGGTCCGCCACCTGGTCGACCGGGCCTGCCGCACGGCGCTGGCCCGGCGTACGGTCACCGCGCTGGTGCTGCCGTCCGACATCCAGGACGCGCCGGCCGTGCCGGAGCCGCCGCACGCGCACGGCTTCTACCGCACCAGCGACGTGCCCGGCAGCGGCCCGACCGTGCCGCCGGAGGCGGACCTGCGCCGGGCCGCCGAGGTGCTGGGCGGCGGCGAGCGGGTCGCCATGCTGGTGGGGCAGGGCGCGCTCGGCGCGGTGGACGAGGTCCGCGCGGTCGCCGACCGGCTCGGCGCGGGGGTGGCGGCGGCGCTGCTCGGGTTCGCCGCGGTGGACCACCGGGAGCCGTGGGTGACCGGCGCGATCGGCCTGCTCGGCACCCGACCCAGCTGGCAGCTGATGAACGAGTGCGACCGGCTGCTGATCGTCGGCAGCAACATGCCGTACTCGGAGTTCTACCCGCCGCAGGGGCAGGCCCGGGCGGTGCAGATCGACCGGGACGGCACACAGTTGGGGCTGCGGTACCCGACCGAGGTGAACCTGACCGGGGACGCCGCCCCCACCCTGCGGGCCCTGCTGCGCGAGCTCGGCCCCGGCCCGGGACCGACCCGCTGGCGGGCGACGATCGGGAAGGCCACCACCGCCTGGCGCCGTACGCAGCGGGAACTGGCCGGGCAGGCCGCCGATCCGGTCAACCCGCAGCTGCTTTTCGCCACCCTCAGCGACCGGCTCCCCGACGACGTGATGATCTCGGTCGACTGCGGCACCACGACCGCCTGGTACGCCCGGCACCTCCAGGTGCGCCCCGGCATGCTGGCCAGCCTCTCCGGCACCCTGCTCTCGATGGGCGGCGCGATGCCGTACGCGCTGGCCGCCAAGTTCGCCCACCCGGACCGCCCGCTGGTGGCCCTGATCGGCGACGGCGCGATGCAGATGAACGGGGTCAACGAGCTGATCACGGTGGCCAAGTACTGGCGGAGCTGGTCGGACCCCCGCTTCGTGGTGCTCGTGCTCAACAACCGGGACCTGGCCTTCGTCAGCTGGGAGCAGCGCTCCAGCGAGGGGACGCCGATGTTCCCGGACAGCCAGCAGCTGCCCGACATCGGCTACCACCGCTGGGCGGAGGTGCTGGGCCTGCACGGCGAACTGGTCGACGCGCCGGAGCAGGTGCCGGGCGTCTGGGAGCGGGCGCTGAGCGCGGACCGGCCCGTGGTCGTCAACGCGCTGGTCGACCCGGCCGAGCTGATGCTGCCGCCGCACTTCACCGCCGAGCAGGCCCGCAACACCGCCGCCGCCGTGCTGCGCGGCGACACCGACTGGGCGGGCATCATCCGGCGGGGCCTGCCCACGGCGGTCGCCACCCTCCGGCCGGGGCGCGGCCGGGGCTGAGCCACGCCCGCCGGGGCTCAGTCCGCACGGCGGTAGCGCAGCAGCACCGACCTGCCGTCGAAGGTCCGCGACTCGACCAGGTGCAGGTTGATCCGCCCCGGGACCGAGAAGACCGGCTTGCCGCCGCCGAGCACCACCGGGTGGACGAAGATCTGGTACTCGTCGATCAGGCCGAGGTCGGTCAGCGCGCCGGCGGCGTCGGCCCCGCCGTTGAGCAGCAGATCGCCGCCCGGCTGCTCCTTGAGCGCGGTGACCTCCTTGCCGAGGTCTCCGCCGCCGACCACCCGAGCGCCGTGCTCGGCGGCGGTGAGGGTGCGCGAGACGACCACCTTCGGCGTACGCCGCCAGATGGGCGCGAACGCGAGGTCGTGCGGGTGATCGGAGATCGACTCGGCCTGCGGCCAGTAGGCGGCCATGAACTCCCAGACCCGGCGACCGTAGAGGAACGCGCCGGCCCGGTCGCACAGCGCCAGCGAGTAGGCGGACAGCTCCGGGCCCATCTCCGGCCAGTCGAACTCCCCGTTCGGCCCCTCGATGAACCCGTCGAGCGACTGGTGCACCCCGTAGATGATCTTCCGCATGCCGCTGCTCCTCCTGGCTTCGGTCGCCCTCGCGGGCGTTGTCGCCAAGTGGTCGGAGCGGCGTCGCCGGATCCGACAGCCCGGGACGACTTTTTTCCAGGTCTGTGCCACGGCTTGTCCAGCGCCGCTATCGTGCCGCTCATGCGCCGCGCGACGATCATCGCCCTGGTCGGCGTCGACGGAGCCGGGAAGACCACCCAGGCGAAGGCGCTGGCGGACCGGCTCACCTCGGCCGGTGTGCCGGCCAGCTACTTCGAGAACGCCGGCGGCCGGCCGCTCTGGAACCGGCTCGCGCAGGCGCTGGGCCACCGCGACGGGCCGCACCTGTTCGGCCGCACCGGCTACGTGACCATCGAGGCGACCGTGCGCTGGCTCGCCATGGCCCGGGCAGTGCTGGTCGCCCGACTGACCCGCCGGACGGCGGTCATGGACCGCTGGTCCTGGTGCCAGTACGTGGTGATGCGGGTCCGCGGCGACCGGGGCGGGCGGCTGGCCCGGCTGGCGTACGCGATCTTCCCGCGACCGGGTCTCGTCTGTTTCCTGGCGGTCTCGCCCGAACGGGCCCAACAACGGGTGCTGGCCCGGGGCATCGACACCGAGGAGCTGGCCCACCTGCGTGCCCTGGACGCCGGCTACCGGGGACTGCCGGAGTTCGGCACGTTCACCGTCATCGACGCGAACGGCGACCCGGCCGAGGTCGGCGCGGCCCTCGACCGGGTGGTCCGGGCCGCCCTCGCCCGCTGACCTCCGGTCCCCGACCGGCCGGCTGCCAGGCTGGTTGCCCGGCTCGCTCCCCCAGCGTCAACCGGGACCGTCGGCGGCACTACCGGCCCACAGCCCCGGTCGCGCCCTGTCGAGCTGCCCGCACAGACGGGGCAGTCCGCGGAGCAGCGGATCCGCGAGGGCACGGACGACCTCACCGCCGGCTGGAACGCCCTGGCCACCATGTCCATGCTGGCGGCCCCCGGCTCGCCCTGCCCGGGGCCGCCACGATCCGCCCGCCGGGTCCCTCCCCGGATCGTCCACCGGGCGGTCCCATGGATGGGGCAGCTCGACAGCGCGCTCAGGGTTATCTGGGCGGGCGACGGACGCCGACCGCACCGGAGTGCGGATCGACGGCCAGCGGCGGGGACGCCGGCGGCCAGCCGTGGATGGTCAGCCACGGGCCGCAGCCGTGGAAGGAACGCCCCCTCAACGCGGCCCGCCCAGCGTGCCGGCCGACGGCAGCCGTGGGAGGACGGTGGGCGGTCAGCCGCGGCGCTCCAGCCAGCGGCGCAGGTCGGACAGGCGCTGGTCGTCCGTGGGCGAGGGCCGCCGCTCCTCGGACGGGCGGCGCTGTTCGACCGGCGGACGCTCCACCGGGCGGCGCGGGTCGCCGACCAGCTCTCGGCTCGGCGCGGCGAAGGCCTTCTCCGGCTCGCCGGCGACGGCGGTGCCGATGACCCGGGCGACCGCGTCGATCACCCTCGCCTGCACCGCCGCGCCCACCGAGTCGGTCGGGTCGTCCGGGTTGGCGGCGATGCCGGCGACCGCCACCTGCGGGGTGAAGCCGACGAAGGTCTCGGTGGCGTTCTTCTCGGAGCTACCGGTCTTGCCGGCCACCGGCCGGCCGTCGAGGATCCGGTTCACCGAGGTGGCCGTGCCCCCGTTGCACTGCCCGGACGCGGACTGCTGGCCGACCGGGCAGCGGGCCGCGTCGGTGGCGGCCCGGGCCACGTCGGCGTCGAGCACCCGGCGGCAGGACGGGTCGCCGACCGGCACCCGCTGGCCGTCGGCGGCGGTCACCGAGACCACCGGCAGCGGCGCGCAGTACGTGCCCTCGGCGGCCACCGTGGCGTAGGCGTTGGCCAGGTCGAGCGGGGTGGTGGCGGTCACGCCCAGGGTGAACGAGCCCCAGTCGGCGGCGTCGTTATCGGCGAAGGTGGCGTCGGCGTCGGCCCGGAAGGTGATGCCGAGGCGCTTCGCCATCTCGACCACCTTCTCCTGCCCGACCTGTTCGGCCAGCCAGACGAAGTAGGTGTTCACCGAGCGGCCGAAGCCGTCCCACATCATCCGGTAGCCGTCCATCCACTCCGGGTTGGCGTTGGCCGGGCACCACCGGCCGTCGCAGCTGCCCTCGCCCTCGGCGGCGTACCGGGTGGGCAGCCGGCTGGGCGCGTCGAAGCCGGTGGCGAGCGGCTTGCCGGCCTCCAGCGCGGCGAGCATGGTGAAGAGCTTGAACGTCGAGCCGGCCTGGTAGCCGTCCACGCTGTCGCCGCCGGAGATCAGCGGGTTGACGGTGTTGGGGCGGTTGGCCTGCCCGTCCGGGTTGGCGTCGAGGCTGTAGTGCCGGTTGACCGCCATCGCCAGCACCCGGCCGGTGCCCGGTTCGACGGCGGCGATCGGCAGGGCGCGCTTGTTGTCGTAGGAGTAGACGCCGGTGGCCTGCTTCTGCGCGGTGGCCTGGATCTGCGGGTCGAGCGACGTCACCACCGTGTAGCCGCCGCGGCGCAGCGCCTGCTCGCGCTCCTCGACGCTGGCCCCGAACTCGGGCTGCGCGAGCCACCACTGCCGCAGGTAGTCGCAGAAGAAGCCCCAGTCGTCGTGCCCCTGGGCGACGGCGGTGCAGCCGTTGGGCTGGGCGGTGGGGCGCAGCGTCAGCTTCTCGGTCCTGGCCCGCGCGGCCTCCTCGGCGCCGATCGCGCCGGTGGAGACCATCGAGTCCAGCACGTAGCCGCGGCGTTCCAGGGCGGCGTCCGCGTCACCGTCGATCGGGCTGTACGCCTCCGGCGACTGCACCAGGCCGGCGAGCAGGGCCGCCTCGCCGAGGGTCAGCTCCGCCGGGGACTTGGCGAAGTAGCGCTGGCTGGCCGCCGCGATGCCGTACGCCCCGGAGCCGAAGTACGCGATGTTCAGGTACCGGTTGAGGATCTCGTCCTTGCCCAGGCGCTGCTCCAGCGCCGTGGCGTACCGGATCTCCTGGATCTTGCGCCCGACGGTCTGCTCGGTGGCCGCGGCGCGTTCCTCGGCGGTGCGGCCGGGGTCGGTCTTGAGCACGTTGCGGACGTACTGCATGGTCAGCGTGGAGCCGCCCTGCTGGCCGCCGCCGGAGACGTTCGACACCACGGCCCGCAGCAGCCCGCGCAGGTCGGCGCCGCCGTGGTCGTAGAAGCGCCGGTCCTCGGCCGCCACGATCGCCTGCCGCATCACCGGGGCGATCTCGTCGAGCGGCACGTCGGTGCGGTTCACGTCGTAGAACGTGGTGATCAGCGTCTTGCCGTCGTTGGCGTAGAGGTAGGAGCGTTGCGGCGTGACCGGCGTGCGCAGCGCCTCGGGTAGCGCGGCGTACGACCCGACTGCGGCCTTGGCGGCGAACCCGAGCAGCAGGTTTCCCGGTAGCGCGGCGACCGCCAGGACGAGGCCGGCGAGCACGCCGGCGAGCAGCACGGTGAACAGCCGCGACAGCGGGGGGCGGGGTGGGGCCATGGTCCCCAGGATTGCCACGTAACGGGCCAACCGACCACCCCCGCAGCCCGGTTGTCAGCAATTTCACCGCCCGTGACCAGCGACTTCCCATCCCACCCGCCCATCGGCCACCGCCCGCCCCGTGGGTACCGCCCGGTCCGGCGGCGCCTGCCCGGTCCGGCGGCGCGCGCCGGTTCCGGTGGCCGTCGGAGGCGGTGCGGCGGGTCAGGTGGGCAGCGGGCCGTTCGGGCCGGGAGCGGCCGGGGCGGCGGCGGTGGCGAGGCTCGCGCTGGCGGCGTCGCGGGCGATGTCCCGGGGCACCAGGCGGCCGGAGCGGTAGCCGATGCCGATGCCGGAGATCAGCACGAAGATCGCGCCGAAGGTCTGCAACGAGCCGATCAGCGCGCCGCCGACGCCCAGCAGCGGGGCGGCGATCATCAGCATGGCGCCGTCGCCGATGCTGAACGTGCCGGACCGGGCCACCGCCCAGCCGGTCAGCAGCCAGCCCAGGCTGTAGCAGGTGGCGCCGACCAGCACGAGCGTCCGGGCGGTGGTGCCGAAGACCGGGGTCTGCTCCGCCAGCCCCGCGAAGGGAAGCATGAGCACCGTGCCGGCGATGGAGACGAGCAGGCCGGCGACGGCCGCCCGGCGGCTGCGGGCCGCCGCCAGCAGCCCGGTCAGCGCCAGCAGCGCGAGCAGCCCGAGCCACACCGCCGCCACCCAGCCCACCAGGTAGAGGGGCCGGCCGTCGGCCGGGTACGGGTCGTTGCCCACCCCGCCGTCGCTGCCCATCGCCACGACGGCGTAGAGGATGGCGTACGCGGGGAGCAGCCACACCGCGCCCCGGGCGAGCCGGCGCAGCGACCAGGCCCAGGTGGCGTTCGTGGCCGGCCCGATCGGCGTCGGCTCGACGAAGGGCAGCACCCCGAACCCCCCGCCGGTACGCCGGCTGCCGAGCGGCCCGGCGGGATCGTGCGCACCGGGCACCGGGGCCGAGGACCGTACCCGCTTCGCCGGATCCTTCATGCGTCACCTCGCTCGTCCGACGAGCGGTGCGGGACGCGCCGGGGCGCCCCGATGCCTGCTCACCGCCCGTCCTAGGACCGATGGTGGCAGGCGACGGAGCGCCCCATGAGTGGTTCTCGCATTTCCGGGCCATCGCGCCCGGAGCCGGTCAGCCCCGTTCGCGCTGGTCGGCCGGGTCGTTCAGCAGGCTCGTCGGGGAGACCGGCTCCGGTGCCGGCAGCCCCTGCGGCCTGCCGCCGGTGGCCTGCGCCTCGGCGACGCGTACCTCGTCGTGGATCTGCTGCGCGGCGGCCGCCGCGGCCTGCGCGGCCTCGGCCGCCTCGCGCTCCACCTCGCTCGCGCTACCGGCCGCCTCCGGCGCCGGCTCGTCGCCGACCATCCGGCTCAGCCCGCCGAGCGCGCCGCCCATGCCCTCCAGCGCCTTGGTCAGCTCGGCCGGCACGATCCAGACCTTGTTCGCGGTGCCGTTGGCGATCTGCGGCAGGGCCTGGAGGTACTGGTAGGCGAGCACCTTCTGGCTCGGGTTCGCCTGGTGGATCGCGTCGAACACCGTCTTGATCGCCTTCGCCTGACCCTCGGCCTGGAGGATGCGGGCCTGCCGGTCACCGTCGGCGCGCAGCACCGCGGACTGCTTCTCACCCTCGGCCGTGAGGATCTGCGACTGCTTGTGTCCCTCGGCGTTCAGGATCGCGGCCCGGCGGTCCCGCTCGGCGCGCATCTGCTTCTCCATCGAGTCGCGGATGCTCGCCGGCGGCTCGATCGCCTTGAGCTCCACCCGGGTGACCTTGATGCCCCAGCGGCCGGTGGTCTCGTCCAGCACGCCCGACAGGTGCCGGTTGATCTGGTCGCGGCTGGTCAGCGCCCGCTCCAGGTCCAGCGACCCGATCACGTTACGCAGCGTGGTGACGGTGAGCTGCTCGATGGCCTGGAGGAAGTTCGAGATCTCGTAGGTGGCCCGGACCGAGTCGACGACCTTGAAGTAGAGGACCGTGTCGATCGAGACGACCAGGTTGTCGGAGGTGATCACCGGCTGCGGCGGGAAGCTGACCACCTGCTCGCGCATGTCGACCTTGGTACGCACCGCGTCGACGAACGGGACCAGGATGTTCAGCCCCGGGTTGAGCGTGCGCTTGTACTTGCCGAGCCGCTCGACCACGTCCTGACGCTGCTGCGGCACGATCCGCACCGCCTTGGCCAGGGTGATCACCCCGATCAGCGCGATGGCGATCAGTAGGACCGGGATCACAAGTTCCATGTACTCACCTTTTCGCTTCGGGTAGCTCGCCGGAAGGGGAAACGTCGTCCCGCCAGACCAGGGCGGTAGCGCCCCGCACCTGGATCACCTGCACCCGGTCGCCAGGGGCGAAGTGCTGGCTCGCGTCGTAGGAGCGGGCCTGCCAGAGCTCGCCGTCGATCTTCACCATGCCCTGCCCGGCGTCGACCTGCTCAAGCACCAGCGCCGTGCTGCCCTCGATCGCCTCCACGCCGAAGGGCTGCTCGCCGCTCTCGAGCGCGGAGCGGCGGTGCCTGCGCAGCGTCGGGCGTACGCCCAGCACCGTCAGCGCCGACACGCCGGCGAAGACGATCGCCTGCACCTCGACCGGGGCGCCGAGCGCCGCCGCTCCCGCGGCGGCCAGGGCCCCGACCGCGAACATGATCAGAAACAGCGTCGTCGTGAAGATCTCAGCGACCGCCAGAACGACACCCAGCACGATCCACAGCACGGCGTCCACCACCCGATCGTGACACGTCAAAGCACGTGGAGCCCACTCCCGAAGATCAGTAAGCTCGGCGGCACGCCGGCGGCCCACCCCGGCGGCACCGGAATCCCCCGAGGAGAGCCCGTGTCCCTGTTGCCCGAGACCACCCGCCAGGTCGATGCCCTCGTCGCCGGGGCGCAGTCCGCCGGCCGTACGCCGTCGCTGCTGATCGGCGTGGTGCGGGACGGCGCGCTGACCCACCTCGCCACCGCCGGCGAGCACCCGCGACCCGACGCCGACCTCCAGTACCGTCTCGGGTCGATCAGCAAGACCATGACCGCCACCCTGGTCATGCAGGAGCGCGACGCCGGCCGGCTGGCCCTGGACGACCCGCTGGAGAAGCACCTGCCCGGCACCGGTGTGGGCACGCTCACGCTGCGGCAGCTGCTCGGCCACGCCAGCGGCCTGCGCCGCGAGCCGGACGGGCAGTGGTGGGAGCGCGCCGAGGTCGGTGACCTGACCACCCTGCTGGCCGGGGTGAGCGCCGAGAAGATCGCCTATCCCCCGCACCGCTCGTACCACTACTCCAACCTGGCGTACGGGCTGCTCGGCGGCGTGCTGGAACGGATCACCGGCACCCCCTGGGCCGAGCTGCTGCGCCAGCGAGTGCTGGAGCCGCTCGGCATGCGCCGCACCACGTACGCGGCCACCGAGCCGTTCGCCCGCGGCTACGTGGTGCACCCCTGGCACGACACGCTGCGGGAGGAGCCGCGTACCGACACCGGGGCGATGGCCCCGGCCGGGCAGCTCTGGTCCACCGCCGAGGACCTGGCCCGGTGGGCGGCCTTCCTGGCCGACCCGGCGCCGGAGGTGCTGGCGGCGGAGACGCTGACCGAGATGTGCGTCCCCGTGTCGATCAGCGACGTCGACTCGTGGACCGGCGGGCACGGCCTCGGGCTGGAGCTCTACCGGCAGGGCGAGCGGGTGTACGTCGGGCACGGCGGCTCGATGCCCGGCTACGTGGCCGCCCTGGCGGTGCACCGCCCGTCGCGCACCGGCGTGATCGGCTTCGCCAACTCGTACGGCTTCCGCACCGGCGGGATCGGCGGGCTCGCGCTACGGATCCTCACCACCGTCCTGGACGCCGAGCCGGCGTTCCCGCAGCCCTGGCGGCCGGCCGCCGCTCCCCCGCCCGCCGAGGTCGACGAGGTGACCGGTCGGTGGTGGTGGATGGGGGCGTCGCTCGACGTCGTCTGGGACGCGGCCGCGGGTGAGCTGGTCGCGTACGTGCGCGGCGAGCGGGTGAGCGTGTTCGTCCCGGCGGGGCCGGACCGCTGGCGGGGCCGCTCCGGCCCGGAGAACGGCGAGATCCTGTCGGTGCTGCGCGACGGGTCGGGGCGGGCGGTGGCGCTCGACATCGCCACCTTCGTCTTCACCCGCACCCCCGACCAGGAGCCCTGACGGCGCCCGCAGCCGCCGGCGGAGGATCCACACGCGAGACGCTGTCGGGCTGATGTCGCAGAAGATTCACGGCCGTCTGGCGTCGTAGCTGCCACAAGCACCGCCTGATGTCACAGACGACTCAGCTCGACAGCGTCGTACGACCCCTTCGCCCACGAACCAGGCCGCCACCGACGGGCCGGACCGCGCTCGCGCTCAGGCCGGTTCGGTGACGAAGTCGATCAGCCGTTCCATCGCGTTGATCAGCGGGGTCTCCACGTCGGCGAAGCTGTCGACCCGGGACAGGATGTGCCGCCACATGTCCGCCGGCTCGGCGACCCCGAGCGCGGCGCAGACGCCCTCCTTCCACGGCCGCCCCGGCGGCACCACGGGCCACGCCGGGATGCCCAGCGCCGCCGGCTTCACCGCCTGCCACACGTCGACGTACGGGTGCCCGGTGACCAGCACGTGCGGGGAGGTCACCCTCGCGACGATCCGGCTCTCCTTGGAGCCGGCGACCAGGTGGTCGACGAGCACGCCGAGGCGCCGGCCGGGGCCCGGGGCGAAGTCGCGCACCTCGGCGTCGAGCGCGTCGATGCCGTCCAGCGGCTCCACCACCACGCCCTCGATGCGCAGGTCGTCGCCCCAGATCCGCTCGACCAGGGCGGCGTCGTGGATGCCCTCCACCCAGATCCGGCTGGCCTTGGCGACCTGGGCGCGTACGCCGTCGACGGCGATCGAGCCGGAGGCGGTGCGGCGGCGGGCGGCCGGCACCGGGGCGCGGGTCGGCCGGCGCAGCGTCACGGGCCGCCCGTCGAGCAGGAACGCCGCCGGCAGCAGCGGGAAGTTGCGCCGGCGTCCGTGCCGGTCCTCGAGCACCACCGCGCCGGCCTCGAAGCCGACCACCGCCCCGCAGAAGCCGGAGTCGGCGTCCTCGACCACGAGGTCCGGCTCGGCGTCCACCTCGGGCGTGACCTTCCGCCGCCGCCAGTCCCCCGCCAGCACATCGTCCGCGTACCGCCCCATGCCGATCAAGCTAACCTCCCACCCCGCCGCCCGCACCCGACACGCCGCCCACCCCGCCCCTCCCCGCCCCCACGCCCCACCCCACTGCGTCGATCATGCAGTTGTGGTGCCCCGCAAAAGGGGCAGAGATCGACGATCCGCCCGCCGCAACTGCATGATCGACGAGGTGGGCAATGCATGATCGACGGGGCTGCGGACAGTCGGAGCGGCAGTCGAGACAGGGGCGGCGGTGACCACGTACCCTTTCGGCATGTCCACCCCCGCAGCGGGCGCGGCCACTCTCACACCGCGCCGGTCGAGCCGGTTCGTTGCCTGGGTACGCGCGTGGCGTGCCGGGCTGGTGCCCTTCGACGAGGTCGCCGACGCCATCGCCGGCGACGAGGAGCACCTGGTCGCCGACGCGCCCGGCACCTGGACCGACGTCCCCCTGCCCCAGGCGCTGCCCACCCTCGCGAAGCTCTCGCCCGACGAGATCCGGCTCGTGCTGCCCGCTCCCGGTGATCCGCGCGGGCTGCCCGGGCCGGGCGACTTCGCCGGCGCGGCGCTGGTCGCCGGTGAGGCGGTCGTCGCCGGGGGTCTCGGGCTGATCCCGCACGTGCGCACGCACACGTCCGGTTCCGGCGACACCTTCGAGACGGTGCTCTGGCGGGTCTACCCGCTGCCGGCCGACGCTCCGGCCGCCTCCCTCGCCCTGCCCGGCGCGGCCGAGGCCGAGGCGGAGCTGGCGGTGGCCCTGGCCGACACGACCGCCGCGCTGACCCGGTTGGACGTCGCCCAGTGGCGACCCGAGCTGGCCGGGGCGCTGGAGGCGCTGCGCCGGCCGGACGGCGCCACCGACCTGCCGCCCGGGTTCGACCCGCGCGCCCGGCGGCTCTTCGCCCGGGCCGCCGTGCTCGACCGGGTGCTCGCGCTAGCCGGGCACGCCGCGCCGGGCGGCGCGATCAACAACTACGAGGCCCAGCAGCGCGACGCCGCGCTGCGCCCGCTGACCACCGCCTGCCGGCAGGCACTGGTGGCCGCCTGCAACGCCCCGCTGCGGCCCTGAACGCCGGTCAGACCTCGTCGACCAGGTCGGCGACGGAGTTGACGATCCGCGACGGACGGTACGGGTAGCGCTCCGCCTCGGCGCGGCTGCTGATGCCGGTCAGCACCAGGATCGTCTCCAGCCCGGCCTCCAGCCCGCAGAGGACGTCGGTGTCCATCCGGTCGCCGATCATCGCGGTCGTCTCGGAGTGCGCGTTGATCGTGTTCAGCGCCGAGCGCATCATCATCGGGTTGGGCTTGCCGACGAAGTACGGCTCGATCCCCGTCGCCTTGGAGATCATCGCGGCGACGGAGCCGGCGGCCGGCAGCGCGCCCTCCACCGACGGGCCGGTCACGTCGGGGTTGGTGCAGATGAACCGGGCCCCGTCGTTGATCAGCCGGACCGCCTTGGTGATCGCCTCGAAGCTGTAGGTGCGGGTCTCGCCCAGGACCACGTAGTCCGGGGCGAAGTCGGTCAGCACGTAGCCGACCGCGTGCAGCGCCGTGGTGAGCCCGGCCTCCCCGATCACGTACGCGGTGCCGCCCGGGCGCTGGTCGGCCAGGAACTGGGCGGTGGCCAGCGCGGAGGACCAGATCGCCTGCTCCGGCACGTCGAGGCCCATCCGGCTCAGCCGGGCAGTGAGGTCGCGGGGCGTGTAGATCGAGTTGTTGGTGAGCACCAGGAACGGCTTGCCGGAGGCGCGCAGCCGGGAGACGAACTCCGGCGCCCCGGGCACGGGCTGGCCCTCGTGCACCAGCACGCCGTCCATGTCGGTCAGCCAGCTCTCCACCGGCTTGCGGTCCTGCATCGTCACTCGTTCCAGGGGTGTCGGGCCGCCGGCGGGGCCGGCGCGGCGGTCAGGAAACCGGGTTCCCGGCTTCCGGGGCGGCTAGGCGGCGGGCCGGGACGCAGCACACCGTGGGGCAGGTGTCCCACATCGGCAGCTCGCCGAGGCGGCGGCGCAGGGCGACCCCGTCGGGCTCGGTCCGCTCCCGGACCAGCTCGCGGACCATCGCCACGAACCGGGGGTCGGTGCCGGGGGTGGCGGCCCGGACGAAGTCCAGCCCGAGCTGCCCGGCCGTCTGGCGCGCCTCGGTGTCCAGGTCCCACACCACCTCCAGGTGGTCGGAGACGAACCCGATCGGGCTGACCACCACGGCGGTGGTGCCGGCCTCGGCCAGCGTACGCAGGTGGTCGTTGACGTCCGGCTCCAGCCACGGCACCTGCGGCGGGCCGGAGCGGCTCTGCCAGACCAGGTCCCAGGGCAGGTCCGGGGCGGCCGCGGCGTGCACCAGCCGGGCGACCTCGGCGAGCTGCGCCTCGTACCGGCCGCCGTGCGGGCCGGCGTTGGCGGCCATCGAGTTCGGCACCGAGTGCGCGGTGAACACCAGCCGGGTGCCGTCCCGCTTCGCCGGGTCGAGCCGGCCGAGCGCCGCCCGCACCGCGTCGGCGTGCGGCTCGACGAAGCCGGGGTGGTCCCAGAACTGGCGGAGCTTGTCGATCAGCGGGGCGTCGGGGCCGACCGCCGCGCGGGCGGCGGCGATGTCCTCCTGGTACTGCCGGCAGGAGGAGTAGCCGCCGAGGGCGCTGGTCACGAACGCCAGGGCGTGGGTGACGCCGTCGTCGCGCATCTGCGCCACGGTGTCGGCGAGCATCGGGTCCCAGTTCCGGTTGCCCCAGTAGACGGGCAGGTCGACGCCGTTGGCGGCGAAGTCGTCCCGGACCGCCGCGAGCAGTTCCCGGCACTGCTGGTTGATCGGCGAGACGCCACCGAAGTGCTGGTAGTGCTCGGCGACCTCCGCCAGCCGCTCCGGCGGCACGCCCCGCCCCCGGGTCACGTTCTGCAGGAAGGGCATCACGTCCTCGGGCCGTTCCGGTCCGCCGAAGGACACCAGGACCACCGCGTCGTACGCCATGACCCCATTCTCCCCGGTGGCCGTGCCCCGCCGGGCGGGCCCCCCTGATGCCGCCCGTCCGGCGATGGTGCGCGGCGGGCGGTCGGAGGGGCCCCTACCCCTCAGGCGCCGATGGCGTGGTAGCCGCCGTCGACGTGCACGATCTCGCCGGTGGTGGCCGGGAACCAGTCGGACAGCAGCGCCAGGCAGGCCCGGGCGGCCGGCTCCTGGTCGGTGAGGCTCCAACCCAGCGGCGCGCGATCGGCCCAGGCCTGTTCGAACTGATCGAAGCCGGGGATCGACTTGGCGGCGATGGTGCGCAGCGGCCCGGCGGCGACCAGGTTGCTGCGGATGCCCTGCTTGCCCAGATGCAGCGCCAGGTAGCGGGAGGCGGACTCCAGCCCGGCCTTGGCCACGCCCATCCAGTCGTAGACGGGCCACGCCTTCGTGGCGTCGAAGGTCAGGCCGACCACCGCGCCGCCGGCGGACATCAGCGGCAGCGCCGCCATGGCCAGGGACTTGTAGGAGTACGTGGAGACGTGCAGCGCGGTCGCCACGTCCTCCCAGGGGGCGTCGAGGAAGCCGCCGCCGAGGCAGCTCTGCGGGGCGAAGCCGATCGAGTGCACCACCCCGTCCAGGCCGTCGACGTGCTCGCGCACGCGGTCGCCGAGCCCGGCGAGGTGGTCGGCGTCGGTCACGTCCAGCTCGATCACCGGGGCGGGCTCGGGCAGTCGCCTCGCGATCCGCTCCACCAGGGAGAGCCGGCCGTAGCCGGTGAGCACGACCTGCGCCCCGTTCTCCTGGGCGAGCTTCGCCACCGAGAAGGCGATCGAGGCGTCGGTGATGACGCCGGTGACCAGCAGCCGCTTACCGGCGAGCAGTCCGGACATGCAGGGATTCCTCCGTAGTTCTCAGTGACCGCTTGTCAGTGGCCGGTGCCGCTTGTCAGTGGCCCATGCCGAGGCCGCCGTCGACCGGGATGACGGCGCCGGAGACGTAGCCGGCGGCGTCGCCGGCCAGCCAGGTGACCACGCCCGCGATCTCGTCCGGCTGGGCGAACCGGTTGGCGGGGATGGCCTTGCGGTACTCGGTCCTGCGGTCCTCGGGCAGGCCGGCGGTCATGTCGGTCTCCACGTAGCCGGGCGCGACCACGTTCGCCGTGATGTTGCGGCTGCCCAGCTCGCGGGTGATCGAGCGGGCCACGCCCACCAGGCCGGCCTTGCTCGCCGCGTAGTTGACCTGGCCGGGACCGCCGTAGAGGCCGACCACCGAGGAGATGAAGATCATCCGGCCCCACTTCGCGCGCAGCATCTTGCCCGAGGCGCGCTTGGCGCACCGGAACGCGCCCGTCAGGTTGGTGTCCAGCACGCGGGTGAACTGCTCCTCCGACATCCGCAGCAGCAGCGTGTCGTCGGTGATCCCGGCGTTGGCGACGAGCACCTCCACCGGCCCCAGCTCGGCCTCGACCGCGGTGAACGCCGCGTCGACCGACGCGGAGTCGGTCACGTCGCAGCGGACCCCGAACAGCCCCTCGGGTGCGTCGCCGCTGCGGTGGGTCACCGCCACCCGGTCGCCCTGCTTGGCGAAGGCCTGCGCGATGGCCAGGCCGATCCCCCGGTTGCCGCCGGTCACCAGGACGGTACGGGCCACGGTTCCCCCTGTAGTTCAGTGATCTCCCGGTCGGTCGGAGCCTAGGCGTTACCGGCAGGTAAGCGCTAACGGCGGGCACGTCCGGGCCGGCGCGGCGTCGCCCGGCACCGGCCCGCGCCCCGCCCCGCCGGCGGCGCGGCGGGCCCCTCGGACGAGGCCCGTCCGGCCGCTCGGCCGAGTGCGGCGACGGCGACCGGCGGGTGTACGATGATCCGCGTTTGCGGGCCGTGTGGTCCGCTTCCGGGCCCCGCCGACCGCAGGAGGTGATCGCTGTGCGAGATAGCGATCCTCCCAGTCGTGGCCGGGCCGAACGTCAGCCCCGCTGAGCCACGACTCAGTAGGTGAGCTGACCCAGCTCCGCTCCCCGCCTCCGCCCGGTCACCGGCCCCGCGCCGGACGACCGCGCCGCGCCGCCCGTCGCCCGGGCGGTCGCCGGGAGCCGCCCGGTCACGACTTCGTGTGCGCGTCCTGATCCACCCCCTGCGGTCCGCCCCCGCACGCGCGGACCGTCCAGTCGCCACCCGGAGCCGTCCATGAGCCGCTACGTCGCCCCGCTGGGCTTCACCCTCGCCGCCGTCTGGGTGGCCGTCGTCTTCGTCCTGGCCGGCGGCGGCGCGCACTGACCGCCACCGGCCCCGCCTCGCGGGTCAGAGCATCCGCGAGGACCACAGCAGGTTGAGCGCGCCGGCGCAGAGCGCCAGCAGCAGGGCCACCCCCGCGTACCACTGGGTGACCTCGCGGGGTTCCGTGCGGAACCCGATCGAGCTGCCCATGTCCTGGTAGACCTGCTTCAGCTCGGTCACCGACGCCGCCTCGTAGAAGTAGCCCTCGGTGGCCTCGGCCAGGTCGGCCAGGGCCAGCCGGTCCACCGGCACCCGTTGCAACTGACCGCCGATGTCCACCTGCCCCGAGTCGGTGCCGAAGGCGATGGTGGAGACCGGCACGTTCGCCGCCTGCGCGGCCGCGGCCGCCTCCTCCACCGACCGGCCCGAGGTGCGGTACCCGTCGGAGAGCAGCACGATACGGGCCGGCGGGATCCCCGCCGCGCCGTCCGCCGGCACCGACCGGATCGCCTCCAGGCAGGTGAAGACCGCCTCCCCCGTCGCCGTGGCCTCCGCCAGCACCAGCCCGTCGATCGCGCTGGTCACCGCGTCGCGGTCCTTGCCCGGCGGCACCAGCACGTTCGCCGACTTGGCAAACGAGACCAGCCCCAGGTTGTAGCTCTCCGGCAGCTCGCCGACGAACTGCTTGGCCGCCTCCTGCGCCGCCTCCAGCCGGTTCGGCGCCACGTCGTCGGCCTGCATGGACAGCGACACGTCGATGGCGAGCATCACGGTGGCCCGCTCCAGCGGCTCCCGGGTGTCGACCGACGGCCGGGCCAGCGCGGTCGCCAGCACCAGCAGGCAGAGCAGGAACGCCGTGGCGGGCACGTGCCGCCGCCAGCCCAGCCCCTTCGGCGCCAGGGTGCGCAGCAGGTCCACGTTGGTGAACCGCATCGCGTACGCCCGGCGGTGCAGCTGCCGCCAGACGTAGAGCGCGGCGAGGGCGAGCACCGGCAGCACGGCCAGCAGCCACCACGGTTGCAGAAAGCGGATCATCGTGTCGTCCCCCTGGTGCGCGCGTGCCGCTGCGCGGCCACGAAACGCACCATGTCGAGCAGCCAGTCTCGGTCCGTACGCAGTCGCAGGTGGGCCGCACCCGCGCCGCGCAGCGCCGCGGAGATCTCCGCCCGCTGGGCGGCCGCCGCCTCGGCGTAGCGGTGGCGCAGCCGCGGGTCGGCGGTCTGCACCTCGTGCAGCTCGCCGGTCTCCGGGTCGACCACCGGCAGCACCCCGACGTCGGGCAGCTCCAGCTCCCGGGGATCGACCACCTCGATCGCCACCACGTCGTGCCGGACGCGCAGCTTACGCAGCGGCCGGGACCACCGGTCCGGCGGGGCGAGGAAGTCGGAGATGACCACCGCCACGCCGCGCCGCCGGGGCGGCCGGTTGAGCATGTCGACAAGCGTGCCCAGGTCGCTGCGCCCGGGACGGATCTCGGTGCCGGCGATCGCCCGCAGCAGCGCGTGGGCCTCCTTGCGCCCGGAGCGCGCGGGCAGCCGGGTGTAGACGTCCGGCCCGGCGACCGACGCCGCGGCGCGCCACCGGCGGGCCGGCGCGCTCACGCCGCCGCCGCTGCCGATCACCGCGCCGATCCGGTTGCCGCCCCGGACGGTCAGGTGGGCCAGCGCCGCCGCGGCGGCCACCACGACGTCGCGCTTGAGCCACCGGCCGGTGCCGAAGTCCAGGCTCGCCGAGAGGTCCACCGCCAGCCACGTCTCCAGCTCCCGGTCGGCCACCGTACGCCGCACGTGCGGCATCGTCGTGCGGGCGGTGACCGGCCAGTCCATCCGGCGTACGTCGTCGCCGGGGCGGTACTCCCGGGACTCGCCCGCCTCGCTGCCCGGCCCGGGCAGCAGGCCGGCGTAGTCGCCCTGGAGCAGGCCGTCGAGTTTGCGGGTGACCATCAGTTGCAGCCGCGACAGGACGGCTTCGGTGCGGTCCGAGGGGACGTCGGCAGGCCGACGGGCGGGTGAGGTCACGGGCGCTGCCCGGGCCAACCGGCGCCCGGCGGCGCGGTGGTCGGCGTGGGGCTGGCCTGCTGCCGGGGCGCGACCGAGGGCAACGGGATGGTGGACATCACCCGGTGCACCACGTGGTCGGCGGGCACGTCGTCGGCGAGCGCGTCGTAGCTGAGCACGAGCCGGTGGCGCAGGATGTCCGGCGCGATGTCCTGCACGTCCTGCGGCAGGGCGTAGTCCCGGCCGCGCAGCAGCGCCAGCGCGCGGGTGGCCCGGACCAGGCCGAGCGAGGCGCGCGGGCTGGCCCCGTACTGGATGAGCTGGGCGACGTCCGGCATCCCGTGCTCCGCCGGGGCGCGGGTGGCCAGCACCAGCCGGACCGCGTAGTCGACCAGGGCGTTGTGCACGAAGACCTGGTCCGCCTTGCGTTGCAGGGCGATCAGGTCGGGCGTGGTGAAGACCGGCGCCGGCTGCGGCGGGGCGACCCCCATCCGGTAGACGATCTCCCGCTCCTCGGCGTCGGTCGGGTAGCCGACGACGATCTTCATGAGGAAGCGGTCCCGCTGGGCCTCGGGCAGCGGGTAGACCCCCTCCTGCTCGATCGGGTTCTGCGTCGCCATCACCAGGAACGGGTCGGGCACCCGGTGGGTCTCGCCGCCGATGGAGACCTGCCGCTCGCTCATCACCTCCAGCAGCGCCGACTGCACCTTGGCCGGCGCCCGGTTGATCTCGTCGGCGAGCAGGAAGTTGACGAACACCGGGCCCAGCTCGACGTCGAACTTCTCGCTCGACTGCCGGTAGATGCGGGTGCCCATGATGTCGGCGGGCACCAGGTCGGGGGTGAACTGCACCCGGGCGAAGGAGCCGCCGACCACCCTCGCGAGGGTCTCCACCGCGAGGGTCTTCGCCACCCCCGGCACGCCCTCCAGCAGGCAGTGGCCCCGCGCGAGCAGCGCGACGAACATCCGCTCCACCATCCGGTCCTGCCCGACGATGACCCGTTTGATCTCGAACAGCGCCCGCTCGAGCAGGGTCGCGTCCTCGGCCGGCGTGGTCACCGGCTCGGGTGTCTCCGGGCCCGCCCCGTTCGGCGTCGGGGCGTCGGGCGTGGTCGGCTGGGCCACCGGTCCTCCACAGCATGATCGGTTGTCGCGCGGCGTGGTGCGTATCAAGACTCGCATGCCCGGCTGAGTGCCGAGGTGGGGAGAAGCCGATTCTCGCCGCCCCGTCCCCGATGCCGTGTCCCGGGCCCGCCACGCCGTCGGGCGGTACGGAATCGCCGCTCACGGGTGGACAGGGACGGGCCCGGCGCGTGTACCATTCACCCGTCGCCGGGCGGCTCCCCCCGTGGCCGCCCGGCGCTCAAACTTCCGGTGCCGCCGCCCCTAGACTGGCCGGGATGAGCAGCCCTCTCCCCGCCGACGAGCCCCTGGTCTGCTCGTCCCGCGACTGTCGTGCCCCCGCCCACTGGGCGCTGAGGTGGAACAATCCCCGGCTGCACGACCCCGACCGGCGCAAGACCTGGCTCGCGTGCACCGCGCACCGCACCACCCTCGGTGACTTCCTCGACGCTCGTGGCTTTCTCCGGGAGGTCGTACCGGCGCCCGGATCGCCTACGCTCGAAGGGTGAGCGCGCACAACGGATTTTCCCGGTGAGCGGTGACGGGTCCGCCGGCCCGCCGCCGGCGCCACCCCTTCCGCCGGCGGGCCCCCTGGAGCCGTGGCCGGACACCGTCCGCTGGCAGTCGATCTCGGCCGACCTGATCTGGGTGGAGCTGATCCGCCTGGCGATGGTGCTGGTCGTCCTCGCCCTCGGGCTGGGCGTCGGCTGGGCGGTCAGCGGCAGCGGGTTCCTCGGCGCGGCACTCGGCGTGGTGCTGCTGTTCGGCGTCCTGCGGGCCGTGACGATCGTCCGCGCCGTACGGGCCTGGGGCTACGCGGAGCGGGAGGACGACCTGCTGGTCCGGCACGGGCTGCTGGTGCGGCGGCTGTCCATCGTGCCGTACTCGCGGATGCAGTTCGTCGACGTCAGCGCGGGGCCGCTGGAGCGCGCGTTCGAGCTCGCCACCGTGCAGTTGCACACGGCCGCGGCGGCGAGCGACGCCCGGGTGCCCGGGCTGCGCCCGGCGGAGGCGTCCCGGCTGCGCGACCGGCTCACCGCGCTGGGCGAGGACCGGGCGGAGGGCCTGTGAGCGACCCGGCCGCCCGGGGCACGGACCGCCCCGGGCCTACGCCGGCGGAACCCGGCGTCCGACCGGAGCCGGCCGGGCACCTCACGCAGCCCGGCGTCCGACCGGAGCCGGCCGGGCACCTCGCGGAACCCGGCGTCCGACCGGAGACGACCGGCCCTGTCGCGGAACCCGGCGTGCCGCCGGAGCCGGCCGGGCACCTCGCGCAGGCCGGCGTGCCGCCGGAGACGGCCGGGCACGTCGCGGCGGCGGGGCCTGCCGGGCCGGCGGGGGGCGCCGAGCCGCGGCAGCGGCTGCATCCGCTCAGCCCCGCCCTGCACGGCGCCAAGTCCCTGGTCGTGGTGATCGCCGGGCTGTCGTGGTCGACGCTGTCGCGGGTCGGCTTCGGCTGGTTCGCCCTGATGGCGGTGGTGCTGGCCCTGGGCGCCACCGTGCTGGCCGTGGTGAGCTGGTACTACACCGGCTACCACGTGGTGGGCCGCGAGCTGCGGGTGTACGAGGGGCTCCTCTGGCGGCGTACCAGGGCGATCCCGCTGGAGCGGCTCCAGGCCGTCGAGGTGGTCCGCCCGCTGCTCGCCCAGCTCACCGGCCTGGCCGAGCTGCGGCTGGAGGTGGTGGGTGGGGGCAAGACGGAGGCGCCGCTGGCCTACCTGAGCGTCGCCGAGGCGACCGCGCTGCGCCAGCGGCTGCTCGCGATCGCCGGGCGGGTCGCGGCCGAGACGAGCGCGCCGCCGCCCGGGGTGCCCGCGGGTCCGGCGGGCACGCCGGCGCCACCGCCCGGCCGGCCGCTGCACGCCGTGGGCAACAACGACCTGCTGGTCAGCCAGCTGCTGACCCCGCAGGCGTTCATGATCCCGTTCGGCGTGGCGTTCGTGGTGGCGCAGTTCCTCTCCGAGGACTCCTGGTCGTTCATCGCGGTGGCGAGCACCCTCACCGCCATGGCCGGGGTGCTGCTGCAACCGGTGCGGCGGGTGCTCGACGACTGGAACTTCCGGCTCGCCCGGGACGAGGGCACGCTGCGGATCCGCAACGGGCTGCTGGAGACCCGCGCGCAGACCGTGCCGCTGGACCGGGTGCAGGCCGTCGGGGTGACCTGGCCGCTGCTGTGGCGGGTCAAGGGCTGGCTGCGGCTGCGCCTGGAGGTGGCCGGCTACTCCGCCGGCGAGGCCGACGAGCGCAACCGGCCGGACCGCCTGCTCCCCGTCGGTGACCTGGCGACCGGCGAGGCGATCGTGGCCGAGGTGCTGCCCGGGGTGCGGCTGGCCGCGCTACCGCTGAGCCCGCCGCCGACGCGGGCCCGCTGGCTCAACCCGCTGAGCCGGGGCGTGCTCGGCGCCGGGCTCGACTCCCGGGTCTTCGCCGTCCGCTCCGGCCTGCTCACCCGGCAGCTGGCGCTCGTGCCGTACGCCCGGATCCAGAGCGTGCGGGTCGTGCAGGGGCCGGCGCAGCGGCGGCTGCGGCTGGCCACGGTGCACGCCGACACCGCGGGCGGCGCCGGCGCGGCCGCCCGGGACCGGGACGTCGCCGAGGCCTGGGCCCTGGCGGCGGAGCTGACGGCCCGCGCGCACGCCGCCCGCCGGGCGGGCTGACCCCGCCCGGACCGGTCAGCGGGCTGCCGTCACCGGCGGCGGCTCGGCCGACGCCGGCGGATCGGTCGGCGCGGCGTCGGACTCCTCCGCCGGGGCCCGGCGGGCCCTGCGGGCCGCCCACCAGCGCTCGGCCAGGCCGACCGCGAGGAAGGTCATCCCGACGTACGCCCAGCCGACCAGCACGTCGATCACGTAGTGCTCGCCCGAGTAGACCAGGGTGAACGTCATCGCCAGCGGGTACGCCAGCAGCAGCGGCCACCAGCGGCGGCGGGTCTGCCGCAGGAAGAACAGCACCACGAACAGCGCGAACGCGGTGTGCAGCGAGGGCATCGCGGCCACCGGGTTGGAGGCGATCTGCCCGGCGTTGAGCAGGTTGCCGGCGCCGTGCATGCCGAACGCCTTCCACCCGCGCGTGGAGATCCGCGCGACCTCCTCCAGCAGGCCGTTCTGCGCCGCCCACCAGGGCGGGGCGGCCGGGTAGAGGAAGTAGGTGATCAGGCCGGTGGCGCACAGGAAGCCCCAGCGGCGCATGAAGGCCGCCCACCGCCCCCGGTCCCGCAGCCAGAGCACCGCCGCGGCGGCCAGCGCCACCACGAAGTGGGAGAAGTAGACCCAGCTGACGGCGACGTCCCACCAGTGCACCTCGGGCCGGTAGAGGTGCTCCTGGAGCCAGGTCGTCGGCACCTGCCCGCCCGTCGCCCAGCCGAACATCACCCGGTCGGCGACGATCAGCTCGTACGCGTGCGGGGTGGCGCCGTTGTCGGCGAAGCCCCGGGACAGGTTGTAGACGGCCAGCAGCAGCACCACCGGCACCCAGTCCCGCGCGAAGCGCAGGTGGCTGCGCCACGGCCGGCTGCTGTTCCAGGCGACCGTCGCCGCCCAGATCCACAGGAACGCGTACGCCGGGTCGGTCGGCAGTCCGATGCCGAGCCAGCCGACGACGAAGGCGACCCCCCACACCGTCATCGCGACCACACGGCGACGCCCGCCGTCGGGCGAGGCGGGCGGCTCGGTCCGGGCGGGGGGCTGGGGGTCGGTCGCGACAGACATCGCGGTCAAGGTTAACGGCGCGGACGGCATCGACCGACGCCGACCACCGGTCCCTCGCGGGCCGCCCGCCGCCCGGTGCCGTCTCGTCTAGGCTTTGACCATGCAGGAGCAGCCGGATTCCGCGCTGACCCCGGGCCTGACCGCCCGGGTGGAGCTGACCGTCACCGACACCGACACCGCCGAGGCGGTCGGCTCGGGAGACGTGCCCGTCCTGGGCACGCCCCGCGTGCTCGCCCTCGCCGAGGCGGCCACGGTGGCGGCCACCGCCGACCGGATGCCCGGCGGGTCGACGACCGTCGGCACCCGGGTCGAGCTCGACCACCGGGCCGCCACCCCCGTGGGGCGCACGGTGGTGGCGCAGGCGCGGCTGACCGCGGTCGACGGGCGGCGGCTGCACTTCGAGGTGAGCGTCAGCGACGGCGACGAGACCGTCGCCGAGGGCCGGGTGGAGCGGGTGCTGGTCGACCGGCAGCGCTTCGTGGAACGCGCCGCGCGGTCGTCGTGACTGCCCGCTTCGTGGCGGTCGCCGACGGGGTGCACGTGCTGCGCGAGCCGTTGCTGCACGTCAACGTCACCCTCGTCGTCGGCGACGGGGCCGCGCTGCTGGTCGACACGCTCTCCACCGCCGGGCAGGCCGCCGCGCTGGCCGACGCGGCCCGGGCGGTCACCACCGCCCCGTGGACGGTGGTCAACACCCACCACCACTTCGACCACTGCTTCGGCAACGCGACCCTCGCCGCCGACCCGCCCCGCCCGGTCTACGCGCACGAGATCGCCGCCGAGGCGATGCGCGAGCCGGAGCGGCTGCTCCGGGAGGCGTACGAGGAGCTGCGCGACGAGCATCCCGCGCTGGCCGAGGAGGTGGCCGGGACCGCGCTGCTGGCGCCGACGCACACCGTGCACGGCGAGACCGTGCTCGACGTGGGCGGCCGGCGGGTGGTGCTGCGCCATCCCGGCCGGGGGCACACCGCCGGCGACCTGGTGGTGCACGTGCCGGACGCCGACGTGCTGGTCGCCGGGGACCTGGTGGAGCAGAGCGGCCCGCCCGCCTTCGAGGAGTCGTACCCGTTGCAGTGGCCCGACACGGTGGCGGAGCTGCTGCGGATGACCACCCCGGCCACCGTGGTGGTGCCGGGGCACGGCGACCCGGTGGACGCCGGGTTCGTCCGCGCCCAGCACGCCCAGCTCGTCGAGCTGGCCTGGCTCATCCGCGCCGGGCACACCGGCGGCGCACCGCCCGAGCGCGTCGCCGCCGAGGCGCCCTTCGGCGCCCGTCCCGCCCTGTACGCCGCCCGCCGCGGCTACGCCGAACTCGACGGCACCGCCTGACGCGCGTCATCGCGGCGGGGCGGGTCAGCGGGCGAAGCGGGCGAGGACCTCGGCGCGGGTGGGCATGGCGGTCGCGCCGCCCGGCGACTCGCACACCAGGCCGGCGACCCGCAGCGCGAACGCCACCCGCCCCGGCCAGGCCGCCGGGTCGGTGGGCTCGCCGTCGACCAGCAGGTCCGCGATGAGCGCGCCCATCACCGAGTCGCCGGCGCCGGTGGCGTCCACCGCGTCGACCTTCGGTGCGGGTACGCGTACCGGATCGGCACCGGCGGCGGCGAGCACCGCGCCGGCGGCGCCGAGGGTGACCACCACGGTGCCGGCGCCGAGTTCCCGCAGGTAGGCGGCCACGCCCTCCTCGGGTTCGCCGGGGTAGAGCAGCTTCGCGTCGGCGGCGCTCAGCTTGACGAGGTGGGCGCCGGCGGCGAACTCGGCCACCACCTCGCGCAGCCCGGCCAGGGCCGCCGGCCCGTCGAGCAGCCGGGGGCGCACGTTCGGGTCGAAGACCCGCAGCCCGGAGGCGAGCCCCCAGGCCCGGCGCGCGGCGGCCAGCACCGGTGGCTGGAGCAGCACGATCGACCCGCAGTAGACGACGCCGGCGCCCCCGACCAGCTCGGCGTCGAGGTCGTCGGGGCCGAGCAGGCCGTAGGAGGGTGGCTCGCCGTAGAACCGGAAGTCGGGCTCGGGACCGGCGAAGGTGGCCACCGCCAGCGCGGTCGGCGCGGGGAAGGTGACCGCCCCGGCCAGGCCGACGCCCGCACGGGTCAGGAAGTCGCGGATCCGCCCGGCCAGGAGGTCGTCGCCGAGCGACCCGACGAACTGCACCGCGCCGCCGAGCCGGGCGACGGCGACCGCCACGTTGAGCGGCCCGCCCCCGACGGCCTGCCGGTAGACCGGCTCGCCGTCGCGCTCGGTGTCGAGCAGGTCGACCAGTGCCTCGCCGAGCACCACCGCGTATCCCATTCCGGTCCTCCGTCCACGGCCCGCGCCGACCGATCTTGTCGCACCAGGCTGGCACAGTACGGGCCGTGACGAGCGCTGAAGCCACCGTATTGGCCTACTGGGCGGCGTGCGAGGCGCGGGACTGGGCGGCCTTCGGCCGGCTGCTCGCCGACGACGTCGTCTACCACCTGCCGCAGACCCGCGAACGGATCACCGGCCGCTCCGCGGTGGTGCGGTTCAACCGGGAGTACCCCGACGGCTGGCACCTCACGGTGACCCGGGCGGTCGGCGCGGGCCGGCACGCCGCCACCTGGATCACCTGCGCCCACGAGGGCGCGCAGCTTGCGGCCACCAGCTTCTTCGACCTCGACGAGACCGGTCTGGTCCGCGAGGTCACCGAGTTCTGGCCCGAGCCCTACGAGCCGCCGGCCGGCCGCGAGCACCTCGCCGAGCGTTACTGACACATCGAGCAACGACTATTGCGTGCTGTCGTCGTCCGTGGTGGGATGACGCTTGCCGGGCGGTGCGGGGGCTGCCGCGCCGCCGGCGCCGGGTTCACATCCACGCGAGGGCACCGGCCCGCCAGTCGGGCCGCCGACGGCGCACGTACGCCGGCCATCCGCGCCGGGCACGTCCGCCGCGACCGTCTTACCCGCGTCGCAGCGGGGCGGCCGGAGCTGCCCCCGCGCGTTGCCCGTGGGACGCCCGCGTCCCGCGAGTGAGGAGAACCCGTGTCCCACCGATCGCGTACGGCCGCGTTGCTCACCGCGGCCGCGACCCTTCTCGCGGGTGCCGTCGTCCTGACGGCGGGGCCTGACCCCGCCGCCGCGCACGGCACCCCGATGGCCCCCGGCAGCCGCACCTACCTCTGCTGGAAGGACGGTCTCACCAGCACCGGCGAGATCAAGCCGAACAACCCCGCCTGCTCCGCCGCCGTGGCCCAGAGCGGGACCAACTCGCTCTACAACTGGTTCAGCGTGCTGCGCTCCGACGCCGGCGGCCGGACCGTCGGCTTCATCCCGGACGGCAAGCTGTGCAGCGGCGGCAACCCGGGCTTCGCCGGCTACGACCTGGCCCGCACCGACTGGCCGCTGACCCACCTGACGGCCGGGGCCCGGATGGAGTTCCGCTACAGCAACTGGGCCCACCACCCGGGCACGTTCTACTTCTACGTCACGAAGGACAGTTGGAGCCCGGACCGCCCGCTGGCCTGGAGCGACCTGGAGGAGCCGTTCCTGACGGTGACCAACCCGCCGCAGCGCGGCTCGAGCGGCACCAACGACGGGCACTACTACTTCAGCGGCAGCCTGCCCACCAACAAGAGCGGCCGGCACCTCATCTACTCGCGCTGGGTCCGCTCCGACAGCCAGGAGAACTTCTTCGGCTGCTCGGACGTCACCTTCGACGGCGGCAACGGCGAGGTCACCGGCGTCGGCCCGGGCGGCACGCCGCCGCCCAACCCGACCACTCCGCCGCCCAACCCGACCACGCCGCCGCCCAACCCGACGACCCCGCCGCCGAACCCGACCACGCCGCCGCCGCACAGCGGTGACTGCATGCCGGTCTTCAAGGTGATCAGCTCCTGGTCGGGCGGTTTCCAGGGCGAGGTCATGATCATGAATCACAGCGCGTCGACCTGGTCGGGGTGGACGGCCAACTGGACGTGGCCCAGCGGGCAGACCATCAACAGCCTGTGGAGCGGCACGCTGAGCGGATCCGGCTCCTCGGTCACCGTGACCAACGCGCCGTACAACGGCACGATAGCCCCGGAGGGCACCACGACCTTCGGTTTCGTCGCCACCACCAACGGCACCAACACCCTGCCCACGGTCACCTGCTCCGGCCGCTGACCCGCTGCCCCCCGGCCCCGGTCCCGGTCCCGGTCCCGGTCCCGGTCCCGGTCCCGGTCCCCTGAAATGATCAAGAGGTTTGCGTCCTCCGGGAACGCTTCCGGAGACGCAAACCTCTTGATCGACAGCGTGGCCGCTGGGCGGGGCCGGGGCCCGGGCGGGGGCGGGGGCGGGGGCGGGGGCGGGGGCGGGGGCGGGGGCGGGGGCGGGGGCGGGGGCGGGGGCCCGGGCGGGTAGCCCGGGTCAGCGGACCATGGAGCCGACCACGGGCTTGGTGAGCAGGGCGGACTGGTTGCGCTGGATGCCCGGGTCGAGGGTCTTGGCGACGAAGATGGCGTGCCAGATGCAGAAGATCAGCACCGTCCACACCTTGCGGGAGTGGTCGGCCTCCTCCCGCTTGTGCTCCTCCAGCAGCCGCATCGCGTACGACAGGTCGAGCAGGTCGCCGGCGCCGGAGGTGGACAGCACGTGCCGGGCCCACTCGTACATCTCGCCGCGCAGCCAGACCCGGGTGGGGGTCGGGAAGCCGAGCTTCTTGCGGTTGACGATGGCCGGCGGCACCACGCCCTGGAGCGCCTGGCGCATCGCGTACTTGGTGGCGTCGGAGCGGGGCGGGAGCTTCAGGTCCACCGGGATCCTGGACGCCACGTCGAAGACCGCCCGGTCCAGGAAGGGCACCCGCACCTCCAGCGAGTGGGCCATCGAGATCCGGTCGGCCTTGACCAGGATGTCGCCGCGCAGCCAGGTGTACAGGTCGACGTACTGCATCTTGGTGACGTCGTCGAGCTCCGTGCACTCGGCGTAGATGGGCGCGGTGACGTCGGTGTAGCGGACCGAGGGGTCGTAGCGGCGCAGCAGGTGCTGCTTCTCCTCCTCGGTGAACATCCGGGCGTTGCCGTAGTAGCGCTGCTCGATCGGGGTGGTGCCGCGCTCCAGGAAGCTCTTGCCCTTCACGCCCTGCGGGATGGCCTTGGAGACCGCCCGCAGCCCCTTCTGCACCCCGTCGGGCAGCCCGTTGACCGAGCTCAACGACAGCGGCTCGCGGTAGATGGTGTAGCCGCCGAAGAACTCATCGGCGCCCTCGCCGGAGAGCACCACGGTGACGTGCTCGGCGGCCTTCTTCGCCACGAAGTAGAGGGGCACCAGGGCCGGGTCGGCCACCGGGTCGTCCAGGTGCCAGACGATCTTCGGCAGCGCCTCGATCATGTCGTACGGCCCGATCTTGGTCGGGATGGTGGTCACGTCGAGGTGCCGGGCCGAGTCCTGGGCGACGTCGATCTCCGAGTAGCCCGGGACGTCGTAGCCGACGGTGAAGGTGAGGATGTTCGGGTTGAACTCCCGGGCCAGCGCGACCACGGCGGTCGAGTCGATGCCGCTGGAGAGGAACGAGCCGACCGGCACGTCGGAGCGCATGTGCATCCGGACGCTCTCGCGCAGCGTCTCCCGGATCTCGTGGTAGAGCCGCTGCTCATCGGCGACCGGGGTGGGCCGGAACACCGGCCGGTACCACCGGCGCACGTCGATGCGCCCGCCCGGGGTCCAGGTCAGGTACTCGCCGGAGCCGATCCGGCTGATGCCCTTGTGCAGGGTGCCGGGCTCGGGCACGTACTGGAGGGTCAGGTAGTGGCTGAGGTTGGCCGTGTCGATGCCGGCGTCGCCCTGGTAGTTGGAGTGGGCGAAGGGCAGCAGCGCCTTCTTCTCCGAGGCGAGGTAGAGGCCGTCGGCGGTCTCCAGGTAGTGCAGCGGCTTGATGCCGAAGTAGTCCCGGCCGCCGAACGCGCGGCGCTCCTGCCGGTCCCAGATGACGAAGGCGAACATGCCGCGCAGCCGGGTGAGCACCTGCTCGCCCCAGAAGTGGTAGCCGGCGACGATCACCTCGCCGTCACCGGCGGTGGCGAACTGCGCGCCGAAGGTCCGGATCAGCTCCTCGCGCAGCTCGATGTAGTTGTAGATCTCACCGTTGAAGGTGAGCAGGTAGCGCCCGTTCGCGTAGGACAGGGGCTCTTGGCTGGAGGCCACGTCGATGATCGCCAACCGCTTGTGCGCGAACACCCCGTCCGCGTACCGGCCGGAGGCGTCGCCGACCACCTCGACACCGGTCTCGTCCGGTCCGCGGTGGTGCAGGCATTCCAACGCCCCGGCGATGTTGTCGCGGTGGGCGGCGGCGTCGCCGCGCGCACTGAAGAAGGCCAGGAGTCCGCACATGGTCGTCATCTTTCCACGCGGCCCGAGCGGCCGTCGCGGCACCGCTGGGCTCTCCCCCACCGCGACGCCGCACGGCTGGCCGGGACCCGCGTCCGGAGCCGGCCGGTGCGGCGGACGGCGCGTACGGGTGGCATCCGCCGCGCACGGCACCCGCCACCGTCGGGGCCCGGCCGGGCCCCGGCGGCGCGCGGTACCGTCTGACCTGCGAAGACGCGGAGGGAGCGGAGCATGACCGAGGGACGTACCGACAGCCGGCCGGCGGACGGCACCGAGTCGCACGACCCGGACTTCCCCGAGGCGTTCCTGGCGTTCATGCGGCAGGGCTGGCGGGACACCACCCTGCCGGTCGGCCCGCGACCCGAGGTGCCGAACCACGCCAAGCGACGGGCCGCGCTCTCGGCGGCCTTCCCGGGCGAGACCCTGGTGATCCCCACCGGTGGCGAGAAGGTACGCGCCAACGACACCGACCACCCGTTCCGCCCGGGCAGCGACTTCGCCTACCTGACCGGCGACCACGACCCGGACGGCGTGCTCGTGCTGCGGCCGAACGGGTCGGGCCACGACGCCACCCTGTACATGCGGCCCCGCTCGTCGCGGCGGACCGACGAGTTCTTCCGCAGCCGGCACGGCGAGCTGTGGGTCGGCCGGCGGCACACCCTGGCCGAGAAGTCGACCGAGCTGGGCCTGCCCACGGCGGACCTGACCGAGCTGGACGCGACGCTGGCCGACCTGGCGCCGGGGCGTACCCGGGTGCTGCGCGGCTTCGACGCGCGGGTGGACACGGCCGTGCGCCCGTACGACGGCCACCGCGCCGAGGGCCAGCCGGCCCGCGACCGGGAGCTGGCGATCGCCATCTCGGAGCTGAAGCTGGTCAAGGACGAGTGGGAGATCGCCCAGCTCCAGGACGCGGTCGACGCGACCGTCCGGGGATTCGAGGACGTGGCCCGGGCGCTGCCGGCGGACCGGGGCGTGTCGGAGCGGCTGCTGGAGGGGATCTTCGCGCTACGCGCCCGGCACGACGGCAACGACGTCGGCTACGGCTCGATCGTCGGCGCGGGCGAGCACGCCACGATCCTGCACTGGGTGCACAACCACGGCAAGACGCGGCCGGGCGAGCTGCTGCTGATGGACATGGGCGTGGAGAACCGCAACCTCTACACCGCCGACGTCACGCGGGTGCTGCCGGTCGACGGTCGGTTCACCCCGCTCCAGCGCCAGGTCTACGACGCCGTGCACGCCGCGCAGCAGGCCGGCATCGACGCCATCCGGCCCGGCGTGGCGTTCCGGGAGGTCCACCTGGCCTCGATGCGGGTGCTCGCCCAGGCGCTGTCCGACCTGGGTCTGCTGCCGGGAAGCGTCGACGAGGCCATGGACGCCAGGTCGACGGTGTACCGGCGCTGGACGTTGCACGGCACCAGCCACATGCTCGGCATCGACGTGCACGACTGCGCCAACGCCCGCAAGGAGAAGTACCGGGACGGCACGCTGGGCGAGGGCTACGTGCTCACCGTCGAGCCCGGGCTCTACTTCCAGCCGGAGGACGAGCTGGTTCCCGAGGAGCTGCGCGGGATCGGCGTCCGGATCGAGGACGACATCCTGGTCACCGCGACCGGCGCGGTGAACCTCTCCGCCGGGCTGCCGCGTGCCGCCGACGAGGTGGAGACCTGGCTGGCCGAGCAGCGCGAGGCTGGGCCGCGCCTGCCGGGCTGATCCCAGGGGTACGACCACACGGCGGGCCCCGCCGCCGGTTGCGACTTTCGACGCGACCGGCGGCGGGGCCCGTCGGCGTCTGCGCTGCTCACCCACTTCCTGCCCGGAGCCACCAGGTTGGCGCCTCGCGCCCGACGTGAGGCGAATGCGGGGCTTTTTCGGATTCACGCCTCTCGCGAGGAACATTCTCATACGGTGTCTATCACAGGCTACAAACCCATTTGTGGCTGGTCGCGCCTCTTCGCGTGGTGCGGCCCCGTCTGGCAGCAGGAAAGGGCGGAAGGCTCTGATGTCCAAGGACGTAACGACTCCCGACGGTGGCGCCCCCACGGGCGCACCGACCCGAGGGCGGCGCAAACTCTGGGTGGCTGCGGGCGTCGCCGGACTGACCGGCGTGGTCGGCCTGGCGGCACTGGGCGGCCTGGCCGCTCGCGATGACAGGCCCGGCGGCGCGAACCGGCTGTCGGACGCGCAGTCGGCAGCCCCGAAGCAGCACGTCAGCGACGCCGACACGGCCGACGCGGGCGCCGTCAAGGAAGACGACAATAAGGGCGACCAGGACGCCCGCGGTGGCCAGGACGACTGGCAGAACAAGGACTGGCAGGGCAAGGACGCCCGCGACGGCAAGGACGGCCGGGACGGTCGCGATGGCAAGGACAAGGACGGCCGTGACGGCAAGGACGCCAGGGAACTGCCGTGTGACACCGACGTGCTGGTCGAGGCGGTGAACAGGGCCAACGAGGACAACGGCGGGGCGTTCAAGCTGGCCAAGGACTGCACCTACAAGTTCACCGAGCAGACCGCCAACAACGCCTTCCCCGTCATCGGCCAGCGCATCACGATCCTGGGCAACAACTCGACGTTCTTCCACGACGGCACCGAGTTGTTCCGGTTCTTCGAGGTCGCCTCCGGCGGCGATCTGACCCTAAAGGACCTCACCCTCAAGGGCGGCCAGGTGACCGCCCCGCCGCAGCTGCCGAGCCGCGCCAACGGCGGCGCCCTGCTCGTGCAGGAGGGCGGCGAAGCCACCCTGAAGCACACCAAGCTGGTCGACAACCGGGCCACCGGCACCGGCAACGGCGGCAACGGCGGCGCCATCTACAACCTCGGCGAGGTCGAGATCCACGACAGCACCCTCGCCGACAACCACGCCCGCGGCAACGGCGAGAACGGCGGCAACGGCGGCGCCATCTACAACGAAGGCGAACTGACCGTCCACGACTCCCGCATCGACAACAACACCGCCACCGGCACCGGCAACAGCGGCGGCGACGGCGGCGGCATCGCCAACCGCGACAACGGCATCACCACCGTCGCCTACAGCCAGATCACCAACAACAAGACCAGCAACGACGGCGGCGGCATCCACAGCGACGACGACGCCCGCCTCACCGTCACCCGCACCAAGATCGCCCACAACACCGCCAACGACAACGGCGGCGGCATCCACAACGACGGCGACTCCACCATGCTGCTGGAATACGTCATCATCGCCGGAAACAAGGCCACCGACGACGGCGGCGGCGTCTTCCACGACAGCGACAACATCGCCACCATCAAGCACACCCACTTCGCCGACAACACCGCCGGCGACAACGGCGGCGGCCTGTTCAACGGCGACACCCTGAACCTCTACGACAGCGAGTTCAAGGGCAACCACGCCGAACAGGGCGGCGCCATCTACAACGACAACAACGCCGTCCTCACCATCCGCAACAGCAAGATCGTCGGCAACTTCGCCGCCGAAACCGCCGGCGCGGGCGGCATCTTCAACGCCAACAACGCCACCGTCAACCTCGACAACAAGACCATCATCAAGAAGAACGAACCCCGCAACTGCACCAACGTCCCCGGCTGCGCCAACTGAACCACCACATAACGAAGGGATCCCTTCCCCCGTGCCCGGGGGAAGGGATCCCTTCCGTGCGGCGCCAGTCCAGGACGATCCCGTCTCGGGGCCGGCAAGGCGCCAGCCCGTGGTCGGGTTGCGCCCGGTTGAGGCGACCCGTGACGCAGGCCACCGGTTCGGCACGACTACGCAGCCGCACTCCTCGCCGTCCGGACCGTCCCACCCTGGCCCGTGTCACCCCTAACGTGGGTTCCTTTCGGATATGGCCGTGAAGAGAAAAACATTCTCATACGGTGGGCCTCAGTAGCTACAACCGATTTGTAGCCAGGGCAGCCCGCGGTGGCGGAGCGGCCCTGTCTGGTACGAGGAGAGAGCAGAGAGCTCCGATGTCCAACTACCTTCGCAAGAACGCCGAGAACACCGCGCCGAAGACCCGGCGCAAGCTGTGGCTCGCCACCGGCGTCGCCGGGTTGACCGGCGTGGCCAGCCTCGCCGGCGTCGCCGCCGCGGGCAGCGCGGGCGCCGTCGGGGTCGACCGTCTCGCCGACCTGAAGTGGTCCACGGCCGAGCAGGTCGCCAAGGACGACGCCGCCGGTCGCGACGACCGTGCGGGCGAGACCGGCAAGGGCCAGGACGGGCAGGACGCCCGCGGTGGCCAGGACGACTGGCAGGGCAAGGACTGGCAGGGCAAGGACAGCAAGGACTGGCAGGGTAAGGACGCCCGCGACGGCAAGGACGGTCGCGACGGCAAGGACGGCAAGGACGGCCGGGACGGTCGCGATGGCAAGGACGCCAGGGAACTGCCGTGTGACACCGACGTGCTGGTCGAGGCGGTGAACAGGGCCAACGAGGACAACGGCGGGGCGTTCAAGCTGGCCAAGGACTGCACCTACAAGTTCACCGAGCAGACCGCCAACAACGCCTTCCCCGTCATCGGCCAGCGCATCACGATCCTGGGCAACAACTCGACGTTCTTCCACGACGGCACCGAGTTGTTCCGGTTCTTCGAGGTCGCCTCCGGCGGCGATCTGACCCTAAAGGACCTCACCCTCAAGGGCGGCCAGGTGACCGCCCCGCCGCAGCTGCCGAGCCGCGCCAACGGCGGCGCCCTGCTCGTGCAGGAGGGCGGCGAAGCCACCCTGAAGCACACCAAGCTGGTCGACAACCGGGCCACCGGCACCGGCAACGGCGGCAACGGCGGCGCCATCTACAACCTCGGCGAGGTCGAGATCCACGACAGCACCCTCGCCGACAACCACGCCCGCGGCAACGGCGAGAACGGCGGCAACGGCGGCGCCATCTACAACGAAGGCGAACTGACCGTCCACGACTCCCGCATCGACAACAACACCGCCACCGGCACCGGCAACAGCGGCGGCGACGGCGGCGGCATCGCCAACCGCGACAACGGCATCACCACCGTCGCCTACAGCCAGATCACCAACAACAAGACCAGCAACGACGGCGGCGGCATCCACAGCGACGACGACGCCCGCCTCACCGTCACCCGCACCAAGATCGCCCACAACACCGCCAACGACAACGGCGGCGGCATCCACAACGACGGCGACTCCACCATGCTGCTGGAATACGTCATCATCGCCGGAAACAAGGCCACCGACGACGGCGGCGGCGTCTTCCACGACAGCGACAACATCGCCACCATCAAGCACACCCACTTCGCCGACAACACCGCCGGCGACAACGGCGGCGGCCTGTTCAACGGCGACACCCTGAACCTCTACGACAGCGAGTTCAAGGGCAACCACGCCGAACAGGGCGGCGCCATCTACAACGACAACAACGCCGTCCTCACCATCCGCAACAGCAAGATCGTCGGCAACTTCGCCGCCGAAACCGCCGGCGCGGGCGGCATCTTCAACGCCAACAACGCCACCGTCAACCTCGACAACAAGACCATCATCAAGAAGAACGAACCCCGCAACTGCACCAACGTCCCCGGCTGCGCCAACTGAGCACAGTCACGCGGCACCAGCTGCGACGGCATCGGCTGACGCAGAGGACGGTCCGGCCCCCTTCCGCTCGGCGGAAGGGGGCCGGACACGTGCGACACCTACTGCTGCACGAAGACCGCCACACTGCGGGCCGGCACGGTGAACGTGCCGCTGGCCCGGTCGAACGAGGCCGTCCGCAGCGCCTCGTCGGCCGAGGCCCGCAGCACCGGATGCAGCGCGACGTCCGCCCCGCGCAGCCCGGTCAGCCGCTGCGTCGCCGTCTCGCCGGTGGCGTTGAAGACCACCGTCACCGACGTCCACCGCCCGTCGAGGCCCCGACCGTCCAGCGTCATCGTGAGCACGCCGGGGGTCTCCCCCGCTCCGGAGAGCGGGAAGGCGACCCGCTTCTGCACCTGCTCCGCCGTGGTCAGCCCGAAGACCGGCGAGGAGGCCCGGATCCTCAGCAGTTCGGCGTAGCGGGCGTCGGCCAGGTCGATCGCCGCGCAGTCCGGCACCAGCGCCGGGTCGGCCAGCAGCGGCTTGGCGTACGGCCACTTGTCACGGTTGTCCTGCTCGGGCGGCAGGCCGGCGCCGAAGCCGTTGCCCTGGGCGCAGTCCCAGCGGATCTGGTTGAACCAGTCACCCGAGTTGTACGAGTTGCGGTCCAGCGACTTCGAGCGCAGCCGCTCGGTGCCGGTGGTGACGAACCCGGGCCCCTGCCCCATCACCACCGTGCTCAGCGCCAGCACCTGCATCCGGGCCCGGTCCGCCGCCGGGGTGTCCTGCGGCAGCTTGTACGCCAGCGCGTCGTACAGGATCTCGTTGTCGTGCGCGTCGACGTAGGTGACCGCCTCCCCCGGCGCGGCGGTGTAGCCGGCGGGCGAGCCGTTGTAGTCGACCTGCGCGCCGGTCACCTGCCGGCCCGACGAGTCGGTGAACCGGTATCCGCGCAGGTTGCCGGTGAGTCCCACCTTGATCAGGTCGTGCTGGTGCAGCAGGCGGGCCCGCTGCTCGGCCGTGGACCCGTTCACGTCGTCGCCGTTGGGGTCGGTGAACAGGCCGGAGGCGAAGCCCTGCACCCGGGGGTTGGCGTCGAAGGGCCCGCCACCGCGTACCGCGTCGCGCAGCCGGTCGTTGAACGTGCCGATCCCGGTGCCGGCCATGTTGGCCTGGGTGGCCTGCACGAACCGGGCGTCGTCGGCGACCTCGCCGAAGTTCCAGCCCTCGCCGTAGAGCAGGATCTTCTTCCCGTCCACGCCGTCGCGGGCGACGGTCAGCTCGTCGAGCGCCTCGCGGACGGCCAGGATGTTCGCCTTCGGGTGGTGGCCCATCAGGTCGAACCGGAAACCGTCCACCTTGTACGCCTTGGCCCAGGTGACCAGCGAGTCCACCACGAGCTTGCCCATCATGGCGTGCTCGGGGGCGGTGTTGGCGCAGCAGGTCGAGTTGGCGACGCTGCCGTCGTCGAGCAACCGGTGGTAGTAGCCGGGCACGATCTGGTCGAGCACCGACTTCGGGTCGGCGCCCGCCGCCGAGGTGTGGTTGTAGACGACGTCCATCACCACGCGCAGCCCGGCGCCGTTGACGCCGGCCACCATCCGCCGGAACTCGGTGGTGCGCTTCGCGCCGGCCGGGTCGACGGCGTAGCCGCCCTCCGGCACGGTGTAGTGCAGCGGGTCGTACCCCCAGTTGTAGCCGTCGGTGTCGGCCACGGCCGCGACGCACCTCTGCTGCTGCTCGGAGTCCGGCGGCAGCGCGGCCAGGTCGCAGGCCGGCTGCCGCTGGTCGGCGCGCCGCTCGGGGATCGTGGCGAAGTCGAACGCGGGCAGCAGGTGCAGGTGGGTCACCCCGGCGTCGCCGAGCGCCTTCAGGTGCTTCATGCCGGCGGTGCCCGGGTCGGTGAAGGCGAGGTAGGTGCCCCGCCGCTCCGCGGGCACGGTGCTGTCGGCGATCGAGAAGTCCCGCACGGACAGCTCGGAGATCTGCACCTTCGTCGACGGCACGGCCGCCGGCTTGCGCAGCGCGGCCCACCCGGCCGGCGCGAGCGCCGGGTCGGCCAGGTCCACGATCTGGCTGTGCGTGGAGTCCGGCGCCAGCGCCACCGAGTACGGGTCGGTCACGGCGGCGGTGGCCATCTTCTGCGTCGCCGACTGCCACGCCTGGACCTGGTACCGGTAGTACCTGCCGGTCCAGTCGCGGGCGCCGCGCACGGACCAGACGCCGGTGCGGTCGTCCCGACGCATCGCCACGGTCCTCGGCGTCGCGGTCGGCGAGTCGAAGAGCTGGAGCGAGACCGTGCGGGCGGTGGGCGCCCAGACGGCCAGCGTCGGCACCCCGCCGGCGAAGGTCGGCCCGAGCCTCGCGTCGGTGGCCCGGGCGTAGACGTCGTCGAGCACGCCGGGGATCTGCACGCCGGTCGCGGCGAGCAGGGCGCCCGCCGCGTCCCGCTCGGTCACCAGGAGCTGCCCGCGCAGGGCCGCCGGGACCTTCGCCAGGTCCCGCCGGTCGAGCGTGAAGGCGCCGTGCGCCCACAGGTGCGGGAAGGCCGCGCGCTGGGCCTCGGTGAGCCCGTTGCGCTGCGCGGTCAACGGCAGCGTCGTGTACGTCCCGACCAGCTCGCCGTCGGCGACGGTCACCCCGCCGGCCGGGGCGGCGACCAGGTCGTACGTCCTGCCGTCGGTGGGCCCGGTCTGCCAGGCGACGGTGGAGCGGTCGATCCAGTGCGCCTTCTGCTTCGTGATGTCGACGTCGCCTGCGGCGCCGGAGGCGGTGGACGGCAGCAGCCGCCCGGGCGTGCCGGCGAGCAGCCACACCTCGCGTCCGGCGTCGGCGAAGTCGAGCCGCTGGTCGGTCGGCAGGTCCTTCTCGTCCCCCTTGTGGATGATGTAGCTCAGCCCGGTCGCCCCGGCGGCCAGCGGTACCCGGAAGACCGCGCCGAAGGCGTCGATCCGGGCCGGGGCGAGCGGGGCGGCCCAGTCCGTCGGGTTGGCGGCGCCGTCCCACAGGTGCAGGCCCCAGCCGTCGTAGTTGCCGTCGGCGCGGCGGTAGTGGATGAGGGCGGTGCCGTCCTCCACCGGCGGGTCGGGTTCGCCGGTGGCGGCCTGCCGGCTCGGGTACGTCGCCGGGTCGCCCTGCTTGACCCAGACCTCGCCGGTCTTCGTCACGTCGATCGTCCGATCCTGTTCCACGTCCTTGTTCCCGGACTTGTCGACCACCAGGAAGCCGACCGACTTCGCGCCCGGCTTGAGCTTCACCCAGGCGAACCGGCCGTAGGAGTCCTCGCCGGCGAACGGCTGGCCCTTGGGCCACTCGGTGACGTACGCGGGGTCGATGTCGCCCCAGGCGTAGAGGCCCCAGTCGTCGTAGCCGCCGGCGGGGCGCTGGTAGTGCACCACGGCCCAGTCGCGGGACGCGGACTGCGCCGGGGTGCCCACGGTCGCGGTGGACCGGGCGGTCGCGGTGCTGCCCTTACTGTCGCGGACGACGGCCTTGTACTCGACCTTCGTGCCGCCGGCCAGCCCGGTCAGGTCGTGGTGCACCGTGTACGGGGCCCGGTCGGCGCTGCCGAGCAGCGTCCACCTGCCGCCGGCGACCCGGGCGGCGACGGTGACGGTGGCCAGCGGGTCGCCGGTGACCTGCGCGGTGACGGCGGCCTTCGTGGCGACGGGCGCGCCGGGCGCCGGGGCGGTGATCGTGATCCGGGGCGCGGCGTCGGGCGACGCGATCGGGGTGCCGGCGCGGTGCACCACCGCCGACAGCGGCGGCACGGTCAGCGTGAGTCTGCCGTCCGCGCCGGCGACCGGGGCGGCCGATGCGCCGTAGACGCCGGTGAAGGTGGCGCCGGCCGACCAGGTGTCCACGGTGACAGTCTGCGCCGTCGCGGCGTTGTTCACCGCGACGACGTACTCGGTGCGCTGCTTCGGGTCGATCCGGGAGAACGCGAAGACGCCGGGGCCGTCGGCGGCGTACCGGCCGACCTGCACGCCGTCGCGCAGCGCCGGGTGCGCCTGGCGCAACGCGCCCAGCTCGGCGATGGCCCGGTAGAGCGGATGGGTGCGGTCGAACTGGTCGCTGGCGTGCGTACGGTCGGTGCCGAGCAGGTCGTCGTCGAGGTAGTCGGGGGTCTTCGAGGCGAACATGTCCTGCCGGGCGTCCTTGTCGCCGCCCGGTCCGGTGAAGCCCTGCTCGTCGCCGGAGTAGACGACCGGCTGGCCGCGGGTGAGGAACATCAGCTCGTGGGCGAGCTGGTCGCGGCGCAGGTGGGTGGCCGGGTCGGTGCCGCCGCCGGCGATGAACGAGCCGATCCGGCCCATGTCGTGGTTGCCGAGGAAGGTGGTCAGCCGGCCCGCGTCGGTGTCCCGGGCACGGTAGAGGTCGTCGCGGGCGTACACGTCGGCGAGCGCCCTGGCGGAGCCGTCGCCGGCGGTGTAGCCGCGCGCCGCCTCCTGGAAGGCGAAGTCGAGGGTGGCCGGCAGGCCGCCGCGCCGCACGTACGTCGAGGTGATCTCCGGGTCGGCGCTGTAGACCTCGCCGAACATGAAGAAGTCCTTCTTGCCGGCGCGGGCGGCGGCGCGCTCGACGCCCTGGCTGAACTGCGGCCAGAATTCGAGGTTGGCGTGCTTGACGGTGTCCAGCCGGAAGCCGTCGACGCCGGTGGAGGCCACCCAGTCGGAGTAGACCTTGGTCAGGCCGCGCACCACCTCGGGGCGCTCGGTCCACAGGTCGTCGAGGCCGAAGAAGTCGCCGTACTCGCTGTTCTCCCCGGCGAAGGTGGAGTCGCCCCGGTTGTGGTACATCGTCGGGTCGTTGAGCCACGCCGGGACCTTGACCTTCGCGTCGGCCGGGTTCGCGAACGTCGGGGTGTACGGGAACGACGTGGTGTCCACCTTCGGGAAGTCCCGGCTGCCGTCGGCGTAGTTGCGGTCCTCGAAGGGACGCCCCTGCGCGTCGGTGTACGGGGAGGTGGCCTTGTCCACGTAGCTGTACTTGTCCTCGGCGTAGGTGATGACGTCCGCGGTGTGGTTGACGATGACGTCGAGGTAGACCTTGATCCCCCGCCGGTGCGCCAGCGCGACCAGCCGCTTCAGGTCCTCCTTGGTGCCGAAGTGCGGGTCGACCTGGGTGAAGTCGGTGATCCAGTAGCCGTGGTAGCCGGCGGAGACGTCGGCTACGGTGCCCTGCACCGGACGGTTCTTGAAGATGGGCGCGAGCCAGATGGCCGTCGTGCCGAGCCCCTCGATGTAGTCGAGCCGGTCCATGACGCCCTTGAGGTCGCCGCCGTGGTAGAAGCCCTTGTCCTTCGGGTCGAGGCCGGTGGAGAGGCGGTCCCCGGTGAGGCCGCCGGTGTCGTTGCGCCGGTCGCCGTTGGCGAACCGGTCCGGCAGGACGAAGTAGAACTGCTCGGCGCGGGCCTGGCGGCTGCCGGCGGCGAGCAGCGCCTCCGCCGAGGGTTCGGTGCGCCACTGCGCGGCGCCGGTGGTGACCAGTGGGCCGGTGCCGTCGGGGGCGTCGGCGCCGAGCTGGCGCACGGCGAGCGGGGTGCCGACGAGGGCGAGGGTGAGCAGGGAGACGAGGGCGAGCAGGGCCTTGCGCGGTATCGGCGGGGGTTTCATCGACGCCTTCCTCTGGTCGCTGACTGGCCCGCACGCTAGCTCTTGCCGAAACGTTCTGCAATACCTTGCAAACAAAGTCGTAACACGGCAGGACGCTTGCAAAAGGAACGGCCCGGCGGGTGCACGCCGGGCCGTACGGGAAGAGGGTCAGCTAGACGCGGCAGGCGCCGCCCTCGACCGTGCAGCTCGCCGGGCGGCTCTGCGTGCCCTGGACGTAGAACCGCAGCGTGGTCGACGCGCCCCCGGGCAGGTCGCCGCCGCTGCGGTAGGTGAAGCCGTCGTCGATCCGCTGCGCCGTCCCCTGTGGCGCGCCCTCGATCCACGCGCTGCCCAGCCGCGCTCCCGGGAAGGTCAGCCGCGCCGTCCAGCCCCGGCCGGTCGACGACGCGTTGCTGACCAGCACCTCCCCGACGAACCCGTCCGCGTACGACTCCACCACCCGGTACCGGCCCGTCAGCGGGGACGCCGACGACGGCGGCGCGACCAGCGCCGTCTCCTCGCTCCCGCTGGGGGTCGGGGACGGCGGGGCGCTGCTGCGGGCGGGCGTGGACCGCGTCGGGGTGGGCCGGACGGTGGAGCGGCCGGACGACGTGGCCGGCGCCCGGGGCGAGCGCGTGGCCGTCGGGCTGGTCGCCGACGGCTCCGGGTCGGCCAGGCCGACGGTCGGCAGCGGCGGGCCGGGCTGCGCGTCGAACGCGGGGCCGCGCCCCCGGTAGGTGCCGAGCGCGATGGCCAGCAGGACCACCATCACCGCGACGCCGACGGACACCACGATCCACGGCGAGGACGCGATGGCGGTCGTGCCGTAGGACTTGCTCGATGTTCGGCGCGTGCCGGACATGCCCCTCCTCCCGCGGTCCTCCGGGCAGCGTAGCGGTCCGTGGCGACCTGGTGCGACCGTCCGGGCGCGCCGCGTACCGGCACCGCGTGGGGGGGCGCCGCAGTCGGAGGGAGCCGCGGTCCCGCCGGCGGTCAGGCGGTCCGCAGGACCGTGCAGATGACCGGGCCGGCGTCGGTGGACCGCAGCAGGTAGCGGTAGCGCTCGCCGGGGACCGCCCGGCCGTGGCTGTCCAGGAACTCCCACTCCACGGCCACCATGGTCAGCAGCGCCGACACCGGGTGCACGTCCTCGATGGCCGCGTGCGCCGCGACCAGCTCGCGCTCCTGGTAGTCGGGGGCCGCGCCCACGAAGGACAGTGCCACCGCCGCCGGTGAGGTGAACGAGAAGCTGTACGTGTCGGCCACCACCATCCCGGGCAGGGCGTAACAGCTGGCGATGGCGGCCACGTCGCCGGTGGTCAGCGCCACGCCGTACCGGTCGAAGAAGTCGGTCAGCGTGTCCAGATCGGTGGAGGCTCTCACGGGGACAGCAATTGCCGGCCGGACGGCGGGCCAAACCTCAGCGCGGCGGGATGCGCACCTCGATCTCCGCCCCGAGCCGGGCGCCGCCCGCGAGGCCGAGGTCGTCGCCGCTCCAGAACCGGCCCGGGTCGTACCAGTTGGGACGCCGCCCGGCCGGCAGCAGCCCCATCGCCTCGTAGGTCACCGCGACCACCTCCGCGCAGTACGCCGTCTCCAGTGCCCGGTCGCGCACGGCGGCACCGGCGCGGTCGGACGCGACCGCCCCGGGGCGGCCGGACGCCGGGCCGCCGGGGCGGTCCCCCGTCCGGCCGGGCAGGGCCGGCAGCCGCACCGCCGGGACCCGGCCCCGCAGCCAGCGCCAGGCGAGCTGGGCGGTGGACGGGAACGGGGTGCCGTCCAGGCGCGCGACGGTGCGCAGCACCGCCTTCTCCATCTCCGCGTCGGCCGGCGGGTCGAGCTGGCGCAGCCAGCCCCGCTGGCCGTACCGGTTGGCCCAGACGCAGACCGCGTCGCGCAGGTCGTGCAGTTGCACGCCGCGCTGGTGGGTGCCCGTCCACATGTCGGGCAGCGACCTGCCCAGCTCGGCGTGCCACATCAGGGGCGGCATGTCGTCCAGCACGACCGCCATGCCGACATGGTTCACCGGGCTGTTGGTGGTGAACTGGATGGCCCGATCGGGCACGCTGCGGCCCCGGAACACCCACACGTCGCCGGTACGGGTCAGGTCCACGGCCTCGTCCAGGCTGATGCTCATGGGGGTCTACCCTAGGCCGATGCGGCAACAGATGCGGTGGTGGAAGGTGCTCGGGCTGGCGGGCCTCGCCGGCGTGGCGGCGTCGGGCGTGGTCATCGCCCGGGCCGAGCGGCGGCGCCGGGCGTACACCCCGGAGGAGATCCGGGCCCGGCTGCGCGACCGGCACGCGGAAGCGACGGCGCCCGCCGACGACGCGCGCTGAGTGCCGCCGGCGTCAGTCGACGTCGTGGTGGTTACGTTCCCAGCGCCCGCCGACGGGCGGGGTGTCGAGCCGCACGGCCCCGGCGGCGTTGCCGGCGAGGTCGTTGTCCTCGATGCGGCAGGACACGCAACTGCCGGCCGGGGTGATCCAGAGCCCGTAGGTCTGGGTCTGCTCGTCGCGGTGGTCCCAGATCCGGTTGCCCCGCACGGTGGCCGAGTCGAACGGCGCGTTGACGGTGATGCCGGCCCGGATCGGCGGGGCCGCCGGCAGTTCGTACGACGCTCCGGGCGGCGGCGTGTCCTCGTTCCAGCCGGTGGGGGCATCCGCCCGCACCTCGGCGAGGGTGAGGACGGTGTCGGTGTTGGACACCACCACAGCCGTGCGTGACCCGACCCGCACCGTCTTGCCCCGGTGCCCGTCGTGCGACCAGTGCGCCCTCAGGTCGGTGACGGACCGGTGGTGGTAGCGCACCGACTCGCCACTGCCGGTGGCGGCCGGGGCGCACCGCCGGCCGTTGTTGCGGATCCGGTTGTTCACCACGATCGCGTCGGTCATCGGGCGGTCGATCCGGATCGCGTCCAGGCCGTTGTCCCAGAACTCGTTGCCGTCGACGACCACGTCCGCCGCCGCGCCCCGGTAGCCGTGCCCCAGGTCGTGCTCGTGGTAGCCGTACGCCCCGTTGGCGCTGATCCGGTTCCCGCGCACCGCGTACGGGCCGGGCGTGTTGCCCATGCTGATCCCGTCGCGGACGTTGCGGTCGATGACGCAGTCGCTGACGATGCCGCCCCGGCCGGCGACGCCCGCCGTGCCGTTGCCGGAGACGTCGAAGCCCGCCTCCAGGTTGCCGGTGAGGGTGCAGGCGGAGACGATCAGGCCGTCGGCCCCAGTCGGAGATGCCGAAGCGGTTCGCCTGGCTGTGGCAGCCGATGATGCGGTAGCCGCGCGGCGGCGTCCAGTAGTCCTTCTGGAGTTCGAGGAAGATCCCGTTGGTGCCGTTGCCGACGGCGGTGCAGTTGGCGATCGTGAGGCGCTCCACGTCGCCCCACCCGCCGATGCCGACGCCGACGCCCGCGCCGCCCATCTCCTCGCCGTTGTCCAGCCGCCCGCAGCCGACCACGACGACGCCGTCGATCAGGCTGTCCTGGAGGAAGTCGCAGCCGAGGCCGGTGGCGCCCGTGTGGTGGATGTAGAGGTTACGGAAGACGCCGCGCACCACGTACTGGAGGCCGAGCCCCTTGGCGAGGTAGTTGTACTCGACCATCGCCACGCCGGAGCCGTCGATCTCGAAGTCCGCGAAGGTGCAGTCGGCGATGTGCCGGTCGCGGCTCGCACCGTGCTGCACCGTGGTCCAGAACGCCAGCGGCGTCGGGTCCGCCCGGTTCCCCTCGTTGCTGAGCAGGAACCGCGTCATCCCCGGTCCCGCGCCGATCAGCGACACCCCGCTGCGCCACACCGTGCCGGCGTCCCGGATCGAGTAGATCCCCGGCGGGCAGTAGATGACCCGGGCCCGCCCGTCGGCGGCGTAGCCCTCGCCGAGGCGGTCGACCAGGGCCGACAGCGCCGGCTGGTCGTTCGTCACGCCGTCGCCGCGCAGCCCGAACTCCCGCGCGTCGCACCACAGGGGCGCGCCGGCGACCGGGGTGAGCCGCTGCGCGGCGGTGGACAGGCCCTGGCGCGGCATCCGACCCCTCCTCTGCGACGTACGGTCGTTCGCCTGCGACCGGCGCATTCCCGCCGCACCCGTCCGGAAACGCGCTACCCGGCCGGCGTGGGCCGCTCCGACGCGGTCGCCGGGGGGCCGGGGTCCGCGTCGGTGCCGGGCGTCGCGCCGCTGCGGCGCACCGCCTCCGCCAGCGCCCCGGCGGTACGCCCCACGAGCGCGCTGCCGTCGTCGAGCAGCAGCAGGGGCCGCTGGATCAGCTCGGGGGCGGCCACCATCGCCTCGAGCCAGCGCGGCTCGGCCGCCTCGTCGCGCGGCCAGTCGGCCATGCCGAGGGCCACCGCGACGGGCTCCTGGGTGCGGCAGACGTCCCAGGGGCGCGCGTCGAGCCGGCGCAGCACCTCGGTCAACTCCGCCGCGCTCGGCGGCCGGTCCAGGTACGGGCGCAGCGCGTAGCCGACCCCCGCCTCGTCGAGGGCGGTACGGGCGGCGGCGCACTTCGAGCAGGACGGGTTGTTCCAGATCTCCATGCCGGCCATGGTCGCAGCTCCCCCGCCTCCGGCGGCAGTACGACCCCGACGAGCCCCGACCCCTCCCGCGAGCCGTCCGCCCGACCTCGACAAGCCCTCGCCGCTCTCCCCCGAGCACCACGCTCCGCCAAACGTGATCAGGACGCCATGGACCTCAAAGCGGGCGGATGACGTCCATGGCGTCCTGATCACGAATGCGCTCGCTCCTCGCGCTTGCCCCTGCGGCGTTCGGCGCGCTGTCTGTGGCCGTCGTGCCGGCCTCTGGGCGCCCGGCCAACCAATGCACCGGTCACCCCGGCGGATGTGCGGTTCGATGCGCGATGTCCGTTCGCGGCAGCCCGCTCGGACGGCCCGTCCGATTTGCGGGAGTCTGCGGTGACAGGTGCCACCGGCCCGGCCGGCATGGGTCGGGGGCCCGGGTCGTTGTAACCATCGTGAACGCGTAACCCCCCGGGGGCCCCGACGGCCCGGGCGACGGTCGGAATGCCGGCCGGGCCCGCGTCGTTACATCCCCCGGACGCGCCCCACCGCCTCAGCGAGGGCGCACCCTGGTTCGACCTTTCCTCATGCGTGGCGCACCCGCCCCCCTTGGTGTGTGTCGCGTGCCCCCGATCGAAAGGTGCAGACGAATCATGCGTACCGACATGCTGCGTAAGACCGCTCTGACCGCTGCCGGGCTCGCCTTCACCGGCGGCGCCATCGCCGGCCCCGTCACCACCGCCCTCGCCGCCCCCGCCGAGACCAAGCCCGTCTCGGTTGCGGCCCAGGACCGCAAGGGTGGCGAGCGTGAGCTGGGCGTGCGCTACGAGGCCCAGCCCAACTTCTACTACTGCGGCCCC